>NZ_CP159992.1:387500-702500 GCF_040702995.1 Paenibacillus sp. AN1007
CGGTCTCCAAAACCGTTGGTGTGGGTTCAATTCCTGCTGCCCCTGCCAATTATAATTTAATGAATGTATTCTATATGGCGATCGTGGCGAAGTGGTTAACGCACCGGTTTGTGGATCCGGCATTCGGGGGTTCAATTCCCCTCGATCGCCCCTTTGTTATCTAATGGGGATTAGCCAAGCGGTAAGGCAACGGACTTTGACTCCGTCATGCATAGGTTCAAATCCTATATCCCCAGCCATTACGCGGACGTGGCTCAGCGGTAGAGCATCGCCTTGCCAAGGCGAGGGTCGCGGGTTCGATTCCCGTCGTCCGCTCCATAATAAGGCGCCATAGCCAAGTGGTAAGGCACAGCTCTGCAAAAGCTTTATCCCCAGTTCGAATCTGGGTGGCGCCTCCAGCATATTTTTAGTATATGCACACAGCAAAATAAGCCGGCGTGGCGGAATGGCAGACGCGCTCGACTCAAAATCGAGTGGGAAACCGTGGAGGTTCGAGTCCTCTCGCCGGTATTAATAAAAGAGTTCATTAGAGACTATCTCTAATGAACTCTTTTTTATTATGGCTTTAGCCAGTTGAGTGCGTGAAACGCGCGAAACAAAAAACCACCCGCTATGCGGGTGGAGGGATGAAGGGTTTGACCATTATGACCATTCCAATACAATTGAGATGTTCAGGCTCAAAAAGAAAGGAATGGTCATTCATGGCAACCAAGAGCTACAGCCTAGCTCACACAAAGTGGATGTGTAAGTACCACATTGTGTTCACCCCGAAGTATAGACGGAAAGAAATCTATAATCAAGTGAGAAGAGATTTAATCGAAATCTTTAAACGTTTGTGCAAGTACAAAGGAGTCGAAATCATAGAAGGTCACATGATGCCCGATCATGTCCATATGTTAGTAGCCATCCCTCCAAAAATTGCGGTCTCCACGTTTATGGGATATCTAAAGGGAAAAAGTTCGCTCAAGATCTTCGAAAAACATGCCCAGCTTAAGTATAAATACGGAAATCGAAAATTTTGGGCCGAAGGGTACTATGTGAGCACAGTGGGTCTAAATGAAGCAACCGTAAGAAAGTATATTCGTGAGCAAGAAGCACATGATCAGGCGGTAGATAAGCTGAGTGTAAAAGAATACGAAGATCCATTCAGCAGTAATCGAAGCAAAAAGAAGTAAAACCAGTTTACTGGTAAGTGAAAGAGACAAATTACACTGAGCCTGAACAGCCCTGCTGTCAGGCTAGCGTCTTTAGGCGCAGTTTGGCAACAGGGGGTTATACCCCAAGAGCAAACCACCCGTTGGACGGGTGGTCCTGATTTGGTTTTAGTACCTGATTCAATTAGGTCGTATGAACATAAAATTGCTATGGGGTTCAGGGTACTATTGTGAAATTTTAAAAGTCTCGACTAGATGATGGAAATGATTTTATTGGAGGTCTGCCCACACTTGAAAATCGAACTGATGAAGTTCTTATAGATGCCTTATACTTGCATTTTTCGGACGAAGCAAGATCGCTATTAGTTGTGAAAGAGAAATAAGTTTTATCAACCATACCTGTTCATTTAAATATTTTATTTAGAAAGATGATGGAAAATATTTAAATAAATAATAATATATTGTATAATATGAAATAAGAACGACACGTTTTAAAATTTGGTTTTTGTTGTCGATAAATCCTTCACCATGAGTGCCTCATTAATTCCTTTCACAACAAGATGTACTTGCTGCTCTTCATCATCTCATGAACTTCGAAGCGCAATTTTAGTTTGGTCCGGATATCTTTGAAGTATCAAAACGGAGGTATACCTTAATGCAAGGTAACATGTTATATCATAAGTATTTGAAACCGATGTCCGAATATTATGGGAAGATGGAGATTAGTGACAAGGCATATACCTATGAACTAGATGAAGTTCCAGATACATATACATTGAAAACAGAAATTGATTCTGTATGGAAGTATTACCACTTCAAAGGGGAAAATATACCAGATCAAGGTTGGAAAATTCACATAACAGCATTATTAGAGGAATGTCAGGATGTTCTAAAGAAGGTTGCACGGATATGCATAGAGATTAATATTGATTTCAAGCATTTAAAGGATAGACAAAGCTTCTTTGAACTGAATTCAAAAAATGCGAATCGCGCTTCTTCCGGTAAGTTTATAACAATCTATCCTAGGAGCAATGAAGTATTCCTTGAATTGTTAGAAACACTTTCCTTAGCTACTCAAGACTTTAAGAAAGGACCTTATATTCTTAGTGATAAGAGATGGAAAACCAGCAATGTATTTTATAGGTATGGAGGATTTAGACGTATACTCAATGAATCCGGTCAACATTGTATCAGGGATAAGAAAGGTAATTTAATTGAGGATCAAAGGACTCCCTTTTATCATGTTCCTGACTTTGTGAAGGATTTCGACGATTATCTCAATTCTATTAATAATTCAGGAGATATGAAGACTGAAAATTTAGCAAGGTATAAGATTGAAGCAGCAATCAGCTATAGTAACGCTGGCGGAGTGTATCTCGCTACTCGAAAAAAGGATGATTTGAAGGTTATTATTAAGGAAGCCAGACCAAATGCTGGTTTAGATGGGGTTGCTCAGGACGCATTAACAAGGCAAAAAAAAGAGTATGATGCTCTGAGCAAGCTTAAAGATGTATCTGGCGTTGTCAATATAATCGATTATTTTAAGGAATGGGAGCATTATTTTTTAGTTGAGGAATTTATTGAAGGACAAGATTTAAGGAAATGGCTTGCGCAAAAATTCCCCTATTTCGGTAATAAGGATGATCTGAGAAACCACGCGAATCACGTTAAGAAGATATTGCTGCAGATATTCGCCATAATAGACGAATTGCATAGTCATGGTGTAGCTATGGGTGATTTGCAACCAGCGAATATAATGCTAGCTGAGGATCTGACCGTTAGTATCATTGATTTTGAAACCGCTGCTCCTGTACATTCTGAAGAAAAGATGAGTATGGGCACACTTGGATTTGTATCTCGGGAGATGAAGGTTAGTGGTGCACGAGATTGGTTTGCTTTAAAAAGGCTCTCCAGGAATTTAGCTCTTCCTGTCTTGACCTCAGAGGATTTAGAAGGATATCTTCAATATAACCATCTCAGTTGGATTAGAGAAAATTATGAAGCTCCCTTTTATAATTTCATTTTAGATATGCAGGATAAATGTGATCAAAGAATCAATGCTTACCAAAAGTATAGCCCTAAAGATATTGATTTGAATGATCGGACAATTGACCTCAACGTAAATTCTATCTTAAGTAAGTTAATATGTGGCGTTCAAGATAACTTAACAAGTGATGAAAGGCTCATTAATGGTGACATCCGACAATTTGAGATGATTGATGGGAAATATAACTTCTTAACTGGAGGAAGCGGCGCGGCCTTTACTCTACATAAAAATAACATCAGCACGATTGAAATAGATAATTGGATAGAAAATTATTTATTAGAGAATGTATCACAAATTGAAGACAATGGATTATTAACAGGGAAAACAGGAACTTGGGCTTTACTTTATGATAAAGGCTGCAAAGAAACGGTATTATATGAATTAAAACTTCTTAGAGACAATATTCATCAATCAAACATTTCTTTACGGTCAGGTCTTTCAGGAATTGGATTGTTCGTGATTAGTTTATATCTTGAAACTGGTAATAGTGAACATTTGCAATTTGCTAAAGAGATAGAAGAATTAATTGAAATTAATAGAGTCAAGGCTGGATCGTTAAAATTTAATGATTGGATGGCAGTGGAGATAGGCGCAATTGATGGATTATCTGGTGTATCTCTGTTCTATTCTGCACTTTATTCAGTTACCTATGATCAGAAATATTTGAATCAGGCGGAGTCATTGATCCAAGAAGATCTGGAAAAAACCCAAAAAGATAATGCGACGGGTGTATTACAAACTTTGGACAAAAGAAATCGCCTATTACCATACCTTTCAGGCGGATCTATTGGAATTGCACTATCTATATGGTACTTAAATCATGTGAGTGGACAAGATCTTTATAGAGAAGAGATGGATGCTATTTTACAATTATCAAAGACAATTTCCACAATCAGTGGAGGCCTATTTGATGGAGCAGGCAGCTTCCTATTACTTCCTCCCATGGTGAAGTGCGTTGAGCAGCGCAAGAAAATGATCAGCGAAATTCTAAATTTACTTAATATATTCTTAATTGAGAAGAATGGATATTATGTATACCCAGGACAATTTTCGTATAGATTAGCCGATGATATTTATACAGGAAGCTCAGGTATAATATTAGCACTAATGGGGATTGTCAAAGAAAACCCCGTTTACTGGATGCCTTTGGTAAATTCAGATGAATTTCTGGAAAGAACAAAATTCAACAACATGGGGATTCCGCTGAACATGATTGCAGAATGAATGCCTTAAATTCGAAATAGGAGGTGAGAGGATGAATGAAGTCTTGGAACTGCAAAAATTAGCACATGAAGCAGATGGTAAAGGTGATACGGTAGAAGCAATGATCACAACAACAATCGGACCGATAACTACTGTTATCACAACAAATTCCACAATCAGTATTCATAACTGCTAGATGTAAATCTTAAATTCTAAAAAATGGAATCAAATCTAAGAGGTACTTTTCACAGGAATCACATCTGTTAATAAATCCGTTAAACCAAAGAATACAAAAATATACTAATAGCGCTTATGAATCTCCGCGCTATACTGAGGCTGGATTAAAACCCAGCCTTTATTATTGTAAAGAGTTGTTTTTTTAAAAGGCTAGTATTGTTACTATCGTGTATGCTGATTTTTTTAATATGGATCTTAACTGATACGACTACAGCTAATTCATCTTTTCCCGAGAGTGCACTCACTGGATAAAACTAAGAAAGTTTATGAAATTAATCCTTCAAAAGTATTATCGGTAAACAAGATGGAAAACAGGCCTCAATTGTTCAACCTTTCTTACAGAAAGTATGGAGTGGAGCAAGTCACTCCCTATCATTTATAACAGTGCAGCTCTCAGCTCACCTACGAATTGATATTTAGCGATACGAACAAACGGCTGTGAATGAGCTCACTTTTATTAAGCATGTATATGGTCGACCCGATGTTCATCCTAAAGCCATTGGGCTGAGCATAGGTTTTCTGAAACAGCACTCTTGAGGATTCCATATCTCATAGGTTGTTTTTTTTTACATTTAAATTCATCCTCACCCGATTTGAAGTTAGTTAGGTTATTGATGCGCATGATGAAAGGATATTATTGAAGCATTGCGTGAGAGAAATTTTTATTCACACTGGATAAGGGTTGACGTATATACTGATTAGGTCTATTGTAGATATATTAAGTCTATAATATAAAAGGAAGTGAAGAAGCTGACAACTCGACCGTTTACAGCAAACGCAGATATGCTATTTGACCTCGATGTGTGGGAACAAGCGTGGAAGGACCGACCAAGAAGTTCAAGATATAAGCCCAAAAGTGCCCCGTTTGATACAGAGGAAGCCTTCGAGCGATGGGCGAGGAATTATCATGACCAGTCGTTTACGGAGGAAGGCAGAGATCGTTCAGCACGCATCATGGGCTGGATTGAGAATCAGGGAGTCACATTTGAGGGGGCTTCGATATTGGACGTGGGAGCAGCTTCTGGTATATTTACGATCCCATTTGCAGCAAAAGGGGCTTCGGTCACGGCAGTTGAACCATCCCCGCTGCTTGTCTCGCTAATGAAGGAAACCATCCCCGCTGACTTGGAAAAAGACATCACGATTGTATGTGAGCGATTTGAAGAAATATCGATACAGGATAAAGGCTGGGAGAAGCAGTATGATATCGTGTTTGCGTCGATGTGTCCGGCCATGTCGGATTGGGAAACAATTGAGCAGGCCATTAACTGTGCCCGAAAGTATGTGTATATCAGTTTGATCGCAGGTGCCAAAGAGCATACGCTTATGGATGAGCTGAGAGTGGTGCTTGGTGTGCATGCTCCTTACAAGGCAGGCGATATGGCATTCCTCCAGCAGCTGCTTTACCTTAAGGGATATTCATATACGATGATTATTACAAGAGAAGTAAACGATTTTGAGATTCGGACAGAGGAATTGATCCAAAAACTGCCTGAATGGCTGCATACCTATGAAATGCCAACGGATGCAGCAGCATTAAATAAAGCTGAAAAATACATCCGTGACACTTACCCAGACGGCGTGGTCTCCTTCTCGCGAGGAGCAAGGTTTGGTAAAATGCTGATACAGCTTGAACAAGCTCATATGAAAACAGTGCCTCCAGTCCAAAGGTAATGCAGCTTCCAGCATATGGCGTCCTATTCCTGATTCATGACTTGGTTGGTCTGCGGCATGCCTGAAACTGGCATGAGGCCCTAAATCCATGATTCTGATGAGTAATAACAAATATCTCTTGCGATAGAACACTAACCTCTCACAGCCCGTTCAGAATGTTTCTTATGCTCCCGGTACCTCCCGGGAGTCATTCCCTCCCACTTTCTAAAGGAACGAATGAAGTTTTGCGGATTTGTATAACGAAGCCGTTCGGCAATTTCCTTTACTGTCCAGTCACTTTCGTCCAGCCACTTTTTTGCAATGTTTAACCGGTATCTGGTTAAATATTCGCTGAAAGAAGCCCCGGTCTCTCTCCGGAAAACGCTGCTTAGATAGTTGGCATTGTAATGAAGCCGTATCGCACATTCATCGAGCGTGAGGTCTTTGTCATAATCCTGCTGGATGATGGCGATGATCTTCTCTGAAATGTGCTGATATTGTGCGTACTGCCTTTCTTTGAAAATGTGAATGATTGGCAGAATCACCTGATGATTAAACCAATGCTCGATCTCAGCTGCATATTGCAAAACGTGAAGCTCACGGAAAAGAGAACGGTGACCTTGACAGATTTGTCCGAACGGAATACCGGATTCCTGAGCCAACTGCAGGATACGTGTCAACAGCCGCATCAGAGCGGTCTGATACTCTCCCGGAGCACATTCCATTGAAAAGAGGGTGTTGAGCATCTCGGTCAGTTGTATGGCGGCAGCGGTCTCGTCCGCCTGTTGAATCGACTGAAGCAGTGAATATTCAAGTGTCTCCGGATAAATCATTAGCCACGCTGTTGAAGCGAGGTCATGCTGTTCGTATTGAATAATAATGCCTGTCCCAAGCCGCAGCCGATGTGTCAATGCTTCCATCGCTTCATTGTATGCCTGAGGAATATGGTTCATTAAAAGGTGTGGCTGGCTCAGGCCGATACTGACCTTCAAGTCCAGCACCTCATGTATCTGCTGCTGCAGCTGTTCGGTCAGCAGCAGAAGCTGCTTACAGAACGTCGTCTTATCTCCTTCATTTGTGCCCACCACCGTTACAATATTTTGCTCCACAACAATGGGGAGCATTTGTTGTTCAGGTTTAATGCTTTCCTGAAGTATGTTTTGAAGCGCAAATAAAAGAAGAGATCGATCTTCCATCGTATATCTTTTGTGATTCAAAAGTTCAGGCTGTATTACAGCAACGGCAGTATGCTTCCATGCCTCAAGCTGTAAGGTATAACCTTGTTCACGTAATGAGTCATGTAAAGTATTCAAGTGGATCCTGCCTTGAAGCAGCTGCATCATAAAGTACGTGCGAATCTGGCCCTGCTGCTGATTTAATGTCGATTCCAACTGGGAACGAGCATTGGATAACCGAGTGACACCCAATCGAATCTGTTCCAGCTCATCGGGTTGTTTCACTATTTTTTGATTCGGCAGAACGGTATGCCCATTCCCGATAATGATCATATTCTCGCCTAATTGAGCAAGAATGCGCCTGATAGGGGCGAGCATTCGTCTAGAGCCCAGCCATGCGAGCAGCAGCGAAATCAAGAGCAGTGCTGTACTGAGATACAGCGTCTGGAACCCGATCTCGATATATTCCTTGGTCAGTGTGTTCTCAGGGGAGATGAGAATATATGTCCAGCCCTTTAGTGTAGGAGAACTGTAAGTTATCGAATAATCTGTATTGGCAAACCGCACTTCACGCTCGGCAAACGCTTCTGAATAAGTTACAGGTGTTAACATTTTAATGGTTTCACCGTTTGTTTGATCCTCCATACTTATAGCAGATAAAGGTTGTCCAATATAGGATGCATCCGGGTGAGTGATGATCCGCTGCTCTCGATTTATAATGATTAAACGAGAAGAAGCAAATTCAGTTGCGGCAGATTGTCCCAGCGGATTTTGCATGAAACATGCCGGAATTCCGGCGACCAGCGCTGCATTGGAAGATTCTTTTACATCAGGAATAGTTCTTGCAAGCGTAATATGATAATTGCAAGCTGGGTCGGAAGCCTGCTCACTGGAGATGCGCTGCTCGTTATCCTTCTCATTATTAAATATGGACGAGGGTGCAAGCTGCCATCCAGAGGTTAATGTGTCTGCAACCAGCTCTTTCATCGGGAGGGATAACGGAAAGCGGGTGTTAGCATAGAAGCCGACATGATCAATAAGCCAATCTTGAGACTGGTTGACCAGTATAATATCCAGCAAAGGTTCCCATGACTTCATATGCTGAAACTCTGTCTGTATCACGTCCGCCCGCAGCCGGCCAATCCGCTGATCCGGATTCGGGGCCGAGAGGGAACGGAGTGTGATTGGAGAGCGTACAGCTTGATCCAACATATAACTAACCGCAGCGAGCTTATGTTCCACATTGGACTGCAGCTGTTCAAGCAGCTGCTGATTGGTTTGTGTTCGATGCAGCTCACTTTGGTTGGAAGAGTAAATGAAAGCAGCAATTCCCGTCAACAGGATCGGCACGATACTTAACAGCAGCCCGAAGATAATCATTTTCTGAAGATAACTTATTGTTCGCACAGGTCCACTCCTTGATTCCTTGATGTGATAGAGGTTTCTTCTATATTTTAGTAAACGCTTTCAATTAGAACAATCTAAATTTTGTTTATTTGGATAAAAAAGTAATTATCGAAACAAAAAACATGTGATGTACGTCGTTAGAGAGACAACGGCGTTTTTCCTACTAAGCTGACGGCCTTCCGTGAAGGGACATCGGTTTATGGGTAATAATCAGTATCCGAAGGGCTTTATCATGGTGCGAATATACCGGGTCTGGCCTACGGACAGTCCAAGGTCCAAGCGGATCCCCGACCTGAGTCTAGGTTCAAAAACCGTCCGCAGTCTGTTTTGAAAAGTCGCAGAATCCCCTAGAATAAGGACATAAGGTTAAACAAGAAACACAGCAGCAAACAAGCAAGTCAGAAACAAATGATTGATTCAACCGATGCAGGAATGAAGTGAACAACAAGCAGGATGAAGTTGATAATTAAAATGCTAACGGGAAGGGCGGTGAACAACAATTATGAGAATGAACAAGGGAAATGGCTGGGCAATCGTACTGATTGCACTTGGTGTACTGCTTCTCTTCGGAAAGTTAACACCTCTGCTTGGACATCTGATGGGTTACCTGATTCCGGTGGTGATGATTGCACTGGGGTATTACGGAGTTAAGCGAGGAAACGTAACGCTGGGATGGATCGTTCTAATCATCGGTATCGTATCTCTGCTGGGTAAACTTTCTTGGCTGATGGGACCAATTATCGCAATTGGATTGATTATCTTCGGTGTCTCGATGCTGAGCAGCAATCGCAATCCTCGTCGCCGCTATTGAGCAAGGCTACGATCAAGTAAAAGGAGGGACAGAACATAATGAGTGTATTTCGTCGAATGCGGGATATTACCGTAGCTAGTCTGAACGAACATCTGGAGCAAAGTCAGGACCCCGTTAAACTGATTGATCAGTTCCTGGTCTCGACCCGCCAAGACATTGGAGAAGCAGAGAAGCTTCGACACCAATATGCAAGCCATACAAGACAGATGAAACAGCAGGCAGATCAAGCTGCCGCAATGGTTAGCAAACGAGAAGAACAGGCATCCATGGCTTTGAAGGCAGGTGAGGAACATCTCGCCAAGCTGGCCCTGCAGGAGAAAATTCTCCATGAGGAAAAAATGGATCAATACAATGAATTGTACACACAGAGTGCTGCAGCACTGCAGGAACTCGATGATCAGATCAATCAATTGAAGGCAGAGTATCAGAATGTGTACAGCAAACGCCAGTATTATTACGCTCGTATGCAGACGATCCAGCTGCAGCAGCGAATGAATCAGCGAGGAAACTACAGTGGCCAGAACGTGCCCGGTATCTTTAACAAGCTGGATGATCAAGTCTCCGATTTGGAGTATGAGGCACAGAGTCTCCGGGATATCCGGCGAATGGGTCAGGATGATTCGGGATTATCCGGAAGCATGTCATCCTCTGCACTGGACAAAGAGCTGGAGCGCTTGAAGCAAAAGCTCAATAACGATAAAAAGGAGTAGTCACATGAATAAATTATACCGCTCAACGCGTAACCGTATGCTGACAGGTTTGATCGGCGGCATATCTGAAAATCTTGGATTTAGTACCACGCTGCTTCGGATCATTTTCTTCATCAGCATCTTCGCAACGGGTGGTACATCTCTATTCATCTACTTCATCGCGGCATTGGTCGTACCCAAAGAACCACACTACGCAGATCCATACGTATATGGTTCCGATCACAGAAGAGGTTATAAGTAAACGAAAGGAGTAAGCACATGAGCAAACTATACCGCTCAACGCGTGACCGAATGATGACCGGTCTAATCGGCGGCATATCCGAAGCGATTGGAATGGACTCTACGCTGCTGCGGATCATCTTCGTCATCAGTATCTTTGCAACCGGGGGCACAACATTGTTAATTTACTTCATCGCCGCTCTCGTGGTACCGAAAGAGCCGTTTCCGCCATATGATCCATATGGTTACGGCCCAGGTACCGGCCCTGGCAGAGGGTATGGCGGTTATGACCATCAGGCACCAAGAGATCCTTTTAACAACAGTCAACATCAACCGGGTCCCGGCTTTGGACCTGGCCCTGGATACAACAGCAGACCGCAGCCCGGCCCGCGTCCCTATGATAACAATGCTTATGGAACAGGAAGCCAGCACGAAAGTGAACTGGATTCCATGATGAAAGATATTGAGAAGAAGGCACTGAAAAAAGAGGTTGAAGAGCTTCGCCAAAAACTATCTCGTTACGAGAAGGGAGAAAAGTAAAATGGGAGTATTTAAACGAATTAAGGATATGACAAAGGCATCTGTAAATGATATGTTGGATAAGGTTGAAGATCCGATTGTAATGTTGAACCAGTATCTGCGTGACATGGAGGCCGAGATTCATGAGGCTGAGGTTACTGTGGCTAAACAGATGGCTAATGAGCGTCGTATGAAACAGCGTCTGGATGAAGCAGAACGAACTTCGGTACAGCGCGAGTCTCAAGCTGAAGCTGCTCTGACGAACGGTCAGGAAGAAGTAGCCCGCAAATTGCTGGAAGAGAAAATCTATTTTGATCAAAAAATTGAGGAGTACCGTGAACTGCATGCTCAATCGGAAGCACAAGCGAAAGATCTGCTGCAGCAGCTGCACGACATGAAAGACGAGTTCTACAAAATGCGCAACAAACGCAATGAGCTTGTATCCCGCGCACAGATGGCCAAAGCCAAGAAACAAATGTCTTCGATCAACAGTCTGCATTCCATCGAAAGCGGAAGTGCCTCCCTTGGATTCCACCGCATGGAAGAGAAGATCATGCAGCTTGAAGCTGAGGCTGACGTAGCACGTGCACCATACCGTAATACAGGATCGACATATACGAATCCGGTTGATCTGGAGAAACAGTTCAAAGTAGATCAGCAGCTTCAGGCTCTGAAAAACAAAATGGGCAGTGGTTCCAAAAACGAAGCAGGCGATACTTCTAAAGAATAACTGTTCGCTTGGTAGACAATATGATATTCTATAGATCGTGTATTATGTACGATTCGTAGAGCAAAAGTTAAGCCATACAGGATGTTATGCCTGCTATGGCTTTTCCGTCGAATGAAGATGATAAACTCACAGAGGAGGTGCGGCAGCCATGAGTAAACGAAGTCACTGGATTGCAGTCATCATTATTGTGGTTGGTTTTTTGATGCTGTTTAACCGAAATATGAACCTGCTGACGGCTGCCGCACTCGTTCTGTTAACATTGGGAATGCTTCAGGTTCGAAAAGGGGAAACACATAAAGGTTATCGTTATCTCGGTGTTGGCGCTGCGCTGCTGCTGCTGGATAACTTGATGATTGTATTTCTAATTGTACTAGCATCTCTGGCTTATTTTTATTCCAAGAACAAAAAGATTCATCTGAAGGAAGGCGTCATGAAAAAACAAAATTTCATGGCTCGATATTACTGGGATCAGTCCTCCTGGAGGCTGCGCAGTATGAGTCTGTGGCACGCCATTGGCGAGGTCAATGCAGATCTGTCTCTTTCCATTCCTGAGGAGAAACATACCATTGTGCTGCTTCAGGGTGTAATGGGGAATGTGCGTCTGACGCTGCCTGAAGATTACGGGGTAGAGATTGAGGCATCAGTACTGTTTGGCCGAATTAATCTGCTGGGCGAGCAGGATAGCGGCATGATGAATAATTTGGTTTGGAGAACACCTGGGTACGAATCCAGTGAACATAAAGTAAAATTTGTAATTTCTTATATTGTTGGCGACCTTAACATTCATAATCCGTAGTAATAAGAAACGTTGAAGAAAAGGAGGAATCCCGGATGAGGGACAGAAAACATACCGATATGGTTACCCGAAGCATGCGCGAAGGGATCCTCCTTGTATTCATTGTGTTTGCGGTCATTTTATATGTATTGTATACATATGGTTACCTGGCTCCATTTGCAGGCTGGCGTCATCTGATTCAATCAGGGCTGGCGCTTCTGCTGCTGCTGATTGGAATCGGTGCCGTCTTCGGATTTTATCAGAGCTATAGGGTCAAACGAAGGCTTGAATTATTAACGGAGACTCTGCTGCAGTGGGAAAAGGGATCCCTTTCCCGTACCGTGCCCGACCTCGGTCAGGATGATGTAGGCCGGCTTAGCGAACAGCTTGGCCGAATCGGCAAAAAGTGGGAAGATCAGGTATCTTCTCTCCAAAGGTTATCGACCAACAATGCACAGCTGGCTGAACAAGCGAGAATTACAGCAATCGTCGAGGAAAGACAGCGGCTGGCAAGGGAACTGCATGATGCGGTATCACAGCAGCTGTTTGCGATCTCGATGACAGCCACGGCGGTAGGCCGAAAGATGGAGAAGGATTTTGAACGAGCACAGCGTCAGGTTGCCTTGATTGAGGAAATGGCTTCAGTAGCCCAGTCCGAGATGAGGGCGCTGCTGCTGCATCTGCGGCCGGTCTATCTGGAAGGCAAACATCTGGAGCAGGGGCTGCGTGATCTGGTGATGGAACTGAAGACCAAAGTGCCGATGGAGATCGTGCTGGAGATGGATGAAGATATTCATTTGGTCAAAGGGATTGAAAATCATCTATTCCGGATCATTCAGGAAGCGATGTCGAATACGCTTCGTCACGCGAAAGCGGAGAAAATGGAGATTCGACTGCAGCGCCGGATGGATGCAGTTCGCGTATTGATTCGGGATGATGGACAGGGATTTGATCTGGATGATCAGAAGCAGGCTTCTTATGGATTGGCAAATATGCGTGAACGTGTTACGGAAATCGGGGGAGCAATTCAATTCGTGACAGCACCTGGCAAAGGAACACGAATTGAGATCACAATCCCTGTGATGAACGATGAAAGCGAGGTAGAACATGTCAATGGAACCGGAAATCGAAACGGAGACGGAAGCGGAAACATCGATCAGAGTACTGCTCGTGGATGATCATGAGATGGTGCGTATAGGCCTTGCCGCTGTGCTGGATACCGAAGACGGTATCGAAGTGATCGGCGAAGCTGGAAGTGGAGAGGAAGGCATTCGGCTTGCTCAGGAATATAAGCCGGATGTGGTACTGATGGACCTGGTTATGGATGGCATGGACGGCATTGAAGCTACTCGCCAAGTACTCAAAATTAACCCGGAATGTAAAGTCATTGTGCTGACCAGTTATCTGGACGATGAGAAAATGTATCCGGTTATTGAAGCGGGTGCTTTCAGTTATCTGCTCAAAACATCCAGAGCTAATGAGGTGGCTGATGCAATACGGGCAGCTGCTCGGGGACAGTCCGTTCTGGAGTCGCAGGTTGCGTCCAAAATGATGAACCGGTTTAGACAGCCGCAGGCCGCAGCACCTTTACATGAGGAGTTGACTGATCGGGAGATGGATGTGCTGCGTTTGCTGGCACAAGGCAAGTCCAATCAGGATATTGCGGATGAACTGATCATCGGAATTAAGACGGTGAAGTTCCATGTAACGAATCTGCTTGCGAAACTGGGGGTAGACGACCGGACACAAGCAGCGATCTATGCCTATAAGAATGGACTAGCGGAGTGAAGAAAGCTTGAAATATAAAGGAATATGCAGTGTGGATGTAATAGAAAGCTCGGTCTGCCTAAACTGGCGGAAGAGCTTTTTTTGTTGTGCCAAAATACATAAGCTTGTGTAGGGGTATAGGTCCAGTTGGAAGAGGGCATGCTGTTGATAGATTCATAGAATGAGAGAAAGAAATGGGGGAGTTCATTTGTTAAGTCGTTGGATGAATACAGCCATTATTGCGACAGCTATTATAATTTTAATCGGGGTTACACAGGTATATACAGAGAATGCGGCGGCAGGAAGGAGCTTATCCAAAGCGGCAGGACTGGAGCAGCTGCTGCATACAGCGGATGATGTGATAGAGCATGCAGATCAATGGGTAATTAAATGGCAAGCTGAAGGTAAAGGTGATGCTCGCGCCCAAGCGGCAAAGCTTGCTGTTAGCTTGGGGCTGGCAGATCCTGTTCAGATTCTTCAAACCGGGCACCATGTGTATCGCAGTGAGGGCACGGTCGGAGTCTCCGGGTCTGCTGTAGAGGTGTTGTTAAATGCGGCAGATACAGAGGAAGATCGATATTATATCATCGTTCAGCTGTTGGGTGGAAAGAAACTGGATCGTCAGAGGCTGCTGACGCTGCATGAGCAGGTGGGAGAAATAATGGCTGAATCCGGATTGCAAGCAAGCTGGAATATGTCTGTGCAGGGAATGCTGCCTACCAAGGATGCATCCAAGGCATCTATGGGTGATGCAGATAAAAAGACTGGTGAACCGTTTGCGGGGATTGAAGCAAAGCTCTTCCGTGAGCTGCACATGATGGAAGTGGAGCGTTATGAGGATACAGACACGAAAAGTGTTTCGTATCAGGCGGCTGAGCTGCCCCTGCAAGTTCAAAGTGGTCCGCATATGTTAAATATGCAGCTTGCCGTACATCAGATCAGTGGGCAGGGGGATACTCGGGTAACTGTAGGTTTTCCCGTCATTACGATTGAATATTGAATGATGGGGGTAGCGATACAGGTAATGATAGAAATAATGCTGCAGCATGTAGTGCATTCAATCTGGTGGATATGCTAAAATGGCATCACATCGAAGAAGGAACTTACTGGTAATTATCAGTTGGTTGTCAGAGGCTGAGCATCTCATTACATAGTTCGGGAAGCGGATCAGGAAGGTCTTCCCGGAAGAAAGAGGGACCTACATGGACATTAAACAGATGCAAAATGATGTGCAGACACCTGGTGCAGTTTTTTTCATTTTTGGAGCAACGGGCGATTTGGCCCGCCGGAAGTTGTTTCCGGCCATCTACAGTTTATACCGTGAGGGCAAGCTTGCCGAAGACTTTGCGGTTATTGGCGCAGCGCGCCGTCCGAGGTCCCAGGAACAATTCCGGGACGATCTGCTGGAATCCATCCAGGAATTCTGCCGTTATCCGGCGGGGGATTCAGAGGAATGGAATGCTTTTGCCGAGCATTTTGAATACAAATCATTGGATATTAACAACGTGGAGGGGTTCCGGGAGCTACGGGAGCAGACCGAACGGCTGGAAGCCAAATTCAAGACACCGGGAAATCGGCTCTTTTATCTGGCTCTGGCACCGGAGTTATTTGGCAGTGTGTCCTACAGTTTGAGAGATGGCGGTATGCTGGAGGGTGAGGGATGGAATCGTCTGGTGATTGAGAAGCCATTTGGATATGATCTGCCCTCGGCCGAGAAGCTGAACGCACAGATCCGCGAGGTATTTAAGGAAGAGGAAATCTATCGGATTGATCACTATCTGGGCAAGGAAATGGTACAAAATATCGAGGTAATCCGCTTCGGGAATGCCTTTTTTGAACCGCTCTGGAACAATAAACATATCGCCAACGTTCAGATTACATTAGGTGAGACGGTTGGGGTGGAAGAGCGAGGCGGGTATTATGACCATTCCGGTGCACTGCGTGATATGGGACAAAATCATATGCTGCAGATGCTGACCATGATTGCGATGGAACCGCCAAGTCGTCTGTTCCCGGAGGATATCCGCGATGAGAAGGTGAAGGTGCTTCGTTCCCTGCGGGAGTTTACCTCCGATGAAGATGTACGTAACAACGTTGTACGGGCTCAGTATACGGAAGGGGAATACCGAGGCAAACAGCTTCCGGGATATCGTCAGGAAGACAAGGTTGATCCGGAGTCGAATACGGAGACTTATTTTGCTGCACGCGTATTTGTAGACAACTTCCGCTGGGCTGGTGTTCCTTTTTACATTCGGACAGGCAAACGTCTACCGGTGAAAACGACGGAGATCGTGGTTGAGTTCAAATCGATGCCGAATAACGTATACCTCGGGAAAAAATATAAGCTGGAGCCGAATCTGCTGGTGATTCGGGTAAATCCGATGGAAGGCATTTATATCAAGATCAATGCCAAAAAGCCGGGCTCGGATTCCGAGATTCAGCCCTTGGCAATGGATTTCTGCCAGAGCTGCATGATTGGAATCAACTCGCCCGAAGCTTATGAGCGCCTGCTGCATGATGCAGCAGAAGGCGACTCCACGTATTTCACCCGATGGGATGAAGTGGCGACAGCCTGGTCTTTTGTCGACCGGATTGCTGCCGCTTGGGGGCGGAATCAGGGCGAGCTGCACACGTATCCAGCAGGAACGTGGGGGCCTGAAGCAACAGCCAAGCTGCTGGAGCAGGACGGTTTCCACTGGTGGCCGGTGAATGGGCAGGATGAAGATAGTGTCGTTTGGCATGTGAATGGTTAAGAGCATGAGGAAATTAACCATAAGAGAATTCAAAAATTAGGGGCTAAATACTGCTTTTCAGGGGAGGGTATCTTTGAAGGACTCTGTGTAAATCTCCCTTTAGATTAACTATATGCTTTGGAAATGAGCCTTGGAAAATCGCATGAAAGATGCGGTTTTTCGGGCTTTTTCAGTTGAGATTGATTGGCGATTCACGGATGGACTAAAGGTTACATAAGAAGGAAATAAATAATTAAAATTAAGTTGTTGACAAAAAGTAAGTGAATAACTTATACTCAACACATGAGTTAAAGAGCTGCGCAAATGACCTGCTGCGTTCGGACAAAAAACATCAGAATCTGAAACAGGGGAACATTCATGAGATAAAAGGTAAACCAGTGAAGGGGTTTGCGAGCAGATAGAATCATGAAAAAAATTTCGCATAATATCTTTAATCTAAGAATACTATTTTGTAAATATCGAATGGAGGAAAAAGAAATGATGTTGGATGTAGGGTTGTTGTTGATTCGTTTGGTAATTGGTTTGTCATTTATGGCACACGGAGCACAGAAGCTGTTTGGGTGGTTCGGGGGTTACGGGATCAAAGGGACAGGCGGCTGGTTTGAATCGATGGGCATGAAACCTGGCGCGGTAGTTGCTTTGCTGGCAGGGCTTGCCGAATTCGGCGGCGGGTTGCTATTGGCTCTGGGCCTGCTGACGCCGGTAGGCGGCGTTCTGATTGCACTGACGATGGTGATTGCTATCGTGAAAGTACATGGCGCTAACGGGTACTGGTCTACACAGAACGGATTCGAGTATAACCTCGCCATCCTTGTGGTGGGTGCAGCTCTGGCTCTGACAGGCGGCGGGCAATATGCGCTGGATGCACTGATTTTCTAAAATCGAATGATCAGTAAAGAATGAGAGGAACCTGGATGCCAGCTGCATGGCAGAAGGGTTCTTTTTTTGCGAAGAAAAGTGTTGAATTGGTGGAACGTAATCGGTTATTTTCGGCACAGATTATGGTACAATAGGAGAGTTGAATTGAGAACGAGTGAAGAAACATGAATGGAAGCACCGATCTGAAAGGATGAACTCCATTGTAAATGTGTAAAATGAATTTATCGTGTACCCCTGAAGATGAGGAATACATGCGAGTTTATAATCAACCGGCTTAGCCGGGTGGCATAAAGTTTAACGTATTAAAGTTATACCAAGAGAACCTATGGACCGGCGCTGACCGGATTAACGTGAACGAACGAATGAAAGGGATAGACGCTATGAGCAAAGCTGCAAATAACATTCTTCAACAAGAAGTGGACAAACGTCGGACGTTTGCCATTATCTCTCACCCCGATGCGGGTAAAACGACTTTGACCGAGAAGCTGCTGTTGTTCGGGGGCGCGATTCGCCTTGCAGGAACGGTTAAAGCCCGGAAAGCGAGTAAACACGCGACAAGTGACTGGATGGAAATCGAGAAACAGCGGGGGATCTCGGTTACGTCTTCCGTGATGCAGTTCGATTATCTGGGTCATCGGGTTAACATTCTGGATACACCGGGCCACCAAGACTTCAGTGAAGATACGTACCGCACACTGACGGCTGCCGACAGCGCGGTCATGCTGATTGACGTGGCAAAGGGTGTCGAAGCACAGACCATTAAATTGTTCCAGGTATGCGCGAAGCGCGGTATTCCCATTTTTACGTTTATCAACAAGCTTGATCGTGAAGGACAAAGTCCGTTTGATCTGATGGAAGAACTGGAGAACGTACTGGGTATTCGCTCCGTTCCAATGAACTGGCCGATTGGTACAGGGCGCGATCTGTGCGGTGTATATGACCGGATGAAAAATCAAGTGGAATTGTTCCAGGGTGACGATCACTCGACCATCAAAGTACAGAAGGTAGATGGTTATAAAGATCCGATTATTCGCGAGATGGCAGGCGAGTACCTTCATGATCAGCTGTGTCAGGAGCTTGAGCTTCTGGATGTCGCGGGTGACCCGTTTGATATGGAAAAGGTACAAAAGGGTGAACTGACACCGATTTTCTTCGGCAGTGCCATTAACAATTTCGGTGTACAGACGTTCCTTGAGAACTTCCTGGAGCTGGCTCCGAAGCCAGAACCGCGCCGCAGTACAGCGGGCGAGATTGAGCCGACGAATGAGAAATTCACCGGATATGTATTTAAAATTCAGGCAAATATGAACCCTGCGCACCGCGACCGAATCGCGTTCCTGCGGATTGTATCGGGCAAGTTCGAACGCGGCATGAGCGTTAAGCATAACCGCGTAGGTAAAGAAATCAAGCTGTCTCAGCCGCAGCAGTTCCTGGCTCAGGATCGGGATATTGTTGAAGAGGCGTATGCAGGCGACATTATCGGTCTGTTTGATCCGGGCATTTTCCGGATTGGAGATTCACTTAGTCAGAGCAGTGAAGTGGTATTTGATGAGCTGCCAACGTTTTCGCCAGAGATTTTTGCCAAAGTAACGGTTAAAAATGCACTGAAACACAAACAGTATCAAAAAGGGATCGATCAACTCACGGAGGAAGGTACCATTCAGGTGTTTAACACGGTGAGCTTTGATGAGACCATCCTGGGCGTAGTCGGTCAGCTCCAGTTCGAAGTATTTGAATACCGAATGAAGGGTGAGTACGGGGTAGATGTGCAAGCTGCAGCGGATGCAGTACCAGTTTGCCCGCTGGATCGTGGACGAGAACTTAGACCCGAGCAAATTCCGGATTAACTCAGCTCTGGTAAAGGATAAAAAAGGAAATTACGTTGTACTCTTCGAGAATGAATATGCGATGAGAACAGCAATGGACAAAAACCCGACAGCGAAGTTTCTGGAAACGGCGCCTTAATGTCAGCTTGATATAATGAAATCCCTCCGCCGGTTGGTGGAGGGATTGTTTGCTTTTACCCTTACCTATTTGGCGGGATTGATCCTGCCGGGTTAGGGGAGCTTTTTTGCAGACGGAACAAACGGTGTGATGGTCACTTCACCCGCTATGCTTCGATTATCGAAGGGGTTGAACGGGAATGGTGTGCAGATGCTCCTGCGCAATTTGAATCAGCTCATCCTGCTTGGCAGGTTCGGTGTTTTTCCAGATCATTTCAAAAATGGCGCCAAGTCCGGGCAGTGCTGCTTCGGGTCCATCCACGGAACCTTCAATCATCTCCCGGAGCTGGTCATCACTTTTATCATGAACCTTATGAACAATCGCTTCACGCAGGCTTAATGTAATGGGCATCGCAATTCCCTCCTCGGTTTATTCGGCTGCTGTATTACTGTTCCCTGTGAGGGGCGAGCGCATTCAAGTTTCTCCGTCTTTGTGGTATACTACGAAGGATTATTTACGCTGGCATCGTACTGAGAGCAGGTGCGCCATGCCGTAATGCAGCGGGAGGTTAAATACCCTGATGGCAAAGAAACAATATGCCGTAATTGGCATGGGACGATTCGGATCAAGTGTAGCGAATGCACTAAGCGGCATGGGATTTGACGTGCTCGCCATTGATGCGAACGAGCAGCGGACCCAGGAGATGTCCAATGTGGTGACCCATGCGGTATCGGCCGATTCAACAGACGAAGAAGCGCTGCGGGCGCTTGGCATACGGAATTTTGACGTTGTGGTTGTAGCCATTGGCGAGGATATTCAGGCGAGTATTCTGACAACGCTGATTTTGAAAGATATGGGTGTACCTGTACTGATCGTGAAAGCGCAGAATGAGCTGCATGGCAAGGTGCTGCAGAAGATCGGTGCGGATAAAGTGATCTACCCGGAACGGGATATGGGTCTGCGTGTAGCGCACCACCTGACGTCACCCAACATTTTGGATTACATTGAATTATCTGAGGATTACAGCATTCTGGAGATGAGAGCGTCCGAGCAGATGATTGGCAAAAACCTGCTGGAGCTGAACATTCGTGCCCGATTTGGCTGTAACGTCATGGCGATCAAGAGCAGGGGTTCAATGAACATCTCCCCTTATGCCGAGGATCGGATTGCAGACGGGGATGTGCTGGTAATTGTTGGACACAAAGATCATCTGACCAAGCTGGAGCTGGCCTATCCGAAATGATAATGAACAAACGTCATTTCGCGGATGGAGAGCAGGGTTTCACGCAGTTTGTGAGCAGAGTGCTTTTAGTTGACTAATAAGCCTCAAGTGGGAAGGATGGAACGATGGATATTGTATCACCGCAAAATACACGTGTAAAAGAATGGGCACAGCTGCTCGAGAAAAAGCATCGGACCCGTCAACATAAATATGTAATCGAAGGTATTCATCTTGTACAGGAAGCGCTGCGCGCCGGGGCTGATCTGGAGTGTATCGTATATGACGGGGAACAGGGGGTACCCGTTGAACTGTCTGGTCTGGAGAATCCATTGAAGCGAGTTGAGTGGGTTAGCGTGTCTCCTGCCGTTATTGCCAAATGTACGGATACGATGACACCTCAGCCTGTATTTGCAATTGTACGCAAAAGCAAAGAGCCGCTGCAGAGCCTGATTGCGGAGCCGCAGGGACTCGTTGTTGTACTGGATGGTGTGCAGGACCCCGGCAACGTGGGCACGATTATTCGCAGTGCGGATGCAGCCGGAGCAGCGGGGGTTGTTCTTGGTGCTGGTTGTGCGGATGTATATAATCCCAAAACAATTCGATCAACGATGGGTTCACTTTTTCATTTGCCCATTGTGGAGGGAGAATTGCAGTCGCTGCTTCCTGAGGCAAAAGCCGCAGGTGTGAGGCTGGTCAGCACCTCTTTGCAGGCAGCGTATTCGTGCTACAGTTATGATTTTACCCAGCCGGTGTGGCTTGTCATTGGCAATGAAGGCAAAGGCATCTCAGGCACCACGGCACAGCTCGTCGATGACGCAATTACGATTCCGATGCAGGGACAAGCCGAGTCGCTCAACGCTGCGATGGCGGCCACAATTTTGCTGTTTGAGGCGATGCGGCAGCGGATGGGGTAAAGAGTCGATGATGTTTTAAAGTATGGGCATGTTCAGTAAATCGGGCCGTTTCCGGTCTTTTAGCTGTTTTAGAAGGGGTTCCGTTTTCAGGACAGAATGTAAATGTACGGTTTCGAAACAAAAAACTAGACAGAGATTAATATTGGGTTGTTTTATTTCCTACTCATTTCACTTTATTTAATAGGCTTAGTGAGGAGGGAGATAGGAATGGATAATCTAATTCAATGGCGCACCAGACATCACTCATTAAAAATAGAGCTGCTAAGACTTAGCAGCAAAATTTTAGAATCAAATAATCCAGACGACATATTATTTTATCAAGAACTGTGTGAAAAGTATGCTTATCATTTGAAAAAGATAGAAAATGAGTGCTTCCAAGCTGTAGGAGTCAAGATGTGTTCGTGCAGCTTTAACCCTGAAAACTGTAGTTAAATAACAGCCCTTCCTTCAGTGGAAGGGTTTTTATGTGGTTATTATTTGACAAGGAAACATCACTTTCCTATTACAGTACAATTTAAAAGGCCTATTAGAACGGAGGAGGATGGAACAGAGAACATGGTTACTGGTTTTGATGTAAAAACGCTTACTGGAATGATTCTGTAATTCTATTTTACCTTTACCTAACAAAGCAGCCTACTCAAGGTTGTTTTTTTTTCTTTATTCTCACTTTGTATTCTAGAGGGATTCTCATGCATTCTATCCCATCTAATAGATGAAGGAGTGATTTTTCTTGAATGATGGCACTGGGGAAATAGTTCTAATTCCAAATACTACTGCTTCAATATATGAGGACAGTGATGAAATCCCATATGGTGTAAAAATGGTGGGTGCGCTCAATTATTGGAATCAAGGATTTACGGGGAAAGATGTTGTTGTTGCAGTTATTGATACGGGATGTCAGATGGATCATCCGGACCTAAGGAACAGCATTATAGCAGGGAGAAACTTTACGCCAGATTTTGGAGGGGACGTTGGTAATTACGGAGACACACTGTTCCATGGTACTCACGTTGCTGGTATTATCGCGGGTTCTCTTAATGATGAAGGTATTGTTGGAGTAGCACCTGATGCCAAACTGCTGATTCTTAAGGCTATTTCTGAGAGCGGTGAGGGAACATACGATAATCTGATTAAGGCAATCGACTACGCTGTACAGTGGAGAGGGGACACTGGCCAAAGAGTACGAATAATCACCATGTCACTAGGGGGAAGCAAGAACCATAGGGGGCTGTATGAAGCCATAATGCGTGCGATTGATGAGAATTCTGGTGATTTGTGCTTCAGGTAATTCAGGAGACAATGACTTAGATACGGACGAGTTTATGTACCCAGGATACTACGAGGAAGTTGTACAGGTCGGTGCAGTAGATTCGGATCGTTTATTGGCCCCATTTTCGAACTCAAACGATCAGATTGATTTATATGCACCTGGGGTGGGGGTGATATCAACCATTCCAAAATCGCGATATGCCGAGATGTCCGGGACCTCAATGGCGGCTCCTCATGCTGCAGGAGCTGCTGCTCTATTAATCAACAAGTTTGAGCTGCTCACATCAAGACAGATGTCGGAATCCGAACTATATGAGGCTCTTAGGCAAAATACAGATCAGTTTGGTGATGCAGCATATGTCTGGTACAGCAGGTTTACACATGTTGAACATCCGGAGAACATTGAACAAGTGATCGGTGTCATTGTTGAAGATGGTGTAGAAAAGCAATATGAGATTGTTAATGATTCCGTACAGATGATTAACGAAGCAAAGGTAATTGATACAGCTGCGAAGGAAGAGGCGATTACACCACAAGATAACTGCTTTATTCATGGCAATTGGTGTGGGCCTGGTTGCAGTGGTCCAAGCGCACCAGTTGATGCAACAGATCGCTGCTGCATGTACCATGATAAGTGTTATGAAACCAACGGGTATTTCAGCTGTGAGTGTGATTCAAACGTTCTGGCATGCTTGAGAGGAGTCTCAGGTTTTGCAGCGGGGATCGTTAGAGCTTACTTTATTGCTGCACAAGTGGCCGGTGCGTGTTCTTGAGATTAGTCGAATAAACTCATTATGATGTTTAGTGAAATGACCGAATCCTTAAGTAGGATTCGGTCATTTCACTTCGATTAATTTATGGACCTAAGATCAAGGTGCCGAAAAACATATACAAGGGGAACAGTAACAGCGCCAATATATTGAAGATAATAAGTGTAGTATCTGTCTTCGTATGACCTCTCTTTTGTGCAAAATAAACGGCCAATAAGCCTATGGGCGGGAGGATAAATGTTGATTTGATACCGATACCGTCAAGAAATTGATCATAATGAATAAATAAGCCATCCATACAAAACAGAACAACGGCTGCAAGGAATGCTGCACCAGATACAACGCGTAATTTATTTGAACTCAAGTCTGAATCACATCCATTCACCTAATTTAATGTGAAATTAAATTGAAGTACTAGAACAATATATATAGATTTTACCATTATTTCAAATAAGATAAAAGAAAGCGTTTGATATCATTTGACAATCCGAAGCGGATGTCAAATATGCCAGTGATCTATGGGGAATTTGATGTTTATTAAACCGTTGGCGTATTTCGGATAATTTGAATTGATAAAGGTTTTAATTTCCATCAGTGATCGACCGATACCAAACGTGTTGAGAAGTTAGTCCATCATCTGTTTTTTAACTCACTTCCCCGATCTGTATGGAACACTAGATTTGGCCTAAATCACCTTTTAGCCAGTCTTTTTTTTGAAGCAAAGACTCGAATACCTTCAAGATAATGGAACCTGTCGCAGGATGGGAGATTATTATCTTGGAGGTGTTTTCATTTAAAATGCAAATATGAAATTAAATCGAACGATATCTAATGTTTAAACCAATATACAGTGTAAGGAGAAAGGGGATGGAAAATGAGTGAAGAGAACGAGTACATAACATTAGTGAGGCAGACCTTGGCTGGCGACCATGAAGCTTATGGAGAATTATATGAGAAAACAGTGACGGATGTATACCGCGCGGTTCGCTTTCTGGTTCGTGATGTGGCTGATGCGGATGATCTGGTGCAGGAGATTTACATTCAGGCCTATGGATCTCTGGCACGATATGATACGGGGCGTTCTTTTCGGTCATGGTTAATGGGAGTCAGCATGCGGCAGGTCAAAAATTACCGCCGTAGGAAAATGATGCAGTTCAGGTTCAAGCAGCGGATTGAACAGTTGGATAAAGATACAGGGAGGGAAGTAGATTTTTCATCACAGCTCGTCCGTAGATTATCGAATCAATCTTTACTGGAGCACGTCCAGCGGCTTCCTTACAAGCTGCAGCAGGTGGTCACCCTGCATTACTTGAACGAGTATACACAAGAAGAAGTCGCTGACATTTTAAATATCCCGCTGGGTACAGTCAAATCCCGAATTCACGCAGCACTTACCAAGCTAAGACAGAAGCATCAGCTGCATTCCGAACTTGCGAGAAAGGTGGATCATGCGAATGAAATTGGATAAACAGTTACGGTCGGCGTATCAGGAGGAAACGAAGAATTGGAACATCGGTGAGGGGGTTAAACTGAACGTGATGAAGGCTGTTCAGAAGAATGCGTCTGGCGTACGCAGTATCAGAAAGTGGCGGGTGACTATAATACTTGCGGCAGTACTTCTTATTCCCACAGGAGCCTATGCGGGGTATACATATCTTGCAGATGGAATATATGGTTCACAGGACAGGGTTACCTCTCTTGGTGGGAATACAGCGGATTACGAGCGGTTGGAAGCTAAGCTGCAGCAGGCAAAGGCTCATTTTACGGAAAACGAATTTGATTTGTACATGGGGCTGCTCAAACAATTTGGACAAATGGCATTCATTCACGCTGACGCTCAAGGTAAGATGAATCCAGAACAATGGAGTACAGCAGAACAGGAAAAGTTTAAAGGGTTAGCGGCTGAACTCCAACCGTTCTTTGATAAGCTGGAATCGCTGGAAAATAAGTCTTCCAGAGCTATACCGGTTTCACCGAGGCTGATGGACGAGGATACGTTCTGGACGGATCAGTTTGCAAAGGCAGAACAGCAGTTTACGAAGGAGCAGTATGCTGGCTTTAAATCAGTCCATGAACAGATGAAAAAGTATGAAACGATCACGAAAGACCCGGATGGCAATTATTACATGGATCGTTTGTCCGAGAGTCAAAGGTCTGATTGGGATCAATTAACAGAGCGGATGAGTGTATATTTGGAAAATCTGGGTCTAGATGTACGCTGATGCACAAAGAACAAAGAACTAACCTAAACCTGATCTCTTCCTCTCATCCTCAGTCTATACTGGTGCGGTGTGGTACCAACTACATTTCGAAATACTTTGCAAAAATAAGAGGGACTGGAGATGCCGACACGGTGGCCAATCTCGGGAATGGATAAGGAGGTACGGCCAAGCAGCACACAGGCTTGACGAATTCGTGCGGCCTGGGCATATGCAATGATGCTGGTGCCGGTTGCTTTTTTAAACAAATGAGACAAGTGATATACGGACAGATGCAGTTCATCTGCAACATGTTCTAAGCGAAAAGCTTCCGCATAATGCTGCTCAACCCACTGCATAGCTGCTTCGGCATGGGGGTCGATGATTCCTGATGGACCTGCTGCAGCGTTTGACGAGTACTGATCCAGGGGATGAGCTGCTGTTCTCCATAACCAGCGAAGCTGCGTCAGTACATCCAGTACAAAAAGGCAGGCATCTTCAGAGGCTTCGTAGGGTAACAAGTCCGGATACTGTACGCCGAAATGTTCCAAATGTTGAACCAGTTGAGAGTCTGGCAGCAGAGAGAGTGGCTGTATGGAGTGCTGCTCGCTGAGAAGGTGTTGAGTAAAATGATGCGTGGCGGTGAAGTGCGGCCAATATTCATGCAGCAGGTCAAGCTCCACCATAAGAACGGTGCGAACGAACGGGTGATCTTTCGATACTTGGATCTGCACATGATGCAGCTGGAAGGGCCGGAAAATCATGAGCATCCCTGGTTCCAGTGGAAAAACATGTCCCTCGGTTATTAATTGTCCGTAACCGTCATGGATATAGGTTAATTCCAACTGAGAGTGTGCGTGAAATACTTCACGAAAAGCGGTATAGGTTGTACGTCGGCACATCAAGCGGAATTGTTCGGCATGGATATGAGACATGTTATGTCACCTCCCTTTGATCGCAAGATGTTTCTATTTTATCACAGAATAAGCGCATAAAAGCGCTTTATTCTGAGGTAAGGTGAAGAGACCAAAGGAGGAATGATGATGATTAAAGCAGCTGTTATTGGCGCTGGTGCGATCAGCAGTGCACATATTGAAGCATATATGAAATTCCCGGAGCGATGCCAAATCACTGCTGTGGTTGATTTGTACGTTGAAAAAGCTCAAAAACGAGTCGATGAATATGGACTCCTGAATACGGAAGCGGCTGCGGATTATCACGATCTGCTGGAGGCCGATATTGACCTTGTATCGATCTGTACACCTCCGTATACCCATGCTTCCATCGCATGTGAATTCTTGAGGGCAGGCAAGCATGTTTTGGTGGAAAAACCGATGGCTTCTTCATTGGAAGAAGCAGACCAGATGCTGAAAGCAGCGCAGGAGAGCGGCAAACTGTTGTCTATTGTTGCCCAAAATCGGTTTACCACTCCTATGATGAAGCTTAAAAATGTGCTGGACAGCAAGCTAATGGGTCCTATTCTCCATGTTCAGGTAGACTCTTACTGGTGGCGGGGGCATAGCTATTATGATTTGTGGTGGCGTGGGACCTGGGAAAAGGAAGGCGGAGGATGTACACTTAATCATGCGGTGCATCACATCGATGCCCTGCTCTGGATGATGGGGCCGCCCATCGAAGTACAGGCGATGATGGCCAACACGGCACATGATAATGCCGAGGTGGAGGATATTTCGATGGCAATGCTTCGATTCGGCCAAGGAGCAGTTGGTATGATAACAAGTTCCGTAATCCATCACGGAGAGGAGCAGCAGATCATTTTCCAAGGGAAAGAAGCTCGGGTGTCTGCACCTTGGAGAGTGACTGCATCGATTTCACGCAGCAATGGATTTCCCGAACCTAATTCGAAGCTTAAGCAGCAGCTTCAGCAGCTGTTTGATGAACTGCCTGAAGTCCTGCATTCTGGTCATGCCGGGCAGGTTGACAATGTACTGCATGCCGTAGAGAAAGGAACGCCGCTTATTGTCGATGGAGAGAGTGGGCGTAATACCTTGGAATTAATCATCGCCATCTATAAGTCAGCAAGTATAGGGGAGAAAGTGGCTTTACCCATACGATCAGACGACGTGTTTTATTCCAGAGAAAGTATGATGAAGCATGCTGTTCATTTTTATGAGAAAAAACTATCTGTTGAAAATTTTGATGACATGGGTATTACGCTTGGACGCAGCTTGGATACAGAATAGAATGAGACAGATCACTTTATATGACGCGAAGCATCATGAACAGGGAATGAAGATGTGAAGATTGATTAAGAGGCCGCTGTATCTACAGAACAGCGGTTTTTTAATATGTTGGAACAATAAGAAAGTAATGCTCTTCATGCATGATTGCTAAGGAGGAATATCATTATGAAATGATGTTGAGGTGATCTATATTTTTATGGATAGGGCAAGCAGTGATCAATGAGAACTTTCGAAGTAGAACGTAGAGGTGAAGAAGGATGAATACTAATTTAGTAGATCCCTACGAATTAAACATACGCAAAGCTCTCGATAAGATTTTACCCGGTGCATATGATAACATTGAAAAAATAGGGGGGGTTCCAACCGAAATCAGAAAGAATATACTTGAGATATTAATTAAGTATGCATGCGAGAGTCAGAATGTAACTGCGATTATGTTAGCAAGGGATCGAATAAAGAAGATACCTTCGAGCTGTTTATCCTGCATTTTTTTGGAAGCATCGGATGCAGTAATTGATTTTCAAGACGAGTGGGAGTACCGCAGATTGTTAGAATTAGTAAAAGAAGCCGTACCAGATTTGCTTACATTATTTATTGATCGAGGTTACTCTCAAAGGAGATTGAAGTACGAGAAGCGGCAGAAGATTTTCTTTAATTGATGTCCTGATAGGAGTGGTTAAAATGACTAAACAATCGGAAGCATTTATGCGTCAAATGTTAGAGTTTCTACCATCAACAGAGGCGTCCTACACAGAATCCGTTGTATTTAACGGTGAGGTGCTGGAAACGGTTATAATTGAGGATGTTTTTATGCCTGTAATCATTGAACTTATAAGACAGGAAGAAAATATCGATCTAATAGAACAAATTTTTGAATATTTTGAAGAAGTTTCGAATGATGAAGACGCTCACTTGATAAATATATTTTCAATCACGGCATTGGAGATTCTCGGTAACGAAGAAACCATTTTACGAACTGCCCAGAAATACATGGGACCTAGAACGAAAGAGCTTCAAAAAGAGGCAGATCGAGCTTTGGGAAGAAAAGTCTAGCTGCATAGACTGCAGCGAAACGGAATAGAAGGGGATTCCCTTGATCTATAGTTTATTTTTTGGAGAAAAATAGAGGATGGGCAGCAGATGTTGAAGGTAAGAAAGTTCAAGCTATGATGTTGAAGGTAAGAAAGTTCAAGCTATTTTGAATAATCAAAAGTGGAGGGAACAAAGGTGAGTTCTTCTAATAGTGGTGACATTAAGGTTTTTTTATTGACTTTGGAAAAAAATTCATATCCAATGAGTGCTTGTAACGAGGATGATATTACGAAATTAAAAAACTTGAGCCCAACCCAAAAACTTCCCTTAACCTATGTGGAGTTTATGTCTAAGGCAGGTAATGGTATTCATTTTCTGAAAGGTACCCACTATACGATGAAGGTTATATCCGAACTTAAGGAGTGGGCAGTTGAACTTCTGGATGAAAATAATTTCTCGCGAAAATTAACGAACAATCAGTTTGTATTTATGATGCATCAGGGATACATGTTCTGGTACTTTAATTTGGATGAAGGAGATAATCCACCAGTGTATCATTATGATGAATGTATAGATAATCTGACTGAATTCAGAAAGGTTAGTGATACGCTCTCAGAGTTTTTGATGTCATGGTATGACTAAAACATACCCAAAATACATGAAACCATATATGGAATGATTATTCTTATTACATAACAAATCCCAAGTGCCAAGTTGAAGCATTTGGGATTTTTTAAAACAAAGTATTGTATCGGTGACCCATTGAAAAAAATCTACAGCCACTTCTCCGCCCATCGCTCCACAGCGCTTAAAGCTCGCCCCAGCTCGGTTCCTTTACGAGAAAGCATATACTCTGTTCGAACGGGACGTTCCGTAATTACATGCCGGACGACCAATCCCTCTTCTTCCAATTCCTTCATACGCTCATTAAGTACACGTTTGCTCAAATCGGGAATATAAGCATGAATTTCACTGAAACGTTTGGGTTCCTCCATCAATGCATGGATAATTAAAGCTACCCATTTTCGGCCAATGATCTGATAAGATTGTTCCACCTTCTCGCATATTTGCTTGGCATTCTCATCATCGTTCATAACAGTACTCCTTTGGTTTAGTGTTACTTGTAATATACTTAGTATACTTATTGTAACCTTCTTGTCCACAGTGTATATGTATGAAATGTCACATTCCAATTGCTATTAAACTTACCACATAAAGCGTTAACATTCAACTGAACCCCTGTAAACACTGGAGTTCACAGCTTTGACACGAATGTTGACGAATTGTGACGACGGGTGTAATATGGGTAACGTTAATTCTAGTGGTTACAATTTATAACCTCGATAAAATAAAGGATCGTGGTTGTGGAGAGAAGGAATGTTCCCATGGTTGGATTCGGGCAGTATATATGAACGGAGGCAAGGCGGGCAGCATACCCACTTATTCCGTCTTTTGTCATGCTTGGATTTGACCATTTTGCAACATCATATACTATACTGCACAGATCATAGGAGGCACTCCAATGGATGCAATGACATTTGTCCTGTTCGGGGCAACAGGCGATTTAGCCAAACGTAAAATTTACCCTGCATTATACAATCTGTACGTAGATCAGAAAATGCCGAAGGCGTTCTCCGTCATCGGACTCGGACGTCGCGAACTGTCGGATGCAGATTTTCAGGCCAATGTAGAAAAGTCACTGCAGGAATTCTCCCGTCAAAAACCGGAGGAAGCTTCACAAGTGCGTGATTTTATCGGAGCTTTCCGTTACTGCTCGCTGAACAACACCAAGATTGAAGATTATAATCGACTGCTTCAACTTGTACAGAAGCGTGAGCAGGAACTGAATATTCCGGAAAATCGCATGTTCTACATGTCGGTGGCACCCGAGTTTTTTGAGCCAATCGCGCTGAACATTCAGGAAAGCGGCCTGGGCAGTACGAAAGGCTGGAAGAAACTTATCATTGAAAAGCCATTTGGACATGATTTGCAATCCGCTCGTGAACTGAACGAGAAGCTGAGCAATACGTTTGCGGAAGAAGAGATTTATCGCATTGATCACTTCCTCGGCAAACCGATGGTGCAGAACATCGAAACACTGACGTATGCCAATCCGGTCATTCAGGCACTTTGGTCTAACCGTTACATTGCTAATGTACAGATCACGGCGAGTGAAACTGTAGGGGTTGAGGAACGAGCTGCATATTACGATCAAAGCGGCGCGCTGCGTGACATGTTCCAGAACCATATGCTGCAGCTGTTGATGATGATTGCACTGCATCTGCCAAAACGCTGCACACCGCAGGAAATTCAATATAAAAAGAAAAAAATTGCTGAGTCACTGCGACCTTTGACCAAAGAAAATGTAGCTTCTCAAGTGATTCGCGCCCAATACGGTGCTGGTGAGCTTCAAGGCACACCAGTTGTTGGCTATCTGGACGAGCCAGACATTCCGGCAAATTCTCAGAATGAGACATATGTGGCCGCAAGACTATGGCTGGACGATCCATTCTGGAGCGAGGTTCCATTCTATATTCGTACGGGCAAACGCATGGCGGAGAAATCAACCCGAATCGTCGTTGAATTCAAGGCTCCACTTAAAACAGGCCATGAGTCCGAAAATACGATGGCACCAAACTTGTTGACACTGGAGATCGGTCCAGGAGAAAGCATCTCCCTGCAATTAAATGCGAAGAACCCACTGAACCACGGTGAGGTGGAACCGATGCATATGACCTTTAACTCAGGAGAGCGCAAAGTACCTGAAGCGTATGAAAATCTGATCTTTGACGCGATGCGCGGAGACTCCACCTTCTTTGCACACTGGAACGAAGTGGAGCTGGCATGGCAGTGGGTACAGCCGATTCAGGAAGCATTTGCGGCAGGAAGCATTCCCCTGGATACGTACAGTGCAGGTTCGAACGGACCAGAATCAGCAGATCGTTTGACTGCAGAGAATGGATTCCACTGGTGGTAAGATCAAACTGATTGCAAGCTGCAAGTTATATCATTAAGCCCTGCATCATTTTTACTAACATTATACCGTTTCAATTTTGCATAAGTCCTTTCGACTTTCGCAGCCGAAAGGCCGCAAACATTTTCTATATAGATCGCAGTTACATCACGATTTGCACAAAGGACCTTTAATCCATGGAGTGGAGGGGACGGAATCAATTCTGTAGAAACGAAGTGTTCGCCTTTGTATTCCAATTTTCCCATATAACAAATAAATCCGAAAAATTGGAATACAACAGCGATCGGAAGAATGATCCGTAACCGGAACGGTTGGTGCAAATGCGGATGTGTGCTGCAACCTGATTTACTTAACACTAAACAATCGCATAACAGGAGGATTTTATTATGAAACTCGGACTTATCGGACTCGGAAAAATGGGCTTGAACCTGGGCAGAAACCTGATTGATCACAAACATGAAGTGGTTGCCTTTGACCTGAACGCAGAAGCGGTTAATGAAATGAAAGAATATGGCGCACAAGGCGTATCCTCGTATAAAGAAATGGTTGAATCCTTGGAATCTCCACGTGTACTGTGGATCATGGTTCCTCACAATGTCGTGGATGCCGTGCTGGCTGAAGTAAGCCCGCTGCTGTCCAAAGGTGACATTATTATCGAAGCCGGAAACTCCCACTACAAAGAGTCCATCCGTCGTTACGAAGAGCTGAAACCACAAGGCATTCACTACATGGATGCAGGTACATCCGGCGGTATGGAAGGCGCACGTAACGGTGCATGTTACATGATCGGCGGAGACCCGGAAGCATGGGCGATCGTTGAGCCGGCATTCAAAGATACTTCCGTGGAGAACGGTTATCTGTATGCAGGTAAAGCGGGCAGTGGTCACTTCCTTAAAATGGTGCACAACGGAATTGAATACGGTATGATGGCTTCCATCGGTGAAGGTTTCGACGTATTGGAGAAAAGCGGATTTGACTTCGACTTCGAAAAAGTTGCCCGCGTGTGGAACAACGGTTCCGTGATCCGTTCATGGCTGATGGAACTGACGGAGCGTGCCTTCTCCAAAGACGCCAACCTGGATGAAATCAAAGGCGTAATGCACTCTTCCGGCGAAGGCCGCTGGACCGTTGAAACGGCATTTGACCTTCAAACAGCTACACCGGTTATCGCTTTGTCCTTGCTGATGCGTTATCGTTCCCTGGAAACAGATACGTTCACGGGTAAAGTCGTTGCGGCACTGCGTAACGAATTTGGTGGACATGCGGTTGAGAAAAACTAATCTTTTTGTGCATCAATTATTGTGAAATGTAAACCTTTCGCCTGTGCAGATGGCTCATCTGCTGCGGGCGGAAGGTTTTTTTATATTGGAACGGCCCGACTGATACATCCTGCGGATTTACCGGTCAAACCGATCCAATGCAGGGTTCGCCTTGGTGCGCGGTAAAATGCATTATCAGACACCAGCTCTCTGCGTTCGGCGTCCTCATGGGACATCTCCAGCGACCCCAAGCCAGGCTAAGGGGGCGCTGTCCTTCTTTTTCAGGACAACGCCGCATAAAGATAACCTATAAGCCTATGGCTCATCCCGCGGGGGAGGGACGCTCCAATGATGCGAAAGAGATGGAGAAGCCGAAGAAGGCGGCAGAAGGCGCCTAGCGGCAAACGCAAGGTATGGTTAATTGTTTTGCTCCTAGCTATATTTTGTTTGATGCAGGGTTTTGCGTATGTGGATAAAAAAATGAAGCCGCCCATTATGCATCTGGCCAAGATCCGAGTGAAACAGATTGCAACGGAGGCGATTAATAAAGCCATTACGGCACAAGTCGCTGAAGGGAAGACAACAGAAGGGTTAATTGACTGGAAAACCGATTCAAAGGGCAAAGTTTCGGGCTTTATGCTGAACTATAATGAGCATATGCGAATCACCGCAAGTACGATGAATGTCGTGCAGTCCACACTTCAGAACGTGCATATGTTAAAAGAGAAAATTCCGCTGGGTCAAGCTCTGGGCAGTCCGGTTATGGCCTCCTTCGGCCCGAGCATACCGGTTCGAATTGAACCTCAGGGAGCGGTGAAGGTAGACCTGAATACCCGCCAGCAAAATGCAGGCATTAACATGATTCTTGTCGAGGTCTATATTCATATTATTGCCGAGGTAGCCGTTGTCGTTCCTTTCGACATGGAGCCGGAGATCGTGGATACAGAAATCCCGATATCATATCTGCTCGTTGTTGGTGACGTGCCCATGTATTATTACGATAATCAGGGCAGGCCGGTCGGAAGCAACGGCAGTAATGCACCCGCAATTGCACTGCCGTCAGGTCAAGGAGGCGTATCAAGCGGAGGAGGCAGTGGTCACACGGGGAATGGGAGCGGTACTAACAGCGACAATGGAAGTGGTGCTGGCACAAACCATGGCGGCGGGACATCCAATGATCAACCGCAGGTTCAACCTCAGATTCCGCAGCAATCACCAGGAAGCAGTACACAGCCCAGCGGACTGGAGCTTGAACTGGATGTTCCTGATCTGAATGGCGGCTCGCAGTCCGGTCAAAGCGGGCATCCATGACAACATTAAATGAACCGCAGATGGCCGATTTTCTTTCGATCGTAATACGACACAGGCAGTCAAAGTGAGTGTTTTAGGCTGCAGCACAACGATATTACACCAAAAGGAACCTCACAATTTAGAGGTTCCTTTTTTAGCACGTGTTTAAGATCGGATTGATGCAGCAGCATGCTGCTGCATCAGAACATCAAGTCAGAACGAAGGTTACTTCCCAATTCGTTCAAACTTTTGTTTTCAATTTCTAGTTAGTTGGACATTCGAATGCACAGGTTTGCTGATCGCCTTATTTACTCTTCTTGTTCCTCTGGCTCCGTTCTTCCTGTTCCCAATGTCTAAGCAGTGGATAAGGATCGAACGACCACTCATGCAGTCCGCTATCGCGATAGATCCCGTAGTGAAGATGCGGCGGGAATTTCCCTTGTGTCCCCGGTTTGCCGTAGCCTGAGCTTCCAACCCATCCTACCACCTGACCAGGAGTAACAACATCCCCGATTTTAACACCTTTGTCAAAGCCCGACAGGTGAGCGTAATAGTGATAATGATTATTCAGATCACGAATGCCGATTCGCCAGCCTCCAAACGGATTCCAGCCTTTAATCTCCACAATGCCGTAACAGGTACTGCGAACGGGCAGACCATGGGGAGCGAATATGTCCGTTCCTTCATGAATACGATACCCTCCCCAGCTTCGCTTGGTTCCCCATGTACTGCGGTACGAATAATTGGTGCCTAAGGGAACAGGGAACGCATGTCCAAAAAGATCGAGATGATCAAAATGCTCATATAATTTCGCGAATTGCTGGATTCGCTGCACGGCTCTCGAATTGTGGTAATATTCCCAGAGTCCTATACCAAAATCTTCCTGCTTGCTTCCGTACTGCTGCATGATGGATGCCATGCTGTACAGCACATCCAGATCGTTGTTCGAGTCAGCAATACCGTCTCCCGATCCATCGCGACCTTTTCCGTTGAAAAAAAGAATGGAATTGGGATGCTGGTCTGTCTCATCCGGATTCAGCCATCCTCTCCAGGCCGGAGCAGTCATAAAAATACCGGTCAACCGCTCGGGATGTTTGCGGTCTTTTGGATGTGCGCGTGTAATGGTCCGTTCATATTGATCTATGGCGGCCAGTCTGTACCATGGAATCTGAGTCATTTGACCAATGCTTTCATACAGGTGGCGGCGTGCAGTAAAAATATCGGCTGGTTTGGGCTCCGCAGCCTGTGTTTGTGTATCCTTATGTGCAGTCGTCTCACCGTAAACATCAGCAGGTAGGAATGGGAGAAGCAGAGCGCCTGCGAGTATAGTTCTGATGCATAAGCCATAAGTGTTGCGAAGTATCCAGTGCTGTTGCACAGGGAAGCAGCCCCTTTCCGTTAAGATGATGCACTCGTGCCCGATAAATCAAGCTATAACCTAGCGTTCTTCAAAAGCTGCGTTTTTATCCATATCCACGCGATTGCACAAGATGTTACAAATGGGGGTTTTTCCAAGCCTTTCATGGTATAATATGTTCCGAGCAACAGCCTAACTTCAGTAGAAAGAAGGTTTATGCATTGGCTAAACGTGTTAAAGAACCGAAACCGGACTGGATTCGGATCAAATTGACAACCGGAGATAACTATCAGGAAATTAAAAACATGATGCGTTCCAAAACACTGCATACGGTATGTGAGGAAGCACGTTGTCCGAATATTTATGAATGCTGGGCGAATCGAACAGCCACTTTTATGATTTTGGGTGATATCTGCACAAGAGCCTGCCGTTTTTGCGCGGTGAATACGGGTCTGCCTACCGAACTTGATTTGCAGGAGCCGGAACGTGTAGCAGAAGCAGCAGAGCAGATGAATCTGCAGCACTGCGTCATTACAAGTGTGGCCCGGGATGATTTGAAGGACGGGGGAGCTGCGATTTTCGCCGAGACTGTAAAAGCCGTACGGAGACGTTTGCCGCTGTGCAGCGTGGAGGTGCTTATTCCGGATTTCATGGGTGATCGGGATTCACTTCAGATTGTTATGGATGCCAAACCGGATATTTTGAACCATAACATCGAAACCGTTGAACGGTTGTCAGACAAGGTTCGTGCCAAAGCGAAATATAAACGTTCACTGGAACTGCTTGCTCGTGCCAAAGAGATGCAGCCGAACATCCCGACAAAATCAAGCATTATGCTGGGTGTAGGTGAGGAATATAATGAAGTTTTAGCAGCGATGGATGATCTTCGCGCGGTGAACTGTGACATTCTGACGATTGGTCAGTACCTGCAGCCATCCGAGAAGCATCTGTTTGTTGAGAAGTATTATCCGCCTGAAGAATTTGCGGCTTTGAAAGAGGAAGGGTTGAAGCGTGGGTTCAGTCACGTGGAATCGGGTCCGATGGTACGCAGTTCTTATCATGCGCATGAACAGGTGAAATCAGCGAATCAGCATGCGGGACAGGCGGCAACACACGCATGATGGAGGAGTCCGGATTGGAACAGGATAAAAATAAGGATGAACAGCAGCTGGACCAGCAGCAGATGCAGGAGACTGTGCAGGAAACCGTTCAGGAGAAACCGAAAGCACCTGTAATCGTACAGGTTGGCGGCAAAAATTATGAGATTGTTCAGAACCACAAAGAGGGCTGGAATCCTGAAGTGTTTCGTGACCGGTACAGCGAAGTGCTGGAGCGCTACGACTATATTATTGGTGATTGGGGATACAGTCAGCTGAGGCTCAAAGGCTTTTATCGAGACAATCACCCGAAAGCCACAAAGGATTCGACGATTTCTTATCTAGTGGATTACATTAACGAATACTGCAACTTTGGCTGTGCATACTTTGTACTCCAGAAGTGCAAAGAGCAGCCCCAAGCAAAAGCAAAAAGCGGTTCCTGAGAAGGACCGCTTTTTTGATGCGTGAACAAAAGTTTTGTTTTTGGTTAGTCAGATGTGTTGTCTAGTCAAGAAAGGCAGTGCGTACGCGGTTCCAGAACGGATAAGGCCGAAAGCGCGCAAAGCTGACCTTTTGTTCGGAAACCTGACAGCGAACAGAGATCAGGTCTTCTACCATGACATTGACGTGATCAATCGTCAGCAGCAGACGCTGATCTTTGCGTGAGAAAATATCACAATGATGATGCTTGGGCAAAATGACTGGTGAACCGAGTGTCCGGTACACGCGATTGTTAATGGAAGCAATCTCCGCAATCTGGATGGCTTCAATCGTTGGATGTACCATGGCCCCGCCAAGCGCCTTGTTGTATGCTGTACTCCCAGAAGGCGTGGATACACAGATACCATCGCCCCGGAACATTTCAAAGGTAACGTCGTTGATATCGACCTGAGCTACAACTGTACCATCTACACCTTTTAACGTAAATTCGTTAAGCGCAATATAAGAGGCATTGCCCGACTTTTTACGAATCTCCAGTTCCAGCAATGGATACTGCACAATGCGCGGTTTGAGGAGATCGGGATCGCCTTTACCACTCATAAGTCTTACCAGTTCCCGTAATTCTTCTTTCTTCCAATCGGCATAGAAGCCGAGATGGCCTGTATGGACCCCAACAAAAGCAATGTCCGGGATGCGGTCGATGAAATTGTGAAACGCTTGAAGCATCGTCCCGTCGCCTCCGATGGAGATGACAATCTCCGGCGATTCTGCATCCAGTTTGAACCCTTCTTCCTTAGCCAGCGCGTGAAACTGCTGACTGAGATCAATCGATAACTGGTCTCCGCGGTCTTGAACATAGTATCTCAAGATGAAAGCTCCTTTGTGGTCATTATACTACCGATGATAATCAATTCCGAGCCAGAACACAACGTCAGATTGAACTTCAGGGCAAACTATTTGGACAAGGCTCTATTTTTTGATCCGTCTGGAGATCAGATGTGAACCGATCAAGGAGAGACACAGCAGGATGAAGAGGATACAGGTAAACACGGTTATTCCAGCTGTCACGATGAATTTCCAGTCTATTGTGTAATTAGAGAGTGATGGCAGGAATGTGTTCTCTAAAAATGCAGGTGAATCCGCACCGCCTATTAGAATAGGCCACAGTACCATGACGATCAGTGGTGCAGCAGCAGCATGAATAGCTCGGGCCAGCAGAAATGGTCCGTATCGCATTGGCGTACTGCTTAACACGCTCATAATCTGTGCATGAACAGAGAGTCCGCCCCACGAAAGTACAAAGGAGGCGGCGGCAACCTTGAAAATAAGAGGTGTGGAGAGGGCGGCGGCACCAGCCTCCTTGGCTCCAAGAGTTACCTCAAACAAACCACCTACCAGGCTGTGTGACAGGGAAGGCGGCAAACCCGCGAGATGCAAACCTTGTTCGGTCAGTGTGTATAATATGCCAAGCGATCCGGTTTGGACCAATAATTCCATAATGACAGAGAAGAATACAACAAGGCCTCCTACGATAATAATAAGTCGAAGGGAAGAGGATACGGCGTGCCGCAGCAGTTCACCAAATGTCCGTCCATCCGCCTGCCTTGCTTCATGCATTGCATAAATGGCGCGCAGGAAACGGCTGTGATGCTCTTCTTGTACAGTAGGGGACTCAGAAGGCTGGGGTGAAGCGCCACGCCCATGAAATCGCATCAGCACACCCACAAGAAAAGCGGCAGCATAATGGGAAGCTACAAGAATTGGGGCTATGGAGGTATTATGAAAAAAACCGACTGAAACTGCGCCGATCATAAAGATTGGATCAGATGAAGTGGTGAAAGCAACTAGACGTTCTCCTTCTTCTCGTGTGACCAATTTCTGTTCCCATAATTGTGCCGTTAATTTGGCTCCGGTGGGGTAACCGGATGCACAGCTTACTGCAAAAACGAAGCCGCCGCTTCCGGGAACACGGAATAAAGGACGCATAAGCGGATTAAGCAGTGTTCCCAGAAAATGCACGATGCCAAAACCAAGCAGCAGCTCGGACAGCACCAGAAAGGGAAACAGGGAGGGAAATAAAACATCCCACCAGATCGATAGTCCTCTCACACCTGCATGCCAGGTCTCTGCGGGATACAGAGCCATCAGGATACAAAAGATCAGGAGAGCGAGTGTAATCATAATTTGCAGGATGCGCTGAGGAACAGCCATGAATTTCTCTCCTTTATCATCAGGATGTATGATCCGTAATTGAGCAGGGGCTTTTGCCATCAATATATGAAAAAGATCGGACAAACAGTACAAAATAATCATGGGAAAGCGCTTGCAAAAGTGGCTGTGTTTTTGAATGATGTATGCTAAAATGGTAAAAACGCCTGAACGTCACCTAATTGTCATAAAGGTGGAATCAATAAGGATGGAGTGATGATCATGAGTCTTGTCGCCGGAGTCTTGGTCTGTGCATTTGTGTATGTTATACGTGCCTCGCTGGTGCGTACCGAAGAGGAAGATTGGCGAAGTTATTAACCGGATATGTGATGCGCCTGCCTGAGGGTTGGCGCTTTTTTTTATGATTTCTAGCTGTGAAGTCCTTGATACATAAGGCTCTGTTCTAATCTGATCCTTCATGTAATATAGGACTTTTTGTTTTTTTTTGATAGAATGAAGATGCTGGCCTTGGAGGCCATGTGTAGTGGTCTGCTGTCTAACATGTTCATGTGACGTGTTTTATATTGCAACATTCGACATTCGAAAGGGGGAAGAAGTATGAATCCCAACTTAAGTATTTATGACAATCTAGGGGGCGAGCAGGGGGTTCGAGCATTGGTTGAAGCTTTTTATCCAATCGTGATGCAGAATGAACAGCTGGCTCCGCTCTTCCCGGAAGATATTCGTCCGGTGATGGACAAGCAGTATATGTTCCTATCTCAATTTTTTGGCGGACCGGCGTTATTCTCTGAGGCTTATGGCCACCCGATGATGCGTGCGCGTCATATGCACTTTGAAGTGACCGTTGAGCGGGCAGAGGCATGGCTTGCCTGTATGAATCAGGCATTAACGCAAGTTGGCGTAGAGGAGCCGCTGCATTCGTTTATTTTGAAGCGTTTATCTGGGCCTGCGCACCATTTTGTGAACACGCCATAGTTCCAAATATACAAGAAGCCTGACGGGAGAGGGATGGAACAAGTGGAATTAGAACCGCTGTATAAGGTGAAGGTGACATGTCATTATTGCGAGACTGAATTTGAAACCTCACGTGTAAGACCAAGCTTGAAACGGCCTTACCGGACAGATTCTGATTTTTGTGCATATTACAAACATGAGAATCCTGATTTTTATGTTGTTCGGATCTGTCCCTCGTGTGGATTCGCCTCAACCGAGAATTCAACGGTTAATCTGAATGAGATGCAGCGCAAAGCGTTTATCGAACAGATTGGGAACCGCTGGGTGAAACGGGATTATAGCGGCGCAAGAAACCTGGAGCAGGCACTTGCTGCATACAAGTTGGGTTTGCTGTGTGCCCAGGTGATTCAGGAGAAAGAGCGTGTTGTTGCTGGCCTGCTGCATCACATTGCCTGGCTGTACCGGTATATGGAGGATCATGCGCAGGAACGGCGTTTTCTTGAGTTCAGCCTGGAGGCATATGTCAAGGTGTTTGAACGAGAGGGCACAGGCGGCAATGAAGCAAAATTGCTGTATCTGCTCGGAGAGCTGAATCGCAGAGTAGGAAAGTTCCATGAAGCAGTTCAGTGGTTTGGCAGAGTCATTCATGACAAGCGAATTACAGATGCAGCGATGATCCGTGCTTCCAGAGAACAATGGGCTTTACTGCGCGAACAGATGATATCCGGCAAAATGGAACTGCCGCAGGAAATGCTGGAAGCGGACAAAGAGGCTGCGAAGCGCAGCCCCCTTTAAGATGATTTCAAGGCATATTATCGGACTGGACGACTGGACAACAGATAATCATTATCCGTGTCTACCACAGTCATGCTGCTGTTACAGCAGGGGAACACAAGCAGTTTCTTTTTTCCTTCACGAATACGAATGAGTTCCTTAGGTTTCAGGGGCAGCAGTACATTGCCTGCATCGCAGAACGGGCACTGCTGTACATAAATATCCCCCATAATGACATCATAGGGCCAGCTGTTCTCAAAAGGGATCATTCAGATGTGCCTTCTTTGTCAGAAGCTTTGGCGGCTTCTTCTTTGGCCAGTTCTGCAATCTTCTGCATGAGAATATGTTGAGGCATATGCATCAGGTGTTCCAGAGGCACACCCAGAGATGCTGCTAGTTTGACGGCTGTTTCAGCCGATACTTGTAAAGGTTTCATAACGTTTACCTCCTGAAAAGTTGCTGCATTATTTCTTATTTCTCTAGTATAGAGATACGATACGTATAAAACCAGTTTTTAATTCAAATCCCATATTGAATTTACTGAAAGAGGTGCCTTATTCGATGAAAATGCCATTACATCCTGTTTGGGATCTGGAGTCCATCTTTAGTGGAGGTTCTTCTTCTGAAACATTTGCCGCGTACTTAACCGAATTGGAAAAGGATGTCCGAAAGCTGCAGGAAACGCTGAATCAGACGGCTGCTCCAGCGACACTGGAAGATACAGCAGCGTTTGATCCTGTTCTTCAACTGCTGCAGAGCTGTTATATGCGAATCTCTGAAGGGTCTGCGTTTGTATCCTGCCTGTCGGCGCAGAATCAGCAGGACAAAAAAGCCGCTCAGCTTCAAGGCACGATCAGTTCCATCGCAGCCATGCTGAACAGCAGCAAGTCCAAATTCGATAATACACTTAGCGAAACCCCGGATGATGTGTGGGAGCAGTGGCTGGCACGGCCTGATATGAAGCCGCTGGCCTTTGTATTGAACGAGAGTCGTACACAAGCAAAAGAAAAGCTGTCACCGGAATTGGAAGGATTTGCTTTGGATCTCGCTGTAGATGGTTATCATGGCTGGGGCAAATTTTATAATACCATCGTAAGTAAGGTAAACATTCCGTTTGAACAGGACGGAGAGACAGTCATGCTGTCTGCAGGACAGGCGGCCAACAAGCTGAGTGACAGTGATCGTGCAGTACGTGAACAGGTCTATTCTGCATGGGAGCAGGCCTGGACTGACGTAGAGGATTTCTGTGCAGATACATTGAACCATCTCGCAGGTTTTCGTCTGAAATTGTACGAGAAGCGAGGGTGGCATGACGTGTTGAAGGAACCTCTTGCCATCAACCGGATGTCCCGTCAGACACTGGATACGATGTGGGATGTTATTAACGGAGCGAAGCCGGTACTTGTGAAGTATCTGGAGCGCAAAGCAGAACTGCTGGGTGTGGATAAGCTGAGCTGGAGCGATGTAGAAGCACCGGTAGGCAGGTCTGCTGGAAAAGTAACATATGATGAGGCAGCTCAGACGATCGTTGAGCAATTTTCCAAATTCAGCCCTAAGCTGTCCAGCTTCGCCGAGATGGCTTTCGAGAAACGCTGGATCGAGGCAGAAGACCGTCCGGGTAAGCGTCCAGGGGGATTCTGTACTTCACTGCCTCTGAGTAAAGCAACCCGTATTTTTATGACCTTCTCGGGTACAGCGTCGAATGTATCTACACTCGCGCATGAACTCGGTCATGGTTATCATCAGCACATCATGGAAGAACTGCCTGCACTGAATCAGCGTTACGCAATGAACGTGGCCGAAACTGCCTCGACGTTTGCTGAGATGATTGTTGCCGATGCCTTGGTGCAAACAGCGAAGGATGAGCAGGAGAAGCTGGCGCTGCTGGAAGACAAAATTCAGCGAAGTGTTGCATTTTTTATGAACATCCACGCTCGTTTCCTGTTTGAGAATCGCTTCTATGAGCAGCGCAAAAAAGGGTTGGTCAGTGCCGATGAGTTGAGCAGATTAATGGCAGAGGCACAAGAAGAGGCATTCTGCGGCGTTCTTGCGTCCAATCATCCGCATTTCTGGGCATCCAAACTGCATTTCTATCTGACAGGTGTTCCTTTCTATAATTTCCCATACACCTTCGGATACATGTTTAGTGCAGGGATTTATGCTCGGGCTCAGCAGGAGGGCACGGCATTTGCGGGGAAATATGATGATTTGCTGCGTGACACGGGACGAATGACTGTGGAAGAATTGGCTCAAAAACATTTGGGTACAGACCTGACACAACCGGACTTTTGGCAAAATGCTGCGAATCTGGTCATTGCCGATATTGAGCAATTTTTAGAGATGACCGAGACGACAAAATAATATAAAAGAAACTGTATCCATGAACTTTTCATTCATGGATCAGTGCCGCAATGGATGCCCAGGGCATTCGTTGCGGCTTTTTTATTGGCTTCTTTTTTAGATGATATGGAAATTTTGTCGTAAATGAATGGAAAAGCTCGCTTTAAGGAAGATAAATGGCAATTAATTGTGCAAAATATAGTAAAAATTACCCAATAATGTTTTAATTTGTTGAGGAAGCAAAAGTGATGTCATATAATGAGGCGTAAGTCCTTGCTGTATAGGACCATAATCATAATAGGAGGAGTGGTATCGTGAAAATGGAACAGCTTTCATTAGCAAGACAGTTAGATTTGGTATTCAAAGAGCTGGATGAAGAGTTATCAGGTTTAGATTCAGGAGTAGTTTTTGTGCAAATACGAAATAACGTCATTGGGAAATTTGGAATTCGACATAATCCGTTAACGGGACGGGATGGACGAATAGAAAGGGAGGGAGAGGGGCTCAATAATACCCAACGATCTTCTTTTCGTGCCATGGCTCTGGAGACGCTGAAGTTCAAGCGCCGCTGGACACATGGAGAGATCCATTACGACTTTACGATAAGACAAGGTATGATTATGGTTGATGCTTCCATGGAATCCAATTACAATATGGCGAACCTGATGATTCGCTATCCTAGAACCAATACATATCTGGATTCCGGTACAGGATCAACATCCTAACGAGAGCAAATAAAGCGGCACTTCCGAAGAAGGCCGCCATTCATTACTAACTGCACTCAAGCAATAATTACGAGCTTACGAACGACCCGATAATTGCTGCTCAGCGATTTGTACCAGACGTTTTGTGATGTATCCACCCAGAGATCCAGTCTCACGGGAAGTATAGTTACCGTAGTAACCATCTTGCGGGATTGTTACACCCAGCTCTTGAGCAGCTTCCATTTTCAACTGCTGCAGTGCTGCATTCGCTTGAGGAACGACCAAGTTGTTGGAGCGGCTTCCGCCACCTTGATTTTGACTTCCGTACATATGTCTCACCTCCTTGTGGGTTGGTGATGTTAGTATGGGTTGAGAATGAGGAAATATACATGATATGGCGTAAGGGAATAAATGGATAATCATTCAAGGGCATGTTAACTAAAAAAGCCGATCCATTAAGGATCGGCTCGTTTAATTCAGGTACGAAAATATGAATGGAGAAGGTACATGGTATCCTGCATGAAAGGATTACTCAACTAATGGGCGGGATAACCTCGATATGTGAAATCAGTTCTACAGGCTGATCCGGTTCGAGCCGAATCAGTCCCGTTATCTCATCACTCAGCGGCAGATTCGGTGCATCCGGCAGCCAGGTGTAGGGTTCGATGCATAAAAATTGATCCGATTCACCTTTGGTATACAGCACCCAGTGTTTGAAATAAGCTTCATCCACTGAATATTTCAGCGTATATCCATCTTTTCTCCGCAAATGAGCAGCGGCTGGTTGACCTTCCGCAGCACGAAGAAGCGTATCCCAATTTCGGCCCTGCATGCTTATGCCTTCGCTAATAGAGGACCATTCATCATGCAGCGCTTCTAATTCGCCTGTAGGCAGCTGCTCTTCATTTTGCGCGTATAGTCCGGAAACCGGCAGCTGCAGCGTCCAGTCTGCGGGTTGGCCGTCCAGCAAAAACCATGTATGATACCCCATTCCGAAAGGAGCAGGTGTTGAACTCAGATTGGTGACACGCAGCCGCTGCGTCAGTACGGCGTTCTGCAGGCTGAACGTCATCTCAAGCTTCAGCGGGATGGGGAACTGTGCCATCCAGTGCTCTTCGTTTTGGGTCAGTAATTCAGTCGTGATCGCACAACCGTCTTCATCTTCTTCAATATCACTGACACACCAGGACTGGCTGCGATGGAGACCGTGAATATGGTTATCATGCGCCGTATTCTGATCGAACTGATAACGTACGCCTTCATACTCGAATTGTCCCCGGTGAATACGTCCAGGCGGTATGAGCAGAGGAACCCCAAAATGATAAGGTTTCTGCAAATAAAAAGCCAGATCGTCTTCGTCCGGACGACGAACAATGTCCCGGTTCTGCACCAAATCGCGAATCGAGATGATGTTATTTCCCAGACGAGGCAGCAGAGTGATTTCCAATTCACGGCTATGTAGGATATACGTGTCGTAACCATTCCATTGACCTTTGGTCACTTGTTTCATATCGATGCTCCTTTTCCCACTCGAAATCTGTCTGCAGGCAGTAATGCTGCTGCAGGCGTGTCATTGTAATCATGCCAACTTTTATTGTGATATTCTGCGGGCTGGTTCCAAAAGCCTTCACAGAATAAGCAATACCATCATAACAGATTTTTAAGGATCAGGAAAAAACGCATGCCATTTTGACATTCAGGCTTGAGCGCATTAAGATGGAATTCTAGAAGTCTTTAAGAACTGAATGAATTTAAAGCGATGACAGGGATAAGTAGACAAAGAGTACTCTCTTCAGAAAGCCAGTGGTTGATGTGAACTGGTGAGAACTCTTTTTTGAATGGACCCTTGAGTGTATGGCTGAACGGGTAAAGGCTCTCACAGAGCGTCCACAGTAGGTTATGCCGGTTATTCCACGTTACGGAACAATGAAGGCTTTTCTTTTCCGATATGCTCCTGCATGTCAGAGCAGCGGAGGGGATAGCGAATAAGGGTGGCACCACGGTCTCACGTCCCTTGCGGATGTGGGGCTTTTTTGCGTTCGCAGAGCGAAGATAGGCGGCAGTTTGAAGTTAGAGGCTGCATGCGCAGCGACTATGAAATCAGGGAGGCATCTGAAGATGAAAACAGTATTATCAGGTATTCAGCCAAGCGGTAAGCTTACTTTAGGAAATTACATTGGCGCTATCAAAAATTTTGTGAAATTACAGCATGACTACAAGTGTCATTTTATGGTTGTGGACCTTCATGCGATTACGGTACCGCAGGAACCAGAAGCACTGCGTGAACAATCCGAAGCTGTAGCGGCGCTCTTTATCGCTGCAGGCATTGATCCATCCAAATCAAACGTATTTTTGCAATCTCATGTGCCGCAGCACGCGGAACTTGGATGGTTGATGACAACGCTGACCTCTATGGGTGAGCTGGAACGGATGACGCAGTTCAAAGATAAATCCTCCGGCAAAGATTCGGTAGGTGCTGGTTTGTTCGTATATCCATCCCTGATGGCTGCAGATATTTTGCTGTATAATGCGGATCTTGTCCCGGTTGGAGAAGACCAGAAACAGCATCTGGAGCTGACTCGTGATCTGGCGGGCCGCTTTAATCATCGTTACGGGGAGTATTTCACCATTCCTGAACCTTATATTCCACAGGTAGGCGCCCGTGTCATGTCACTCGATGATGCATCCTCCAAGATGAGTAAAAGTAATCCGAATGCTGGCAGTTATATCGCGCTGCTGGACCCGCCGGATGTTATTCGGAAAAAAATCAGCCGTGCCACGACAGATTCTGGCCGTGAAGTTGTGTATGATCCGGCAAATAAACCGGAAGTCAGCAATCTGATGAGTATTTATGCAGAGTGTGCAGGTATGACACTGAATGAGGTTGCAGCACGTTATGAAGGTAAAATGTACGGGCCGTTCAAAAAGGAATTGGCTGAGGTGGTTGTATCTGTAATTGAACCGCTGCAGGCGAGATATAACGAAATTCGCGAATCTGGTGAGCTTGCAGATGTACTGGAGAATTCGGCACGCCGTGCGGAAGAGGATGCTGCGAAGACACTTGATGCGGTGAAAGAACGAATGGGCTTTGTTCCTAGACGCAAGTAAGGGAAAAGTGGCTAGAGCTTAACGTCAGTTAGTTGGTTTCAAATAAAGGATATAAATAATGAAGAATATCAATCATTTATGATGTGAAAAAGAGGAGGCAGATGAATTCATCTGTCTCCTCTTTCTTTGAATGTTGAATGGATAACGTTAATTTGATGTGAGCGGCGCCTATGAGGCCGAAGTGGATTCGGAAGCCGAGCGAGCTTCCAGACGTTCTTTTTTGGCCCGAATGACAAATCCCCATACGATGTTAGCCATGGACAACACAAACAGCAGGAAAGCCAGCCAGCCGTTGTAAGAAATCGTGATCGCTGTAACCGTTAACAAAACAATCGAAGAAAATGCAAACCATAAGGATAAACCTTTACTCATTGGGAAAAACCTCCATGTACAAATTTAATGAATTTTCGTATAACCTGAAGCGTGCGAGCCATAATAATCTTGCAAGCTTGCAATACATTACAGACACAGATTGAAAGGAGATTTTAAATATGGCTCAAGGATCTCGCTCTTCTAACAACTTGGTGGTACCTCAAGCGACAGCAGCCCTGCAGCAGTTGAAAATGGAGGCTGCACAGGAACTGGGTGTAACCATTCCACAAGACGGCTACTATGGTAACTACACTTCCCGTGAGACTGGATCTTTGGGTGGGTACATCACCAAACGTCTGGTACAAATCGCTGAGCAGTCTCTGGCTGGGTCTGGCAAATAATTTATATACCAAAGCAGTAAAGCCCGGGGCGATATCGCCCCGGGCTTTTCCCGCGCAATCATTCCTATCTCTGATTGTGCCCTGCAATCCACACTGCGTCAAGGGCGAGCAGATAAAAGTTTTTTATCCATTTTTTCATCACTCAGCCATCCTACGTACGTATCAATGGTTTCAAAGTTCCGATCCATGACGACTACAGCGACAAAAGGATACTGCTTTCGGTGTCGATAGCGGACATCTGCCCAGCGAACTTTATATCCGGATGGCAGTTCCTCTACCTCTGCCACAGCATAAGAAGTGAAGTAGAGAAATGCACTGACCTCTGGCGCTTTACGTGAAGCCGCAACCGCAGCATGGGTGGAAGAGGTGGCATGGAGACTCCAGGTCAGCTCGGACCCATCCATTTTGCCGAGTTCATAGCTTCCATCCTTATTCGTTTTGACGACATGCCAGCGGCTCCATGAGATCGTTGGAATGACGATATATTTAGCTGATTCCGGACTGTTATCCATACGTCTGACCTTTCGAACCACCAGTGCGCGAGCGATTGTGCGCCATATATAATACACGCCAATCAGGATGTACAGCGCAGTAAAAAGTGGGCCGGGCGCAAACAGGTCAAAGGCCCATAACAAAATAGCAATAACGTGAGTTGTGAACAAAAATGGATCAAAAATATGAATGATGTTCCAGGCAATCCAGCGTTCGGTAAAAGGTCTTGCAGCCTGGGTCCCATAGGTATTGAACAGGTCAGTGAAAACATGTACGCCAACAGCTACGGCAGTCCAAAGGGCTACATGGCCGAGTGAAACTCCCGAAAAGATCAATCCGATCACACCTGTAATCAGCAGAATCCATAACAGCAGAAACGGCAGGGAGTGGGACAAGCCCCGATGATTCCGAATATACAGTGAATTACTTTTAAAACGCAGTGCAGTATCAATGTCGGGCGCCTGGGAACCGACAATGGTGCCGACCATGACTGCGGCTGCGAGCATAGGATTCGCTGCAACGACAGGATCAATATAGGCGAGACCAGCCAGACCAATGCCCATGACAAAATGTGTAGAGGTATCCATAAACGTCTCCTTTATAAGGTGTATCGTCTTCAAACATTCTTCTCTATCTAGGTGATACCCATATCTAGTGTATATTATCCGCCTGCGAAGATGCAAAACATGCTGAGCTCTGGTAACAATCTGCCCAATTCCCAACAAATGTACGAACATTGTCAAACTATTTCCCAGATTGCTGTGATAAAATTTATATCGGAAGCGGAGTGAAAAGAATAAAACATTCCGTCATGAGACGGGCGTGTTACGTATCAGACTCTTCGTACACCGAGATATGCCGATAAGGAAGTATTATTTTATACATATGTATCCCTGGGCTGAAGTGATAACGCCATAAATGAAAGACAATGTATTTAATAAATTACCGGGCGTGAACGGTTACAAGGCACAAGGGCTGCAGTCGAACAGAGGATTTATTTTGCTAAACAATGTATGCGTATTCACCATTTATTGTTGGGGGGAAGGGAAGAAGATGCAGATCATTAAGAAATACAAATGGACATGGATATTGCTGGGCATTGCACTGATTATGGCGGTATATTTAATGTGGAACACGGCGTTTGCCAGCAAGGAGAAATTACCCGAGATTCGCGAAATTCAATCGTTCTCAATGGAAAATGTGGACGGGAGTACCGTATCGCTCGCGGATACACAGGGCAAAGTACGATTGTTCTACTTTTATTTTACCAGCTGCCCTGATGTGTGTCCGATTACGACATTTACGCTGTCTCAGGTGCAGGACTTGTTGAAAGAGGATGGAACTTTTGGAGACAAAGCTTCCTTTGTATCCATTTCCTTCGATCCGAAAGTAGATACGAGGGAGAAAATCAAAACGTTTGCTGACCGTTTCCATGCGGATTATTCCGGCTGGTATTTCCTGCGAGGAGATATGGATCAAACGAAAAAGTTCGCCAAAGAATCGTTTCAGATTTTGATTGAAGGAGAGAACCAGGATGATTTTGCCCACATGAATATGATTGGTCTGGTGGATGAGAATAACCAGCTGCGCAAGGTATATAACGCCTTTAATACAGAAGATGTACAGCCGGAAGCCATTGCCGATGACATTCGCAGGTTAATTAAAGAATAATAAATGCATCGTAACGAATGGTTTATTATCGAATTCGATTCATGTATTAACAACAGCGATCAGATAGTAAATGAAGAAAGGCTGTGTCCGGTTAACTTAACCGGACACAGCCTTTTGTTTCTCAAGTTTAGTACGAAGGTTGGTCGGGATACCGGATATGCTCCTCCAGTCCAGCCTTCTCCAATTGGGAAATGATGTATTCATCAGGTGTACCTTCGACCCCTGCGTACCCACGTCTTGTGTACATTTGTACTGCATCGGGAAAAGCATCCCGCAGTACACCTCTTATTTTTTTGCCGGAGCTGTCATTATCCATGAACAAATATACATCATCATACCCCACCTGCTTAAGCAGCGCCTCCAGTTTGAGTGAGTTCAGCGTTCCAAACGTACACAGAATATTGATCTCTGGTCCAACCAGACGTTTAAGTTTGCTGCGATCATTCTTACCTTCAACAATGACATGAATAGGCATCTTATTCCCCCCTGATTCGAGAGCTGTTGTCGACATTCCCCGGGAAATGTTACAGCGGAAATCGACGGAATGTACATATAGTGTATCTGGAAATGAGGGAATGATGCAAAGTTTAAATGATCTGTATTATATGCTGGCAGCCAAATTAGAGATACTGAGCGGAAACGGGTTAACCAAGAATGCTTTTGGCATCGGAAGATGACAGGGATGCACCATGTCTGGACGTATAATATGGCAGCAGCAGAATACCAATCATTAGCAAAATAAAGGCAATAAAGTAAGGGGATACGCCAAGCCTCAGCTGTCCTGCTGTAATCGGACCAATAAAGGAGCCAATAGAGGTGGCAATCGACTGTAACGAGAAAATACGCCCAAGCTTTCTGCCGCCGCTTAAATGGATAAAGAGAGTAGCCATGGCGGGGAAAATGATGCCTTTGGACATCCCGAGCACAAATAAGATAATCGATAACGAAACCTGCGGTATGGCTGCCATAACAAAAAAGCTTAAGGACATCAGCAGCACGCCAGCTACCAAACGAAGTTTCGGCGAATAACGGTTCAGGAACAGCATGCTGAGTGTGAAAAGCGCACCTATGCTGATGATTGAAAATAAGAGTCCGGTAGACATCATGGATGAATGCCCGCCGCCTCGCAGAGGCAGTTCAAAGAACAGAATGCCTTGGGCACAGGCAATGACCAGAGGCAGGATGAAATAGCGCCACGACACGGGCAGGAACACTTTGGTGGAGTCTTTGGCTGTATGACTGAGCTCATTCGGGCTGGACGTCGCCGTGGCAGACTTCGCTGGTTCCGTTAACGGCTGTGGCTGACGGACAAGACCGCGCGGCATCGTCAGCAGTGCAATGACACCTGTCAAAATGAGCAGGTAGCCGAGACTGGAGAAGGTGGCGGAAAAACCCATCGCACCTACGATAACTGCACCTGCGGCCGGTGACACCACAGAAGCCAGCGTGTGCACAACGCCGTGACCGGACATGTATTTGCCTTGTTTAACCGGATCTGTAGAGAGCTGAGCAAGCAGAGCCAGACATGCCGGAGACAGAAAAGCCAGTACAAATCCGCTGATCGAACGCAGCGCGAGCAGCTGCCAAGGCGTATGAACATGGGCCTGCAGAAGCAGGATGATGCCTGCACCTACCAGGCTGAATACGATATATCGGCGGCTGCCGTGTTTATCAATCTGTGTCCCGGCAATCAGATTACCGGGCAGATGGGTTAAGGAATAGATACCCATCATCCAGCCGATGAAGGTTGGAGCTGCACCGAGCGATATGGCAAAAGGCGTCAGAATGGGATACTGGGCGTGCAGATCGAACACAGCTAGAAACAGAAACAGGTATAGCCAGATGGCCGTTTTCACTAGAGCCCCTCCTTGTTAGGCGATGCCTGCTGATATACAGGTCTGGAACGTGTTCACGTTCGTCGGACAGATCCTCATGGTACTACTTGTACGCCTGTAAGGACGAACTTAGACCGTTTATTTTTGCCGGAGAGGGCTTAGCTGACAGGAGGTTCGGAAATCATGTATAATATTCGGGAAGTCAATAATGAACTCTAATACGGAAGGTGTAATCATGAACATAGAAGTGATCAAAGAGTTTGTGATGCAGAACTGGCTGGTGATCGTCGTTGCACTGATCATTTTGTTCTTTGTTCTGAATGTGGTCAAAACGATGTTAAAATGGGCGATTGCTATCATCATTATTGCGGCTCTTCTGATATACAGCGGCATCTCCATTGAACAGATCAAAGAGACCGTCACAGACGTGCAGTCCAGCACGATGGACACACTCAAGAAAGAAGCGACAAGCATCATGCTGAAGGAAGCTTCCAAAGCAACCTATGCGGCGGGGCAAAATGGTGAATTTACGATTACCAGCCCTAACGTGGAGATTAAAGGGAACACGAAGTCTGACAAAGTTGATGTGACGTTCCGCGGGATTTCAGTTGGCGAATGGAAGCTCGACAACGAAACGATCCGAACATTTGTCGAACAGGCACAAAAGAACAAAACAGCACCTGCTTCGTAGTTAAAGGAGGAATAAAGACGTGCTGCAAACATGGCTGGACAGCCTCAAGGAGTTAAATGGCATTACCATTTTGCTGCTGCTGATCGTAGCGGCTTCCTTACTGCAGGGATGGTCCAGAGGAGCTTCACGTTCCGCGGGAAGACTCTTTGGTTTCCTTATGGACGGTATTATGGCGGTCATCGGTATTTTATTATCCATCGGATTAACCTTATGGCTTGCGCCATACGTGCAGCAGTGGTTGTCTGCGCATGCCGCAGCTATGCCTAACCGTGAGTTGAACCGATGGGAGCAGTTGTATTATACGCTGGTTACAGCCATTGCAGATTTTCCGCTGATGCGGTTTGCCGTATTATTTGTACTGAGTTATGGCATCATTCGCATGATCCTTGGTTTCTTATCCTCCTTCTTGTTCCGCAGAAGACATTCAGGTCATGAACCAGACAAACCTAAAGGCATGATCAGCCGTCTGACAGGTGCGGTCATTGGTACAGTTATCGGTTCGGTCCGCGGAATGATTGTGATCGCGGTATTGTTCATGATCGTCAGTCTTTATCCGGGCAGCATGTTCAGTCGGTATGTGGAGGCCTCACCGATCTATATGCAGGGAGCCAAATCAGTTATTGAGCCGTTGTCCGGTACGTTCATCAAGGACAAGCTTCCGGTATTTACCCAGGCCGTTCAGAAGGAACTGGGAGGTATTCTGCAGCGGAAGTACGAGGTGATCGATCATAATATTCCGGCAGATATTGAACAGGCTGCGCAGGAGATCGTCAAAGGGAAAACGACGGATGAAGCGAAAGCGAGAGCTCTGTACGATTGGGTAGGTACCCGGATTCAATACGACTACGGGAAAGTAGATGATTACGAACAGAAGGGGATATGGCATGAGCAGACCCCTCAGAATACATTTGATACTCGCAAAGGGGTATGCATCGATTATGCCCGCCTCTATGCGGTGATGGCACGTTCCCAAGGTATTAATGTCAGGGTGGTTACAGGTTTGGGATATAACGGTCAGGGAGGTTACGGCCCTCATGCTTGGAACGAAGTATATTTGAGTGATTCCGGGAGCTGGGTTCCGCTTGATCCAACCTGGGCGATTAGTGGAGACTGGTTTAATCCTCCCAATTTTGCCGACACCCATGTGAAAGATCAGTCCGCTTGATTGTAAGCCAGACAAGGTTCTGAATATAACGACACTTCCAGGTGATCATGCCGGGATTATCCGGCAGCTGCGCTTATGTATCAAAGTCATGAAAGAGGTAGGATGAATGAAAAAGCATTCCAACGAGAAGGATGAACTTGCGGACAAACGGCGGTTTAGTTACCGGATGAACGTATTTTTCTTTGCTTCTTTTGTCATATTTAGTGTGATTATTGTGCGCTTGGCCTATCTACAGTTTGTAGAAGGTCCCGAGCTCAGTCAGGAGGAAGCGAGCAACATTACAAAGGATGTACCGCTTGCTCCTGTGAGAGGAACGATCTATGATTCGACGGGCACGGTGAAGCTGGCATACTCCAAACCGATCCAGTCCTTGTATCTCACATTGTATAAAAACTACGGGGATGTGGAGGGGAAGCCGAACCCCAAAATTGGCGAAGTTCAGGACATGGCCAAGCGTCTGAATGAAGTCTTCGAAAAGTATAAAGCCAAAGATTCCGAATCTTTGACTGTGGATAAAATCATTGAAGAGATGGACTTGAATTCACGCAAGGCGAACGGTTTTATGCCAAGGCTCATCAAGAGTGATTTGTCCGAAGGAGAGGTGGCTTATTTCCTTCAGCATAAGGATGAATTCAAGGGCATCCAGATCATAGAAGAAAGTGTACGTTACTACGATCCGGACACAGTAGCTGTTCAATCCATTGGTTATTTGAAAAAATTCAAAAGCTCCAAAACATTGAACAAGTATAAAGAAGTGGATGAAGCGAATAAAACACAGACCGATCCAGGCTTGGTGTATACAGAGAATGAGTTTGTCGGATTCGATGGACTTGAGCTTCAGTATCAGGATAAGCTGCGAGGTAAAAGTGGTTATACGTCGGTTGATGTTGATCTGCGCAACCTGCCCGAAGGTGTAGCAGGTACAACACCGCCGCAAAAAGGATACGACCTGATCTCCAGCATCAACAAAAATGTGCAGGTGAAAACCGAGCAGGCGATCCTGGATCAACTGAGCTGGCTTCATCGCAATCCGGTATCAGGCAGACTGCATCCTAATGCAACCACCGGATTTGCCGTTGCCATGGAAGTAGATACAGGTAAAGTAGTGGCAGCTGCCAGCATGCCTGATTATGACACGAATGTGTGGAGAACGGGCAGTATAAGCAATGAAGATTACGATAAAATCAAATATATTTATCAGAACGGTACAATTCGGGGGTTCCTGCCTAGTGATTCTAGAAAAAGGGCTGAATCCGTTGTATTGCTCGGTTCAACGATCAAGCCGCTCAGTGTCCTGATCGGATTAAAAGAAGGATTCTTTACGACTAACACGGTGTATAACGACCGGGGTTCAACCACATTCGGCGGAGACAACCGCCGCGTACAGAACTCTTCGGGTCACGTCTACGGTCCGATGCGTCCACATGATGCCATTCGTCATTCCTCTAACGTATTTATGATCGACGAGATTGGTAAAAAGCTTTATGCCCAATATGGAGCTAAGGGCGTTGGCGTGTGGGATAAGTACATGGAGCAGTTTGGACTCGGTGTGAAAACAGGAGTCGATCTGCCCAATGAATGGCCTGGGCGTAAAGAATATTTAGAAAGCGATGAAACATCCCTCACCAAGCTGGTATATGCCTCCTTTGGACAGCAGGGTAAATATACAACGATGCAGCTGGCACAGTACACAACGATGTTAGCGAACAAAGGAAAACGAATGCAGCCCCAGTTCGTGAAGGAGTTCCGGGATTCAGAAGGTAATGTTGTTGAGAAGGTGAAACCGAAGGTACTCAGCACAGCAGAATTCAGTGATGCATACTGGAATGAGGTACAGCGTGGTATGGCCACCGAGGTTTCTTCCTTTGGCGGTTTCCCTTATGATTTTGCCAGAAAAACAGGTACGTCGACACAGAGTATTGGAGGCAGACCGGTGGATAACGGGGTGTTTATCGCATACGCGCCTCGTAACAATCCGAAGCTGGCTGTTGCTGTCATGATCCCTGAAGGGGGCTTCGGCTCCAGCAGTGCGGCTCCGGTTGCAAGGGCAATCTTTGATGCTTACGATCAAGAGTTCGGCCTGGACGGCATCCCTAAAAAAGATAAAAACAAAGAAGCAGACACGAGTACACAATAATCCGGTAGTGAGACACTGCAGGCAGAAGAAGGCCCTCAGAATAATCTGATGGGCCTCTTTTTGTTGAATTTTATGTAACCTAATGATTCGCAGTACGTTATATACAGAGGGAGTACAGCAGATTACCGTATTCAACGTTTAAAAATGAGCATCGATGCCATACGTTTGGCACTGCCATTATTACAGAAATGTAACCAAAAATAGAAGGACGTTACAGTTTGCTTTTGATAAACTTAAGAGGAGAAAATATGTCGATTCGGTCTGTTCTGACGTTTTAACATGATTATAAATATATTACTTTTTTAGGAACGGAGAGAGCAGCACATGTTTAAACGATTGAAAAACAAACCGCCGAATGAAAATGAACGTGTGGTTGACAAAGCTTCGACAGCCAGACTGAATATGTTTTTTTTCGCGGCATTTGTGATATTCAGCATCCTTATTTTTCGACTGGCGTTTGTGCAGTTTGTAGAAGGACCTGAACTGACGTATATGGAGTCTACCCGGAATACAAAGGATATACCGCTTGCTCCGGTACGGGGTCCGATCTATGATGCGACCGGCAAGGTGGCGCTTGCTTATTCGGAGCCGGTGCAGTCCCTGTATGTTTTGTTATATGAAGATTATCGCAATGATGATCGCAGGCAGGAAGCCGAGGAGTTGGCACAGGAGCTTGCCGATATATTCAAACGATTCAATCCGGGAGATGAGACGCAGCCGGATGCGGAGGAAATTGTCAAACGGCTGGATCTCAATCATCAGAAGACGTTTGGTTATGTACCAAGACTAGTTAAGTCTGATCTGTCGACCGAGGAAATCGCTTTTTTTATGGAGAAAAAAACGGAGTACCCCGGCATCATGGTTCTGGAAGAAAATGTACGCCGATATGACCCGGATCGGGTTGCCGTACAAGTTATTGGTTACACAAGAGAATTCAAACGTGTTCCAACAACAATGAAGCAGTACCAAACCATTATGAAGCAATCTGCCTCTCAACGTGACCCGGGTCTGGTGTACTCACAGGATGAGAAGGTTGGATTTGACGGTCTGGAACTGCAGTATCAGCAGGAGCTTCGCGGGCGAAGCGGATATCAATCCATTGACATCGATTCCCGGAACCTGCCTACGGGTACGATGGAGTTGACTCCACCGGAGAAGGGATACAGTCTGGTCTCCACGATCAATAAGGAGATTCAACTTGCGGCACAGCAGGCTATTACCGATGAATTGCGGAAACTACCTAAAGCTATCACGGGTTACGCTGTAGCGATGGAAGTGGATACAGGTAATGTCGTAGCGATGGCCAGCATGCCGGATTACGATCCGAATGACTGGGATTATGACAAAATTAAATATGTATTCCGCAACGGGACAACAGAGTCCTTCCCTCCGAATGATAACAAACCGCGTCATGCTGAATCCGTTGTGCTGCTTGGATCGGTTATTAAACCGCTGAGCGTACTCATCGGACTGAAAGAGGGACTGTTCACTGCGGGAGAGACGTACCCTGATAAAGGGTATGCTGTACTTGGCAAAGATGGACGACAAGTGAAAAACTCTCACTCGGCGTATAACGGAAATATTACGGCACGCAGAGCCATCGAAAAATCTTCCAATGCATTTATGATTGATATGGTGGGTAAGCGGTTGTTAAACCAATATGGTGGAACAAAAGCCATTGAAAAATGGGACGAATACATGAAGAGTTTTGGTTTAGGTGTGTCCACAGGCATTGATCTGCCTAATGAATTTCTTGGCCGACTGGAGTATAAGGAAGATCATGAGTCGGCTCTAACACGCCTGGCGTTTGCATCATTTGGCCAGCAGGCGAAATATACGACGATGCAGCTGGCCCAGTACACTACCATGCTTGCGAACAAAGGCAAACGATTGGAGCCTCATCTGGTGAAGGAAATTCGAGATGCAGATGGCAATGTGGTGAAGAAGTTCAAACCAAAAGTGCTTAATGAGGTGAAGTTTGCGGATGCACACTGGAACGAAGTGCATAAGGGCATGGTGACCAAAGTAAGCTCATTCGACGGATTCCCTTATGATTACGCCAGAAAAACGGGAACATCCGAGCAGGGAGCCGGACCGAATAAAAAGGAGAACGGGGTCTTTATTGCCTTTGCTCCGCGGGAGAATCCGAAGCTGGCTGTAGCCGTTGTCGTACCGGAAGGCGGGTTTGGATCGGTCAGTGCTTCACCTATAGCACGTAAAATTTTTGATGCTTACGATGAAGTGTATGGACTGGATGGTATTCCGAAGGGCAAAAAGGACCAGAAGCAGGAGTAGGATTAAGGATAAGCTTTATAAAGATGGTGCAGTTCATTTAAAGGACAAAGCTGGTTTAATTTGATGCGGCTGCATATAAACCTCAGGACAGGCAGGGGAAATTATCCCTTGCCTTTTGTTTTGTCATCAGATAAAATTTGCACAAGGGAAACATTATTAGACGAGTTTAAAAGTTGATACCTTGTACAACTTAATTAGTTGAGGACAAATGTTGTAGTAGAGGGAAAGGGGAGGCTGGAATTGTTAAAGGTGAAGATGAGGAGTATTCAACGTGGATTCATTACTCTGGCATGTATTGTGCTGATTATCGTGCTGACAGCTTGTTCAAGCAATCCGGGAACAAGCGGGAATGGGAAAGTGCAGGTCACAGCAACGACAGGAATGATCGCGGATGCAGCAAGAGAGGTAGGCGGAGCATACGTTGAGGTTACCGGCTTGATGGGACCCGGGGTAGACCCGCATCTATACAAGGCATCTCAAGGAGATATCCGCAAACTGGAGCAAGCCAAAGTGATCTTCTACAACGGCCTGCACCTGGAAGGCAAAATGACAGACATTTTAGAGAAAATGTCTAAAAGTAAGCTGGTCACTGCAGTTGCGGAGAAAATTCCGACAGAAGAGCTCCATTCCGGCCAAGCGACAGGTGGAACGGAATATGATCCCCATGTCTGGTTTAACGTTAAGCACTGGATGCGTGCGGCAGAAGCGGTTCGAGACACGCTGATCGAAGCAGATCCGGAACATGCAGAGCAGTATAAGACACAGGCACAAGCATACCTGGAGAAGCTGGAAGCTCTGGATGCGGAAGTGCGGGAGAAAATTGGGCAGATTCCCGAGTCAAGCCGGGTATTGGTTACAGCCCATGATGCATTTGGTTATTTTGGCCAAGCCTACGGGATTAAAGTGATGGGGCTTCAAGGCATCAGTACGGCAGCGGAATACGGTGCCAAGGATGTAAGCGAACTGCGGGATTTTCTGGTGGAGAACAAGATTAAAGCTGTGTTTATCGAATCAAGCGTGCCGGCGAAAGCGATGGAAGCCATCATAGCCGGCGCAGCTGAAAAGGGCCATAACGTAAGTATAGGCGGGGAACTGTTCTCAGATGCCATGGGAGCCGAAGGTACTGAAGAGGGCACCTACATTGGAATGGTGCGCCACAATGTCGAAACCATCGCAGCGGCGCTGAAATAATAATTCATCTGGAGAGAGGAGAATGACGTTGATGAGTGATATAAATGTGAAACAGCAGCCAATAGTGAATACGTCCAGTGATCGGCTTGGACAAGGAACGAAGAATCCATCTTCTCCTCTTATTGTAAGGAATCTGGCTGTGGCTTATCACAAAAAGCCGGTGCTCAGTAATGTAACTTTTGATGTTCCCGAGGGACAGCTGATTGGCATTCTTGGGCCAAACGGAGCCGGTAAATCCACATTAATCAAAGCCGTTCTGGGACTTGTGCCCAAAATGCACGGTGACATAGAAATTTTCGGACAGTCCTATCGTGAAGCACGCCGGCGTATCGGCTATGTTCCGCAGCGGGAGTCCGTAGACTGGGATTTCCCGACGCATGCGTTAGATGTAGTTATGATGGGACGATACGGGCATCTGGGCTGGTTTCGCCGTCCTGGTAAAAAGGAAAAGGATATGGCGGCTCACTGCCTCGAGCAGGTGGGTATGGGAGATTATATGTATCGGCAGATCAGCCAGCTGTCAGGAGGTCAGCAGCAGCGTGTATTTCTAGCGCGGGCTTTGGTGCAGCAGGCAGATCTGTATTTCATGGATGAGCCGTTTGCTGGCGTGGATGCTACGACGGAGAAAGCGATCATCTCGCTGCTGGAAGAACTGAAAAAGCAGGGGAAAACGGTGCTGGTTGTCCATCATGATCTGGCCACAGTAGAAGAATACTTCGATCATGTACTGCTGCTCAACGGTCGTATGGTAGCAGCTGGAGCTACAAGCGAAGTATTCACGCCCGATTCATTACAGGAGACGTACGGAGGCCGGATTGCAATGATTGGCAGCCGGACGGAGAAAGGTCAGGTGTAACCTATGTGGAACTGGATCATTTCCATTCTGTCAGATCCGAACACACGCTGGATCCTGCTTGGCTGTCTGCTCCTTGGGTTCAGCAGCGGTATCATCGGTTCGTTTACCTTTCTTCGCCGCCAAAGTTTGATGGGTGATACCCTTGCCCATGCGGCACTGCCCGGCATATGTATTGCGTTTATGATGACAGAAACCAAGTCGATTGGATTATTTCTGCTCGGTGCGCTCCTCTCGGGAATTATGGCGACTTTCGGTGTTTCCTGGATAACCCGATATTCACGGATCAAACAGGATGCTGCCATGGGCATTGTGCTGACGGTATTTTTCGGAATCGGTGTGGTGATGCTGACACGTATTCAGCACAGCGCCAGCGGAAGCCAGAGCGGACTTGACAAGTATCTCTTCGGACAGGCAGCATCTATGGTGCTTACGGATGTGTATGTGATGGCCGGGGTATGTATTGTACTGCTCATCGCCTGCCTTGTCTGGTTTAAAGAATTCAAACTGGTGAGTTTTGACCCGGGTTTTGCAAGAGGCATGGGCCTGCCTGTAGGCGTGCTGGAGCAGTTGATTCTGCTGCTCACCGTCATTGCCGTAGTGGCTGGAATTCAAGCGGTTGGCGTGGTGCTGGTTGCAGCGCTGCTGGTGACCCCGGCAGCGGCGGCAAGATGCTGGACGGATTCTCTTGCACTGATGGTGCTGCTGTCTGGACTATTCGGTGCACTCAGTGGTGCAGCAGGCACGGTGTTCAGTACGTTTGTCCCTAATCTGCCAACTGGACCGGTAACGGTGCTGGCGGCAACATTGCTGTTTGCCGGATCTGCTCTGTTCGCACCAAGACGCGGATTGTTTGCACGCAAGCTGCGGAGCATGCAGGCGAAGTCTGCTTATATGCGCGAAGAGAAGGCTGGGCTGCAGACCCTCGCTGCGCAGCCCCGAGCACAGAAACGGGGGGAGATGTAAATGGCATCGTTCTGGATTATTTTAACGGCAGTATTCGTTTCCTCCGCCTGCGCAATTCTGGGTTGTTTCCTCATTCTCCGACGTATGGCTCTGGTCGGTGACGCGATCAGTCACGCGGTGCTTCCGGGAATCGCGATTGCATTTCTGTGGAGTGGGTCCAGAGATTCGATGTGGATGCTGCTGGGGGCAGCGGTGTTTGGACTGCTGACGGTATTCTTCATTCAGAGCCTTCAGGCCGGAGGACTGTCTTCGGATGCGTCCATCGGTATTGTATTTACAGCACTCTTCGCTGTGGGGGTTATCCTGATTAGTCTGAATGCACAGCATATCGATCTGGATCTGGACTGTGTGTTGTTCGGTGAGATTGCTTATGTGCAGTGGGATACTTTAACGCTGCGGGGAATGGATGTGGGGCCGAGGGCGGTGTGGATGCTGGGCATTACGCTGCTTGTTATTCTCATCGTGATTGGGCTGTTCTACAAACAGTTCAAATTATGTGCCTTCGATCCGGCCTTGGCAGCAGCTTGCGGCATCCCGGTTGTGCTGTTCCATTACCTGCTCATGGGGCTGGTATCCATGACGTCGGTGGCTTCTTTTGAAAGTGTCGGCTCTATTCTTGTCGTAGGTATGTTAATTGTCCCGGCAGCGGCAGCTTATCTGCTCACGGATCGGCTGGGCCAAATGATTCTGTATGCTGTGCTGATTGGTGCGGCTTCCTCTGTTGGCGGTTACCTGATGGCTTACGCGATGGATGCTTCCATTGCAGGATGTATGGTGGCTGCAGCAGGCATATTGTTTGTACTCGCGCTGCTGCTGTCTCCAAAACACGGTATCGTGTTTCGTTATGTACGTCGTAAATATGCGGCAAGGTAAATGCAAACAGAAGCATCAATCGGCATGGGGTACACCCCGCGGTTGTGCTTAACCTGCACAAATCAGTTTATTCAAGTGACCGCCTGCTTGGCAGGCGGTTTTTGGTAACCTTTTTTTCAACAACAGCTGCGGCGAAGCGTCAAAGATCCGAATACAGGTTACTTTGTTGCATATGGATGATCTGTGGTAAAATGGCGTTAGCTGTGACGTCCGGGGCGTCCGCCATTAGCGGATACCGGGCGATCTTGTTGTTTTAGAGAGAATATGGAGAAAGAGAGTTTCAATGGAAGATAACATGGAGAGAGAAATACTGGAGGAGGATTTGCAGCATGAGTGAATTGAAATACAAACTGCTTGCCCTGGATATGGATGGCACGTTGCTGAATGATAATCATGAAATTACACAGGAGACGGCCAAGTGGATTCAGATTGCGATCCGGCGCGGGGTGCACGTGTGCTTGTCTACGGGAAGAGCGGTATACCACGCCATGCCTTATGCGGTACAGCTCGGACTGGAAACACCGATGGTGACCGTCAACGGCAGCGAGGTCTGGAAAGCACCGCATGAGCTTCATATGCGTCATCTGATGGACCCGAGTCTGATTCGCAAGATGCATGAGATTGGGGAGAAATACAACAGCTGGTACTGGGCATACTCCGTGGAGGAGCTGTTTAACCGAGATCGCTGGACGGACAATATCGAAGGATTGGAATGGCTGAAATTTGGATTCACCACTGAGGATGATGAGGTTCGTCATCAGATTATGATGGAGCTGCAGCAGATGGGTGGTCTGCAAATGACCAATTCGTCTCCTGTAAACATTGAGGTGAACCCGGAGAACGTATCCAAAGCTACCGGTGTATCCGAAGTATGCCAGCTGCTGGGCATCAACATGTCCGAAGTGGTTGCTGTGGGCGACAGTCTGAACGATCTGGCTGTCATTGAAGCGGTTGGTCTGGGTGTTGCTATGGGCAATGCACAGGAGCAGGTGAAACAAGCGGCAGATTTAATAATTGGAAGCAATAATGAGGATGGCATTGCTCATCTGATTCGTGAACATATTTTGAAGGGGGAGTAACCTTTGCTCGCAACCGTTGGCTGGATTTTAATTGTACTGCTGTTTGCAGTAGGTATGGCAGGTACGGTGTATCCGATTCTGCCGGGTGCAATCGCGATTTTCTTCGCATTTCTGGTCTACGGCTGGTTTTTCAGCTTTGATCCGTTCGGGGTCTGGTTCTGGATTATACAGATCCTCATTGTGGTAGTGCTGTTCGTGGCAGATTACGTCGTCAGTGCTTGGGGGGTCAAAAAGTTTGGCGGCTCCAAGCTGTCTACAACGCTGAGTACCATTGGTGTGATCATTGGTCCGTTCGTGATTCCGGCGTTTGGACTGGTTCTGGGACCTTTTCTCGGTGCATTTATCGGGGAGATCATTGGCGGTTCTTCACCTTCCAAAGCTTCCAAAGTTGGATTTGGTTCTGTCGTCGGGCTGTTTACGAGCACGGTGATGAAAATTATTTTGCAGCTTGTGATGATTGTTCTATTCATTATTTGGGTGGTTCGATTCGCCTAGAATGTCAGGTTAGCTAGCTTAGGTCCGGAGAGGTCCGGTGTGGGGGAAAGAAGGGGAATTCGTTTTGTCTAAGAAGGAAACATTTATTAAAGGTACGCTCATATTGGCGGCTGCAGCATTGATTGCAAGGGTACTCGGTCTGGTGCAGCGCGTGCCGCTGGAGCATATTCTCGGGGATATCGGTAACGCATCGTTCACGATCTCCAATACGGTGTATTTAATGCTGTTAACTGTGGCAACGGCGGGCATACCGAGTACGCTGAGTAAGATGGTTTCGGAACGCTACGCGCTCGGACGCGCAGGGGAAGCGCAGCAGATCTACCGTGCAGCCCTTATTTTCGCGGCAGTGGCCGGTGTCGTCATGTCTGTTCTGTTATGGTTTGCGGCACCATTCTATGCCACCCATATTTCCAAAGTACCGGAATCCGTGAGTGCCATCCGTGCGCTTGCTCCGGCCCTGCTGCTCTTCCCGGCGATCGCGATGATGCGTGGTTATTTCCAGGGACGCGGTAATATGACGGCAGGTGGTATCTCGCAGATCGTAGAGCAGTTTGCGCGCGTAGGCGTAGCGATTATTGTGGCATTTGTAATGCTGCAGTGGAATTACGATGATCAGACGATTGCAGCCGGGGCATCTTTCGGTGGTGTATTTGGCAGTATCGGCGCATTTGCTGTGATGCTGTACTTCACATTGAAGCTCCGCAAAAGTGATCGTGCGGCACAGCTGCATTATGAGCGGGCAGAGCAGCTGCCGATGCGCGGCATCTACACCGATATTTTTAAACTTTCAATCCCGATAGTGTTATCTTCTCTTGCTGTTCCGGCAATTAACTTTATCGACTCCTCTCTCGTCGTTCCGCTGCTTAGCGGACAGATCGGTGTGGGAGAAGCGACAGGAGTACTCGCAATTCTGGGTGCGAAGGCTCAAAGTATTGCAGGTATTCCGCCAATTCTGGCAATCGCGCTTAGTCAGTCTCTTGTGCCTGTCATTTCGGCGGCCTTTGCCCGTAAAGATGAGATTCACCTGAAAAATCAGGTGACGCTGGCCATGCGTATTTCTATCCTGACCGGGATGCCAATTGTGATTACGTTGTGTGCAGCCGCTCATTCGGTAAACGGATTGATATTTACAAGTCCGGACGGTACGCCGATTATTGCATTGCTGACGTTCGGTACCATCTTCCAAATTACCATGATGACGACGAATTCCATCCTGCTTGGGGTGGGTAAACCACGAATCACGATGATTAGCGTAGCGGCAGGTATTATCGTGAAGCTGATTGCGAGTCTTATCCTGGCGCCGATCTTTGGCATTTACGGGATTATTATCGCAACGGCGCTGTGCTTCCTGGTCATCACATATTTGAATCTGCGTGTACTGCGCAAAATTGTGGATTTCTCGATTATGGGAGATCGCTGGCTTGGATTTATGATTACGGTGCTGTTGGCGGCAGGCATTGGATTTGCAGCCAACTGGAGCGGGAATCAGATCTTTGGTGCTTTCCTGCCTGCACGCGTATCGTTCCTGGTCACCTGTATGGTAGTGGGGGTGCTGGTCGTTGTGGTGTATCTCGTGCTGATGGTTATGCTGCGCGTCCTGCGTAAGGACGAGCTGGGCAGTTATCCACGAATTTTGCAAAAAATTCTTCGTCCACTTATGCGTCTACAGCGTGGTGCCGGGCAGCGTGGATAATTCGTTATTTTGGCAGCGTAGGCTGTGTACCAGCCTTTGATTTATTAAAGCGCGGTCTGCTCCTGCAGCGGACTGCGCTTTTTTTCTTTTACGCGCTGCGTTGTTATTACATCAGATATGGCTTTCTTAACGGTGAATATTGAACTTGCTGCGTCGGGTGTTTTGGATTTTGTAATGTTGTCTTTTTGTGGTGGTATCAGGTGTACCGTTTTGCCTGCAGGTTTGTACGTTTTAACTTGTATTTCGCACGAGTGCAAGTGCTGCTTCCTTTTGGATGGAATTCATGTTATTTTTGCTCCGATTGTTAGTGAGTAATTTCCTGCACATCATGGGCCAAAGCCGTTTTTAACATGCCGTACCGATGCTCATGACTCATCTCGAACAGCCAAGGTCTGCGGGGCGAAGTAAGGTATCCAAGACAATCGCGTGTTTGAAGCCAGTCATGTCTTGTAATCGGTTCATAAGGGGTATCGCTCCAGACAGTGAGCAGCTCTGGCGAGTACAGCCTCTGACCTTCCGGCAGCCATTCCTCATTCAATAAGGCTGCGGCATACAGGTTATGATCCTTGGGTCCACTGTGATGCTTGGTGAACAGACCCGGCCAATATTCCGCCCGTGAGCCGCCGTGAGGAACGGTGCGAGCGAACTCCAACACTTGCTGCAGGACCTGTTCTACACCGAATAACAGGGCATACAAGACTTTGCCGAACTGGATGCGTTCATTTAATTTGCCAAAATGTTCGATGACCCGTCCGGTGAGTCCACCTCCTTGTCCGAGAGGGAAAACGATATGGTTCAGCCCCGCCAGATTGTGCAGATGAAAAGCAGGTTTGGAAAGCACTTCTTTTTGAAAATACGGATGCTGTACCACCCGGCTCTCAATATAGTTCTGCTCATTAATAATTAACGCCACACTGAGAATGGAACTGCAGCGTTCCAGCCAGAAGCGCTCCCAGAATGGGGTCATAAATGCCGATACGTGAAAATGGGACAGCAGATGGAAGCAGCTTCGGCCAAGCCGCCGACTGTGCATATACAGCTGCAGCTGTGGATATGCATCTTGAAATATAAGAGCATTGCACCGCTCCAGCAGGCGATACATATGCCCACGAGCCTCCTGGTTCTGCAGATTATGCATCAGGTCGCTGTGCAGGTCGGTCATATGATATCCGCCGTTGCGGGATACCATGTGCGCAAGCAGTGCCCAGTGCAGTTCGGGATACTGCTCGTAACATTCCAAGTAAGCAGCCGTACGTGTCACATTACTGCGATTCTGCTGCTGCGTTAAGGTCTTGATTTCTTCAAGAATGATACAGTCTTCTTCACATACCAGTGCACTTTGCGCCTGAATGTTCCGCGAAGGAGAGGGTCTGCCTGCTGCGGGCAGCAGCCGCTCAACTTCAACCTGCAGAGCCGCTGCTGTGTCTGCCTTCCAGTTCAGGTCACGTGAAGGATGTCTAAGCTGGGAGGATGCATGCCAGGCCGCCTGTTTACCGCGCCATACTTCCCGGGCTGCTCCGGGGATCGATCGAACGATCTGCAGGATAGAACCTGTGTGCTGGTTATCCGAAGAGTCACTTCTGGTGGAAGTCATGAATGGACACCCTTTCATGAGAAACTGTTTGATATGCCAGAACTTGTGGTTATTCTAAGTATGCGCTGAACATTTGACTTCCAATCACCAATTTGCTTCACTTAGATGGAGACAAGGTACAGAAAGGGAGATGTGACAATGGAACAGATTACATCCAAACCGGAATTTGATGTAGCGATTCAATCGCCGCGTTTGACAGTGGCCGTATTCAAGGCAGACTGGTGTGGGGACTGCAAATACATCGATCCGTTTATGCCTGAGGTGGAAACGAAGTATTCACGTAATCTTACACTCATTGAAGTGGACGTTGACCAGGTAGGTACAGTGAGTCAGGAACAAAATATTTTGGGCATCCCAAGCTTCGTAGCTTACACGGACGGACGGGAATTAGTGCGTTATGTGAACAAACTGCGCAAGTCGAGAGAAGAGATCGAACAGTTTCTGGACCGTGCAGTAGAGGTATACAATACGATTCACAAGTAAGGTAGTTAAGGATACAACCCAACCCTTATATGTTGGAAGATTGTTGAGCATAATTTAGAAAATAAAACTCCAATATTTAGGGTAGATGATTAGAATGTTTGTGAAGCGTTTATCAATTTTTTGCAAAAACATGGCTGTCAATTAAGCTCTAATCTGGGCTTAAGACAGCCTTTTCTGTTCTAATAAGACAATCACAATTTTTACATAATATAAATCTGCCAGCCTTATAGAGCAGTGCAATCTCATGCAGCTCTCAGGAACGGCTGGGCTCGGCTTCATGAAAAAGGGGGGGGCGGCCGTATGCTGCCGTATCGAAATCCCTTCAAATTTTTCCAAGAGTTTAGTATAATGACCTGCGGGTCAAAATGGTATCAGACGTTAACATTTTGTCACAAAGCGCTGCGTCAATGAGGAATTTATCCGGTATAATGAATTTAGTTGTGAAATTAGTGTCAAAGTGCAGAACAAGCACTGCATAAGTATCGTACTAGTGCTGCTAAGCAGCATACAAGTACCGGATAAACAATGCAGCTGATTTTGTACTCAAGCAATGAAGTTAATAACATCATCAAGCGAAGAATTCCTTTCGCCAATCTAAACCAACAGCGGGTGAGAAAAAATTGAAACACTTAACATTGTTTAAATGGTTAACCGTATTAACCTGTCTTGTGATGTTCCTGGCTACCTTTGGCGGCGGGATCGTAACCAAAACAGAATCGGGCCTTGGCTGTGGTACACAATGGCCTTTATGTAACGGAAAACTCGTGCCAGCTCATACTGTTGCCTCTCTGATCGAATATTCCCACCGTGCAGTCAGTGCACTGGCAGGACTGTTGTCCATCGCTTCGTTTGTGGCCTTCTTACGATTTGGCAAGCAGCGCCGGGATCTGCAGCTGTTCTCTTTCCTAACGCTTTTGTTTGTCATCATTCAGGGAATTATGGGGGCTTTTGCGGTTGTATTCTCGCAATCGTCGGCGGTCATGGCCCTTCACTTTGGATTCGCGCTAATTGCCTTCGCAAGTTCGTTAATGATGGCTCTCGGGATTCGGCAGGAAGCGAGATATGGAGGTCTGGAACGTCTGAACCAATATCCTCGCGTCAGCAGGGGATTCCGCAATTTGGTCTGGTTTTCAACTATTTATACGTACCTGGTGGTATATACCGGAGCATTCGTGAGCCATACGGACTCAGCCGGAGGTTGTTCCGGATTCCCCCTTTGTAACAGACAGATCGTTCCAGAGCTCTCCGGCGGGGTAGCTGTTGCGTTTGCCCATCGTCTGGCAGCTGTATCACTTGTTATTGTTATTGCTATTCTGGGGCATTTTGCTTATCGTAAACACCCTGATAACCGTGAACTGCGGACACTTGGTGTACTATCTGTAGTCTTGATTCTGTTACAAGTGGTCATCGGTATGTTCATGATGTGGACGATCAGCCGCCCAGAGGTTTACATGTTTGTGGCGCTGGCACATATGCTGGACATTGCCATACTCTTCGGGATTTTGACCTATATGAGTTTCCTTGTGTACAAGCTCCATCGACCGGTTAACCGGTTCTAAAAGGTTTTTTCGCTACAAATAGTGATGCTGTATAATGCATCAATAACTGTACTGGATTTTGCTGTAAAGTCCACCATCCGGTGATGTACATCATTGGATAGGTGGACTTTTGTTTGATGTTTGAGGCTGCAGGGCAACCTAAACGAAGCTGTAATGATGATGGAATTCGGGAACTTTTGCTTCGGCCTTCAGCAGTTGATCAGCTGTGACGATATATATTTTGTAGGATCAGCGAGAAAGAGGAGGGCATCTATGCTGCGAACTTTACTTGGTGAAAAGCCCCGGGTTAATCAGGGATTATTGAAGGAAGCTATGGATACTATGGCATTTACGCTGGAATCTTTTGAGCGGCAGATGCATGTGGATCATGACCCGAATCATGACTATCGGAAATTGTATGTATGGACTCAAGGACTGATCTCCTCGTTGGATGAACTGGAGCAGAGCTGTTTTGCTGCAGCCCATTTTCGTCAAAAAGTGGTGGCCGGTTCCACGGAAGATATGAGTGCAGCGGAAAAAGCGGAGTATGCTCGTTATGTTTATTTTTACAAAGACGCGTTCATAAGATGTTTCGCGATTTTGGACAAATTGGGCACCGTATTAAATGAAATTTTTCAATTGAATACGTCCAAAACGAAGGTGCATTTCTCGTATTATACCGTTCTGAGGCAGTTTGATTATCACCGGGAGCATCATGCATTGGCACTGCAGCTCATTCAGATTAAGGATAAATACCGTGAACCGATGAGCCGTCTGCGTAAGCGGCGTAATATGGAGATACATTATATGAATTCTGAGATGCAGGATGATTTGTGGCAGCTGCATCAAACGATGCAGGGGAAGGTGAAGCTGGAGGATCTGGATCAGCATCTGCTTGAGATGCAGCAGGGTGTGGATATGGTCTGTGAAACGCTGCATACAGCGTATCGATACATCAATAAAATTTGGCGTAAGCAGGGTGCGAGACGTTAATGGCATGACAGACTCCGAAAATAATACCATTTGACAAATCGGAATAGTTTGACTATACTGAGTTCCAGATCGAAACATACATGGAATCGTGTCTGTAATTAAGCATTTAATGCAGTTCGCTCATTATATATGATGAACTACATGAACCTATATAATTCTACAACTGTATATTTCTCTTATCGAGAGTGGCGGAGGGACAGGCCCGATGAAGCCCGGCAACCGATCTGCGATGATGGACTTTAATGTCTCTTATTTCAGGTGTTAGGTGCTAATTCCTACAGAATCATGAAGTGTGATTTTGGCAGATGAGAAGGTCATTTCACGTGAAGAGCCGTCTTTGTATCTGCAAAGGGCTCTTTTTTTGTGCTAAAAGGGGAGTTTTCCCTTCCTTCGGGTAAAGATATATGTAGGTGATGGGGAAGGAGCAGTACTATTGATTGAACTGGTTGGATTAACCAAAACATATGGCAAACGCGGGAAAACAACTACAGCGTTGTCAGAACTCAATCTGAATATCCAAAAAGGTGAAATATTCGGTGTGATCGGTCACTCGGGTGCGGGGAAAAGTACGCTGATTCGCTGTATCAACTTGCTCGAGCGGCCGACCGAGGGTGAGGTTTGGGTCGATGGCATTAACCTGACCGAGCTGAGTAAAAGCGAATTACAGCAGCAAAGACGCAGGATTGGTATGATCTTTCAGCATTTCAATCTGTTGTCTTCTGCAACGGTTTACGATAATGTTGCTTTCCCGTTAAAACTGGTGAACACCCCCAAGGAAGCGATTGATCGCAAGGTGAAGGAAATGCTGGCACTGGTTGGTCTGGAGCAGCACAGCAGTAAATATCCGGCACAGCTGTCTGGCGGACAGAAGCAGCGGGTAGGTATAGCGAGAGCTCTGGCAAGTGATCCGAGTGTACTTCTCTGCGATGAGGCAACCTCGGCACTTGATCCGCAGACAACGAATTCGATACTGAAGCTGCTTATGGATATCAACGAAAAGTACAACTTGACCATAGTACTTATTACACATGAGATGCATGTCATTCAGAATATCTGCGATCGGGTGGCGGTCATTCACCAAGGCGGCATTGTGGAACAAGGACCCGTGACAGAAGTGTTCCTGAAACCGCAGCATGCGATTACCCGGGATTTCGTCTCACGTGACAGCGAAGGCGGACTGGCACTCGAAGAAACGGTCTTAAACAGTGCCGGAACCGAACTGCCAACAGGCGTATCTTCCAAACTAGTCAAAGTATCCTTTCTTGGAAATAAAACGTATGAAGCGATTTTGTCGAGAACCGTTCGCAAAACGGGTGTGGATTTTGCCATTCTGCAGGGCACCATCTCTACGATCAAGCAGGTTCCTTATGGGCAGCTGACGGTACGTTTTGAGGGTGACTTCCCTGCGATTGAGCAGACTTTGTCTGAATTAACCGCAGAAGGACTTGATGTGGAGGTGCTGCGATAATGGATTTTTCCAAAGTACGCTGGGAAGAGGTTGGCACGGCCTCCATTGAAACCCTGCAGATTTTGGCGGCAGCAGGTTTATTTACCGTTATTCTAGGTCTCCCGCTGGGGGTAATCCTGTTTATGACGAGCCGCTCGGCATCAGCAAAATCAAGAATAACCTACATCATATTGTCCGTCATTGTAAATATTTTGCGCTCTGTACCTTTCATCATATTAATTGTTGCAATTATCCCTTTCACCCGTTCATTAGTGGGTACTGCAACCGGAGTGTTAGGTGTAATTCCACCTCTAGTTATCTCGGCCGCTCCGTATTTTGGCCGTCTAGTAGAAAATACACTTCGTGAAGTGGATCGCGGTGTCATTGAAGCGGCACAGGCAATGGGGGCATCCACAGGACAGATTGTCAGACGGGTACTTCTGCCCGAGGCTTTACCTGGCTTGCTAGCTGGAGTTACGATCACGATCGTTACATTGGTATCCTACACAGCTATGGCGGGTATGGTTGGCGGTGGAGGATTGGGAACACTGGCGATCAATTATGGGTACTACCGTTACCAGTATGAAATTATGATCATTTCCGTAGTGTTCATGATTATTCTGGTCCAGCTTTTGCAGATGGTTGGCGATCGTCTGGTTATCTATTTCACCAGGAAATAAACAGATAGATGAAAATATAATGCGAAGGGGTTTTACAGATGAAAAAATGGTCTATTGTGCTTCTGAGTCTAATGCTGATTGCAGTGCTTGCTGCTTGCGGCAACAACAAGAAATCGGACAGTGGTGCGGATAACTCCGCAGGCGCTCCGCGTACCGTCGAATTGAAAGTTGGTGCTTCACCTACACCTCATGCTGAAATTCTGGAAAGCATCAAACCTGAACTTGAAGCTCAAGGTATTCGCCTGCAGGTTGTGACGTTTAATGACTACGTGCAGCCAAATCAACAGCTTGCTGATGGTAAATTGGATGCGAACTTCTTCCAGCACCAGCCTTATCTGGACACGGAGAACAAAGAGCGCGGTTTTAATCTGGTTGCTGTAACTCCGGTTCATGTTGAACCTTTTGGCGGCTACTCCAAAAAGATCAAATCTTTGGATGAACTGAAAGATGGCGCCAAAGTAGCCATTCCGAATGATCCTTCCAATGGTGGACGCGCAATGCTGCTGCTGGCGAAAAAAGGTCTAATTACACTCAAAGACGATACGAACATCGCATCAACCAAACAGGACATTACAGCAAACCCTAAAAATCTGGATATCATTGAATTGGATGCAGCCATGATGCCTCGTCAGCTGGATGAAGCCGATCTCGTCTTTATCAATGCGAACTATGCACTGGAAGCAAACCTCAATCCGTCTAAAGACGCTTTGCTGATTGAAGACCTGCAGGGAAACCCTTATGCCAACATTTTAGTATCCCGTGACGATAACAAAGATGCAGATGCGATCAAAAAACTGGCAGAAGCACTTCATTCCGAAACGGTGAAAAAATTTATTAAAGAACGTTACCAAGGAGCAGTTGAACCTGCATTTTAAGGTGAAGTTCAGATCATAACTTATAAGCCCCACATGTTCTTACAAAGAGCATGCGGGGCTTTCTTATTGGGTTGGATTACCATTTGTGAACTGCTTTCGGGCTGCAAGTTGTGAGAGGGAGATAAATCTTTTATACTGGATGAGTGACTGCTCTTTGAAGAGGGGGATGAACGTGAAGGGAAAGATTGCCCTCATAACGGGAAGTGCCAAAGGTCTTGGTAAAATGACGGCCCTCAGTCTGGCGGATCAGGGATGCCACATTGCGCTTAATTATGTGCACAGCCGTTTGGAGGCTGAAGCACTGCAGGCTCAGATTACTGCCAAAGGGGTTCGCTGTACAGCCATTCAGGCCGATATATCGAAAGCAGAAGAGATTCACGCGCTCGTTGATGCAGTACAAACGCAGCTGGGACATATTGATATTTTGGTGAATAACGCCGGTCCGTTCGTGCGGGAACGCCGGGTCTTTGCAGATTATTCCGAAGCAGAAGTGCAGATGCTGGTGCAGGGCAACCTGCTTGGACCGATGATTCTGGATCAGCTCGTCCTGCCCGAGATGCGCCGCAAGCAGTGGGGCCGTATTATTCATTTTGGGTTCAGTCATGCGGGTGAAGCAAGATCTTGGCCTCATCGTGCTGTCTATGCTGCTGCGAAGGTAGGTTTGGTTTCGTTTACGAAAACTCTTGCCGTGGAAGAAGCGCCTTATGGGATTACAGTGAACATGGTATGCCCTGGAGATATACGCGGTGCGAACAAAGAGAAAACAATCGATGACATTGCAGGCATCACGGATAAGGAAACGCCGAGAGGACGACCTGGCAGCGGAGAAGATATTGCGCGAGTGATTACGTATCTGTGCCTGGATCATTCGGATTTCATTACAGGTAACATTATGGATGTGTCTGGAGGGCTTGATCCCATTCGGCCTACAATTTAATAAAGCATCAAAAAAAAGAGCCCTCCGCTTCTTCGAAGCGAAAGGCTCTCTGATCTTTATTTCGTGAAGGATTGATTAGAATACTTGTACAACTTCTTGTACACCCTCAACTTCTTCGAGGAGGGCACGTTCAATCCCGGCTTTTAAGGTAATGGTGGAGCTTGGGCAGCTGCCGCAGGCACCGACCAGTTTCAGCTTAATGATGCCATCCTCCACGTCGACCAGTTCCACGTCACCGCCATCGCGCTGCAGGAACGGACGAAGTTTATCAAGCACATCAGATACCTCATCATACATGGTGCTTTGTGCGTTTTCGCTCATATTGTTCAACTCCTTTCCTCCCTTTATTATATTACAAACGACCATAAATTAAAATGGTCAAACAAAGCAGGTGAACTGAAATGAGACCAATTATTGAATTTTGTGCTAACAATATGCATTTTGGCACCGATGAAGTCATGGATCAGCTGGATGAAAATCCGGACTATGATGTGATTGAATACGGCTGTCTGACCAATTGCGGTCAATGTTATCTGACACCTTTTGCCTTGGTTAATGGTGAAGTGGTCGCCACGGACAAAGTAGAGGATTTATATAACGCCATTCTCGCCAAAATAGCTGAAGCGGATGCCTGGGACGCGCTGGATCTCGACTAACCGAGATGGCGTTTGGACATCCAGAGCACACCGCTTTTCAAAATACGAGGCACACGTCCCATCATGGACGTTTTGCCCATCAGCCCAAATCCAGCCTTTTTGCCTAGCGCGCCGAGTGTGCCGCGAAGCTTCAGAGGCTGCGGATTGGGCTTTTCGCCTTTCCAGAGAGCATGCTGAATATGAGCGATCTGTTCACCCTGAACCTCTGCAGCCTGACCGCTTGGTGCATAAGGCACGCTGGCACAGTCACCGACGACATAAACATCGGTATACTCCGGAATTTGATAATATTCGTTTAATACGACACGGCCCTGAGGGTCCTTGGTTACATCAAGGTCTTGAACGACTTTGACAGGTTGGATGCCTGCCGTCCATACAACAGCATCGGTCTGAATCTGTTCATCGCGGTTGTAGATCGCGTTTGGCTCCACCCGTGAAATGGCGATATGTCCCCGGGCCTCAACCTGATGCTCGCTGAACCATTCGTGAACATAAGCAGAGAGACGTTGAGGGAATGCAGATAATACGCGCTCACCGCGATCCAGGATACTAATATTCAGATCGGGTCTGCTTTCGCGCAATTCGGCAGCCATCTCAACACCACTCAAGCCACCGCCCACAATGTGAACATGTCCATAAGCCTTAACTTCATTAAGACGCAGATACGTCTCACGTGTTTTGCTGAAGCTTTGAATCGTGCAGCTGTATTCCTCGGCACCGGGTGTATTGTGAAAACGATCTGTACATCCCAGGCCAATCACGAGTTTGTCATATTCCAGAGGTTCCTGACCTTCGAATTCAATCTGACGCTGCTCCAGATTAATGGCTGTAACCTCACCGAAACGGTGTGTTACTTTCTCATTTACCGGAAAATGGATACGCAGGTCGTAATCCGATACTGTTCCTGCTGCGAGTGCGTAATATTCGGTCTTTAATCCTTGAAAGGGGCTGCGGTCCACCAGTACAATTTGCGTATCTGACGGGATTTTACCTTCCAGAAGTTCCTTGATGATCGTGAGGCCGCCATAACCGCCTCCAAGAATGACGAAATTTTTCATGACTCGGCTTCCTTTCTGCATCAGTCCCATTGCTGGGACCTTAACCTGCGGAGCAGCTATGCCTTCACATAGCTGCTCCGTGTGTTGTTTTTAGTTTCAAGTTAATTTAAATAATCAAGAATGAGACAATGAAAATTTTAAATATGAGATCACAGTTAAGCATCACTCTGTATAAAACGTCTCCCTGCTTGTAACAAAGTTTCGTTCTTTGATGAGTGATGCTTGTGCTGCTGTGACGTTTGCCTCGTATCGAAGCAATCGGTCAAGTCTATTCGTAAACTTGAATTTCATTGTAGAATGTATCACGTTCTACTGGAATACGTCCTGCACCTTTAATAAGCCATATGAGCTCTTTACGAGTAAGGCCTTCAGGTGTGAGAGCACCTGCGGCATGACTAATCCGTTCGCGAACAATCGTGCCATGTGCATCTGAAGCACCGAATCCAAGGGCAACTTGAGCCAGCTGTGGACCGATGTTAATGAAGTATGCTTTGATATGATCGATGTTATCCAGCATCAGTCGGCTGATCGCTATTGTTTTGAGATCCTCATAAGCCGAGTTGCGACGCATAATGCTTGCGTTTTTACTTTTTGGCTGCATGGAAAGCGGAATAAAGACCATGAATCCGTTGGTCTCGTCTTGCAGTTCACGAATCTGCACCATATGATTGACGCGGTCCTCATAGGATTCGATCGATCCATACAACATCGTCGTATGTGTACGCATGCCGAGTTCATGAGCTGTGCGGTGCACCTCAAGATAACGATCCACGTTGGCTTTGTCTACACGCATTTTTTTGCGATATTCATCCGAGAGAATCTCAGCGCCGCCACCAGTCAATGTTTTCAGACCTGCTTTCTGCAGCTCCTGCAGAACTTCTCTGATACTAAGTCCGCTAATCCGGGTGAAGAAATCAATCTCTGCCGCAGTGTAAGCTTTCAGCGTAACATCCGGATATTTCTCGTTTAAAGCACGCAGGGAATCGACATAATATTGAAAAGGAACATGGTTGTTGTGTCCACCTACGATATGGAACTCACGCACGCCTGGATGAATATGCTGCTCCACATAGTCGATCATTTCCGGACCGGATAACGTATAAGAGCCTTCTTCGCCCTGGTCTTTGCGGAAATTACAAAATGCGCAGCGAGCTTCGCATACGTTGGTGAAATAAAGGCTCATGTTCTCGATGAAATAAACTTTCTTGCCGTTCTTCCGCAGATTGGCCTCATTGGCCAGCTGGCCCAAAGTCAGCAGATCATCTGTTTGATACAGATACACGCCGTCTTCTACGCTCAGCCTTACGCCGTTCTGCACTTTCTCAACGATTTCAGCCATTCTTTTGTCGGTGAACGGTGTTACCAATGTAGACATGCTGTTTCCTCCTGTTCTTTACCGGAATTCGAGTTGTGGTGTGTTGAACCATTAAACAGAAATACATAGCAAAGATGCGGTCAACTGCCGCCTTCCTGTGAAAGACTAACTCTTATTACCCGGTGCAGCGTGTGCTGCAATCGAAAAGTTTATTTTTTCAAAAGGAGTCAAAGTGACTCTATATGCATTGGGGACTGAGAACCAGTCTCGAAATGTGAAAAAAATTACAACTCCATATATGACCAACATCCGAATAAGTCATGACGAAATATTGACATTTTCAGTGAGACCACCTATCCATTATAAACCTCGTGCCGCAGGGGTTCAATACACTGGGAAGAAAAAGGAGTTCAGGGCGAACGCGGAAACGGGTAAACATAACTTGAGCCCCTTGACGGGGTGGAGTATAATTTAAGTGTAGATTCAATGAAAAGGAGAGTGACCTGGCATGATTAGTATCAGCGAAACGGCTGCAGACCGATTGAAAGAGATGCTTGCACAGCAAGAGACACCTGGAATGTTCCTGCGTCTAGGCGTAGCACCGGGCGGTTGTACCGGATTTTCGTACGCCATGGGCTTTGACGATAAAGAGTCCGATGAGGATATATATATGGACATTCAAGACATGAAAGTGGTTGTAGAGAAAGAAAATGTGAAATATTTGAATGGACTCGAGATTGATTTTGAAGAATCCGGCATGTCCGGCGGCTTCACCATCCATAACCCGAATGCGGTTGCGACATGCGGCTGCGGTTCATCCTTCCGTACACGTGAAGAAGCGGGTGTACCGGATAAAGATTGTTAATCTGTTGTTTAGTGTGATTTCAGCGTGTTTGATGATCATCTAAAAGTAAAAAGGGTATAACGATTTAGGTGCATTTCCGGCGAAAAGGCTTCGCCAGGAAGTGTGCCTTTTTTATTTTTCTAGTATTGACATTTTGTTCCATGGGCAGGTATATTATTTTGTGCAAACGTTTGCAATATATAAGATGCATGCAGCACTTTAGATCAGAAATGCAGCGGAAAAACATAGTTATATAAGGTGTTTAATTCTCTCTATTAATGCAAACGTTTGTTCAAGAGGAACTCTTTGTTTAGACGGCACGAGATTGTAGTTTGTTTCACGCAGGATTCCAGAGGAGAGGAGGCACGAGAGCAGGCTTATTTTCAAATTCAAACAAAGGGTTCTAATAACTTTCAAATGAATTACAATTCACGGTCCCCACAGGGGCAACAGATGAGGGAGGAAAAACATGAAGCTTGTGCGCAGACTTGGCGCATTCCTGTTGGCATTATCCATCGTCATTTCCACACAACCCGCAGCAGCTTATGCCGAAATCTCCGCTTCCCATGTGTACCATAACCATATGCCGAATTTCTGGGCTTACTACGACACATCCAAGTATGCTTCCACACCTGTAGGATCACCGATTCGATACACCTATGACGGGCAGGTTATTGATCTGAAAAAGAACCCTCCGGCAGCCTATCCCTATTTTCTGCCTGGTGGTGCACCGATGCCGCATGATGATCTAGTCGACTATTATACCCATCATGCCAAAACCGGAGCCTATCTCAGCTGGCCCTGGCAGACAGCAGGCGATTTGAAAAACAACCATCCCGCCGCAGGCATGCAGGTAACGATGTCAGGCTCCCTACTGAACAATGTGGACAGTTTTATGTATACCAATAATGTAAACGGTTACAACGATAAAGCTTGGGGAGCACCCTGGAAGAACGCGTACAATAACTTGAAAACGACCAATGGAGAGCGGACGATGGACCTTGTTCATTTTTCCGGGCATCACTCCATGGGACCACTCGCCGGCAACGAATATTTGCTCAAGGACTTGATATACCAAAATGCCGTCATGGCTCAACCCTTTTTCCTGGGGGACAGCTTTAAGTCTTCCAAAGGCTTCTTCCCGACCGAGCTTGGCTTCTCGGAACGCATTATTCCGGTTCTGGATCAGCTTGGCATTGAGTGGTCTGTGATTGGCAACAATCACTTTTCGCGTACGCTCAAGGACTATCCGCTGTTAAACGATCCAGGCAAGGATACGATGGTATCTCCACCAAACCGTGCCGATCTGCAAAACACCAGCGATGTTGGATCATGGGTGTCTGCACCGATGTTTAACGAAAAACAGGTGGTGTACAACAAGTACCCCTTTGCATCCACACCACACTGGGTACGGCATGTGAATCCCGAAACCGGAGCAGAGAAGAAGATTGTTGGCATTCCTGCAGCTCAAGCGGAATCGTGGGAAGAAGGGTATCAAGGATCGGTAAAGGCAGATGCACTCAAACCATTTGAAGGGCTGGTGGATCAGAAGCAGTTTTTTGTCATTGCCCATGACGGAGATAACTCTTCAGGACGTGCAGGCTCTGAGGACACCTGGCGCAATGCAGGGAATGTGACCTATGCACAGCCCGGGGTAAAAGGAGAAAGTATCAACGAATATCTGCGTACCAATACGCCCAAAGCCGAGGATGTAGTCCATGTGCAGGATGGCTCCTGGATTGACACGCGTGACTCTTCCTCTGATCCGACATGGTATCACTGGCGTCTTCCTTTTGGCATCTGGAAAGGACAGTTTGATGCGTTCAACAAGGCCACGGGCCTTAATCTGGAGCCGAAGAAGAATCTGGACGGGGTTCAGGAAGGCATGACGGTATCCTTTGAATACGGTTATCACTATCTGGAGCGTAATTTTGCGTTGGAGCAGGCAGCGCTGAATTATGCAAAGACAGCCGAGCAGATGTGGCTGGATGCCAACCCGAACCATTGGAAGCCAAGCACTGCGCTGGATCGGGAGATCACCTATGAAGGCAATCAGCTGAATCCGTGGATGATGGCATACCCCTTCAAGGGAGACCCGGCGAACAATTACAAGGGCGGGGCGAATCCGGCAGAGCTGAGCTGGTACTTCCTGCTGCCTGCGCTGGATTCGGGTTTCGGATATTATGATGAAAATGTGGATGACGGCGTGAAGCCGACACTGTCGTTTAATCAATCCCTGTTTTTCTCCAAACCGTATGTAGAAGGACAGCTATCCAAGGATCGCACAGGCCCGTCGGTTTGGTGGCCGCAGCGTTATCCTTACAATCCAGGCAGTGCTAATGTCAGCAAGGCAGAAGGCTGGACGCTTCATTATTTTGACAATACGTTTGGTATCTACACCTATGCTTATGACGTGAGTGGGATTAGCGATATCAAGGTGAAGGTGCGGACTCATCGGGATAAACAGGCGGATGCAAAGGATAACACGTTCCGTGTATATGATCCGGCAGCGCTCAAAGCCAAGGGTGTAACCAACATTGATCCGGCCAAAGTGAGCCCTTGGCAGGAATATTCGATGATCAAACGTGATTTGAAGCCTGACATCAATGGGGTGGCTTGGCAGCCAAGCAGCACAGATATGTTTAAACGTGTACCTGCTCAAGAAATTGGAGATATGTATTATACCTATTTCAACGATTTCCGGGATCAGCTGGTCGACTATTATATCGAGGCGGTAGACGGTAACGGCAATGTGACTCGCAGTGAAATTCAGACGGTATATGTAGGTACGGGAAAATACAAGAAAGATGCCTCCGGTAAAGTGGTAGAGGACGCAAACGGAACAATCCAGGGAACACACCCGTTCCTCGTGGTGGATCAGACGCCGCCTTCGGCCCCAGCCGGTGTCAAAGCCGCACGCGTAACGGATCGAAGTGTTACTCTCCAGTGGACAGCTTCCACCGATAACGTGGGTGTGGAGGGATATGACATTTATCGGGACGGCACCAAAGTGGGCAGTTCGCAGACGACGGAGTACACAGATCGCGGACTTGAACCGGCAAAAACATACACGTACAAGATCCAAGCAAGAGACAAGGCAAATAACGTCTCTGCTGCCAGTAAAACTTTGGAAGTGCAGACACTCGTCGCAGATATCGAACCGCCGACAGCACCAACCAATGTGGTATCCCCAAGTTCAACCTCATCCGCTGTAACCTTGGAGTGGTCAGCGAGTCAGGATAACTACGGCGTTGCGAGATATGATATCTACCGTGACGGAAGCAAGGTTGGAGAGTCAACCCAGTTGACGTATACCGATACATCTCTTGCTCCCGCAGCAAGTTATGTATACTTCATCAAAGCAGTGGACGCTGCAGGCAATGTTTCGGCATCCAGTGAGCCGATTACGGTGAAGACCAAGGAAGGCAATGTCGTCACCATTTATTACAAACAGGGTTATACCAATCCGTACATCCATTATCGTCCGACGGGCGGGACGTGGACGACGGCTCCGGGTGTGAAAATGCCAGCAGCCGAAGTGGCAGGTTACACTAAAATGACAGTGAATGTAGGCACAGCTGCGGGGCTGGAGGCAGTTTTTAACAATGGCAGCGGGACATGGGATAACAACGGAGGGAAAAACTATCAGTTTCCGCTGGGGGTAAGCACCTTTAATGGAGGCGTCATCACCCAAGGTGCACCACAAGCAGATACGACTCCGCCAAGCGTACCGGCAAATCTGACGGTAACCTCGAAGGCTTCTGATCGTGTGGCGCTGGCTTGGAATCCTTCAACGGATAATACAAGTGTGACGGGATACGAAGTATTTCGGGATGGCGTCAAAATTGGCATAAGTCCCACACCTGCATATACGGATACCGGATTGAAGGCTGCAGCGTCCTATATGTATCATGTTATTGCGTATGATGCAGCGCAGAACAAATCGGCGGCAAGCACGGAACTACGTGTGACGACGGATGAAGCACCAAAAAGCAGCAGTGTCACTGTCTATTATAAGCAGGGTTATACACAACCCAACATTCATTACCGCCCGGTGGGCGGCATATGGACGATACCTCCAGGTGTGCCAATTCCACCGTCCGAACTGCCCGGTTATCATAAAATTACAGTGGATGTAGGCACAGCTGCCGGACTGGAGGCCGTTTTCAACAACGGAAGCGGTATCTGGGATAACAATGGGGGAAGAAACTATATATTCCCTCTGGGAGTAAGCACTTATCATGGGGGTGTCATCACCCCGGGAGCCCCTGAGGGAGCAGCTTCAAGTACGGGGGACAGCCTCTCGGCCTTTTTACCCGTGGAATTCACTTATTTCTCACCTTGGAAGATGGGACGCAAGAGCGCCTGAATGGGAGGAGCAGGATCAAGAAGGCTGGAAATTCTAATTTATACGAATGCCTCAAACTGCAGTTCAGAAGATTGGATTGGAAAAAATAGAGTGCTCTGTTCAGGTGATGAACAGGGCCTTTCTACTCTTTTTACCAGAGTTTGATCCAAAGCATGACCCATGTTTTTCATTTTGATCTTAAACATAATCCTGCAGTGCAGCTTTTCTACATAAAAGAAGAACATGTTGACAAGTTTAGTTGTAACTATTATAGTTACATTATAGAGTTTAGGAGAACGTTCCTAGCCCAAAAAGAAACAAACTTTTACATCGGAGGAGAGATTTTAATGAAGATCGGAATTATTGGTGCAGCAGGTAAAGCAGGTAGTGTCATTTTAAAAGAAGCAGCAGACCGCGGACACGAGGTAACCGCTATTGTGCGCAATGCATCCAAATTGGAAGACAAGAGCCTGAAGGTGCTGGAGAAAGATGTGTTTGACCTTACTGCAGAGGATGTTCGAGGTTTTGACGTTGTTGTTAATGCATTTGGCGCACCAGCGGGCAAAGAAAACCTGCATGTGGAAGTGGGACAAGCTCTCATCAACATTCTGAAAGATACTCCAAACACGCGTCTGATCGTTGTGGGCGGCGCAGGAAGCTTGTTCACGGATGAGTCCAAAACACTACGTGTTGTTGATTCTCCAGGTTTCCCTGATGCGTACAAAGCAACAGCCTCCAACCAGAGCAAAAACCTGCAGGACCTGCAAGCGTCCTCCGGCATTCAATGGACGTTTCTCAGCCCGGCTGGATTCTTCAATCCGGAAGGCGTGCGTACGGGTAAGTATCAGTCAGGCAGTGATGTGATTATGGTGAACAGTGAAGGCAACAGCTATATCAGCTATGCTGATTATGCGATTGCACTTGTGGACGAGATCGAGAATTCACAGCACATAAATGAACGCTTTACTGTAGTTGGCGAAGCGAAGTAAGATATTAGTACTAAGTGCTGCACAAACGAACAAACAAACGGACACTGAGCTTAGATAAACAGTGTCCGTTTTTGTTGATTTGAAATTGTAACGGACGGCCCATAGACATGGATTAACAGCTCCTGGCAATCCATGTTGAATGATCGAAGAGACCAGTACAAAGAGACAAATGTAAATACAGCATATAACATTTTACTTCAAGGCAGTGGATATTTATTGGCGCTTTGGCATCTTGCTCTCATCCATGTAGAGTAGATTCCAGCGGTGACCGTCCAGATCGGCAAAACCTGCACCGTACATCCAGCCTTCCGTTTCGCTTGGCTTGCCAAACACGCTTCCTCCTGCACGCTCCACGTTCTGAATAAAGGAGTCGACTTCTTCTCTACTTTTGGCACCAATGGAAATAATAACTTCTGCACTATGAGAAGTATCCGCAGCTGTGGTGCCTGTAAATCTCTCAAAGGTTTCAATTGGAAACAGCATAATCGTGGTTTGGCCTATGGAGATCATGGCTCTCTCGCTGCCAACGTTCATCGCTTGGAATCCTATTGCGTCGAAAAAAGCAGCTGCCCTTTCAACATCTTTGACTGGCAAGTTAAACCAGATATCCTGTGACATCGCTGCAGCCTCCTGGAATCGTTTTTGATCTTACTATACTCTATTTTGGAAAGAAGCATGTACTTCTTATAAGGAAGCAGCGACTAAACCGGGCATGAATATTGTTAGGATCTTTGTATTTCCATAAGTATTTCTTTACTTATGCAAGGGGCGGAGCGTATAATCCGGTGAGATATTAGAGAACAAATGAGACATAACAGAGATGAAAAAGAGAGGGTACGTTTCATGAATAACGGATTAATTAATGCCATTATTGCGTATGTCATGTGGGGGATTCTCCCGCTTTATTGGAAGCTGTTTAATGATGTGCCGGCTGGTGAAATTTTGTCGCACAGGGTCGTATGGTCGTTTGTATTTATGGGGATACTGGTCGCCATTCAGCGCCGCTGGAGTGATGTGAAACGGATCTGGACCAGTCGTACGCTGCTGCTGTCCCTAACTGCCAGCGGACTGCTGATTGCGATCAATTGGCTTATTTTCATCTGGGCAGTGAACAACGGTCATGTCGTGGAAACCAGTCTTGGTTATTACTTGAATCCTTTGCTGAATGTGCTGCTTGCGGTTGTTTTTCTTCATGAAAAACCAAACCGGGGTCAATGGCTGGCTATTGCTATTGCAGCGGTTGCGGTGCTGATTATAGCGATCGACTACGGACGTTTCCCGTGGATTTCGATTTCGCTGGCGGCTTCCTTTGGTTTATATGGACTTGCGAAGAAAAAGATCAAGCAGGATGCTTCCGTAGGTTTGCTGTCAGAGACAGCGGTTGTTCTGCCTATTGCATTAGGTTACTGGATATACCTCGGCCTTGCTGGCCAAACAACGGCCTGGACGCTGCCTGCACCTATGTTTTTTGAACTGCTGCTTTCCGGTGTGGTGACAGCCCTGCCGCTGCTGTTTTTTGCTCGTGCAGCTGCCCGCATGTCGCTGTCTACGCTCGGATTTGTACAGTACATCGGCCCAACCATTATGCTGATCCTGAGCATATTTGTGTTTAAGGAGTCCGTTTCACTTGTGCTGCTGGTTGGTTTTGCTTTAATATGGACAGCTCTGGTTGTCTATGCTGCTTCATCTATGCGAGCCGCCAAGCTGGCTAAGTCCGTGTAATAACAGAAATGGTTGTAATACTAAAAAGAAGTAATAACAAAAACGAATGGTAATAACGGTCTTCTCATCCTTGATGATGGGAGGGCTTTTTTTTACCATCGTCTAAGATGAGAAGAGAATTAGGAAAATTCTTTTATTTACAAATTAAGGAACGCATGTTCTAATTGTAGAGATTGAGTTTTTTCGAACGGCGGTGGATGTTTGGAGTGAGGGAGCAGCAAAGTATTGTATTCGTTGTGAGTGTTTCGATCTTACATAAAAACAGGATGCTTATCATCAAAGAGAACAAGGCATCCGTGCGGAATAGGTGGAATTTTCCCTCAGGCAGAGTGGAGTACGGGGAAGATATACTGGATGCGGCACGTCGGGAAACCAGAGAAGAGACGGGATATGAAGTCAGATTAACAGCTGCCACAGGAGTTTACAATTTCAGAAGCAGTACCGGACAGCAGGTGGTTCTGTTCCATTTTATTGGCGAGATCATTGGCGGATCTCTGCAGCCGGATGCCTCAGAAATTGCTGATGCGAAGTGGGTTACGCCCGAAGAACTGCTCAGCCCGAATGTACTGGAGCTGCGTGATCGGGAAGTAATGCTGCAGATTGTGGATAATGTCATATTCAAAAAAGAGTATCCATTAGCGCTTTACCAGCGCCAAATATAGAAACGGAGTCATGCGACATGAAGTCCTCTTATTTAACACGTCCCTTTTATTATTTGTGGACAACTCAAACGGCAGCAAACGCCGCAGATGTACTTTATATTATGGCCTTAACGGTGATGGTGCTGGATCGTACCAACTCGCTTATATCTGCGGCACTTTTGCCTTTGATGCGGAGCGGAGCTCAAATGTTAAGCAGTCTGGCCGCACCTCTGTTGATTCAGCGTTTTAAGCTGTCCAGCCTGCTTTTATTGTCACAAACCGGACAGTTTCTGCTGTTTGTCGTTCTGGCTGTGTATTTGCATGTTAATGGAGATGCCTCCTCATTGGTCCTCGTATTTTCGCTTGTATTTGTGATGTCGTTTCTGGATGGCTGGACTACTCCTGCTCGCAATGCGCTGATCCCGCGGCTGGTGACACATGAGCAGGGGTTACTCAAAGCCAATGGACTCATGAGCGTCAGTGATCAAGTTGTACAATTTGCTGGATGGGGACTAAGCGGTATCATCGTGGCATGGATCGGGTCCAGTTCAACCCTGCTGGTTACTGCTGTTATTTATGGTTTGGCAGCGGCGTTTACACTCGGCGTCAAAGAGCCAACCCATGCGGAGATGACCGGGAAGGATCTGTCAGCTGGAAGCTGCAGCGGAAGTGGGTACAGGCAGATGGCATACGTTAACGGAAGGCTGGAAAATGATATGGAAAACACCCCGTCTGCGGGTGCTTACGTTTATGGATATGATCGACATGCTTGGCGGTTCAATCTGGGTGGGCGCGTTCACACTGGCTTTTGTTCAAGCTGCACTTGGGCAAAGTGAAGAATGGTGGGGCTTCATTAATGCGGCCTATTTTGCCGGAACGATCGGTGGAGGTTTGCTGGTGCTTGCACTCGCCAGAATCATTGGACGCCGCTATTTCGGAGTGATGATGTTAGGGATGGCGGGGTATGGTGTACTGACTGCCGTCTATGCACTGAACTCACAGCCGTATGCTGCCCTAATTCTCGTCATGCTGATGGGGCCATTCGCCGAGCTTGCCATGATTAACCGACGTACGTTGATTCAGAGCAGTGTGGCTAGCTCGATACTTCCCAAGGTTTTATCTGCGCAAGCCTCGATGATGCATTTTGTATTCTGCATTTCTTTGCTTGGGATGGCCTGGCTTGCTGAATATATCGGGATTATAAACCTCTATCTGTTTGCAGCCGGATTGACGATATTAGCGATTGCTGCTGGTTTGCTTCATTATCGGGCTTTTCAGGATAATACAGTTCAACGTCAAACGACGCACTAGAGAGGAGAAGGACAATGGTTAGCGATGATCGGATGCATTCCAAACGTGGTCGTTTCGTGCTGCAGGGAAATCGGGTTCGGTTGATATCTTCATTTCTTTTTTCCATCATTATCGGTGTGGTCTATGCTTGCTTGATCGTAAACGAAACAACCATGGGGTATATCCATAACATATTACCGAGTACAGATGGTCCGGATCTCTATCAATATCTTCCAATCATTGTTCCGGCAGCTGTCTTTTCGTATTTGGTACAAAGAAGACATATGATTTTTATTGAAAATATTTCATTCAGCTGTATTCAAGCGATCACTGCTTTCCTCAGTCTGGCTGCATCTCTTATGGTTGTTATGATATTCTTTTAAATCCTGAGCTTTCTCCATGAAGCTCCCACCAGTGACCCAAGTACTCAATACATAAGGGAGTGCGGCAGTGCAGTTTAACGGCAAAAGGCGCCATCCCTAAGGAAGAGCGCCTTTTATTTTGTATTCACTGTCCGGTGAAATACCGAAGCACGTTTTAGAAGCCCTTGCTTAAGGAGCGGCGCGTAGTGGAGGGGGCGGGAGTGATTCTGAAGAAGCGAAGCGCTCGCGTTTGCCCTCGGATTTCCCCCAATTGAAGGGGAAATCAAAAGAAATCCGAGGACAACCAGCGATCGCAAGAACACCCCGCCCCCGGAACGTCCCCCCGCAGCGTCCTCCCTCAATGTTTTATCTGCCTCCGTGGAATACCGAAGCACGTTTTAGAAGCCCTTCCTTAAGGAGCCGCGCGTAGTGGAGGGGGCGGGAGTGATTCTGAAGAAGCGAAGCGCTCGCGTTTGCCCTCGGATTTCCCCCAATTAAAGGGGAAAATCAAAGCAAATCCGAGGACAACCAGCGATCGCAAGCACGACCCGCCTCCGAAACGTCCCCCCGCAGCGTCCTCCCTCAATGTTTTATCTGCCTCCGTGAAATACCGAAGCACGTTTTAGAAGCCCTTCCTTAGGGAGCCGCGCGTAGTGGAGGGGGCGGGAGTGATTCTGAAGAAGCGAAGCGCTCGCGTTTGCCCTCGGATTTCCCCCAATTAAAGGGGAAAATCAAAGCAAATCCGAGGACAACCAGCGATCGCAAGCACGACCCGCCTCCGAAACGTCCCCCCCGCAGCGTCCTCCCTCAATGTTTTATCTGCCTCCGTGAAATACCGAAGCACGTTTTAGAAGCCCTTGCTTAAGGAGCAGCGCGTAGTGGAGGGGGCGGGAGTGATTCTGAAGAAGCGAAGCGCTCGCGTTTGCCCTCGGATTTCCCCCAATTGAAGGGGAAATCAAAAGAAATCCGAGGACAACCAGCGATCGCAAGAACACCCCGCCCCCGGAACGTCCCCCCGCAGATCCAACCCCCGTAAAGGCTTCTAACCCCCGTGCTTAGTCAATGAACCCTTCCATGGTAGCCGTTGGCATCATATTGGACTGCCAAGCTCCTTTGCCATAGCCGCTGTTATAACCTGGTGTGGCCTGCGGCTCCCAGTAGAACACGCCTTTACCTTTGCCATTTGGCAGATTGCGAATTTGATTTTTCATCGCAGCAACAAAGCTTTTACCTGCCGCTGGCTGATTGTTGTCCATACCAATTTCGGAAATCATGATTTCTTTGCCATAACGGTTGATCATATCTTTTGCATTGTTGACAGTGTTGGTCACCGCTGTATTCCAACCCGAAGCGGAAGGATAGAGGGACATGGCGATCATGTCAAAGTTAGCTCCATTGTTGATTAAGCCGCCGATATTCCAGACGTACAGGGCGTTATCATCGCCGCCAGCCAGATGTACAATCGTTTTGGTACCGCTGCTTATGGATTTTACTGCGTTATGTCCTGTATTTACGAGCCATGCATAATTTTTCATGTTAACTGAAGCTTTGCCATCATCCCACAACATGCCGTTGCTGGTTTCGTTGCCGATCTGTACCCAGTCTGGAGTGACACCTTTGCTCTGCATGGTCGTCATAACGTCACGGGTATAACTCCAGACAACATCCATCAACTGCTGGAAACTATAGTTTTTCCATGCTGCCGGTTTCGTTTGCTTGCCCGGATCTGCCCAGGAATCACTGTAGTGAAGTGTCAGCATGACACTCATGCCCGCATTTTTGGCACGCTGTGCGAGTGCGGCAGCGCGGTCTTTATTCATATAACCGTTACCGTAATCATTCGATGGATTAACGAAAACCCGGATGCGGACAGAGTTGATCTGGTAATCCTTTTTCAGAATATCAATGATGTCGCGCTGTACCCCGTTTTTATCTTTCCACTTGTACCCCTGAGCTTCCATGCCGGGAACCCAGCTGATGTCAGCTCCTTTGGCAAAACTCGGCGCAGCACTGGCGTGCTGGCCCGCTGGCAGCAGAACAGAAGTAAACAGCAAAACAAAAGCCAGCAGAATACTTGTTTTGAAACCCCTTACATTTTTGAACATTACAACATGCCTCCTCGGTTATAAGTTGGGATAGATTCATCCTCATTATAGCCTCCGGAAATCACACGGCTAAAGGGTCGGTTTCCAATATTTTGGTTGTTTTCTTAACCTCTATGCCGAAATCCTGCTTCGTTCATTTCCTGCATAACATTCGAATGAGCTTAAAAGACAAAACAAAAAGCCGTCCGAAGACGGCTTTTCTACCCGTGGCGCTTTTTAAAACATTGATCCGTATCCCGCGCCTCCACACACCCAATTTATTTGGAAGTAGTGGATCGGGTAAGGGACACGTTCAACATGACATTAGAAATGTTGACGCACCTCCTTTCCTTGTGGCAAGAGTATACAACACTCTGTTTAAGAAAGCTAGTCCTTTTTTCATGATTACGCAAATTTATTTTTCAGTTTGAAACATCGTCGTTTCCCGTGCATAATGGCTCTTCGTTCCGTTCTCATTGCAGATCCGCACGCTGTCATCACTAATCTTCTCAACAATGCCGCGGCCGACTTCACAATATACACCTGCGGGATCTTCCTGCCAAGCGGTAACCACACATTGGGACAGGGCAGCGGTGAAAAACTCGATATTTTTTTGCAGTGTTCTAGGTTTATTCGATTTCATAAGATACTCCTTTAACATAACGTAAATTTAGGACAATAACGACAGCCGGTCAAATCACACTGTATCTCACTTTACCTTGTCTATTGGCCTTTGTAAAGGGATGGAAAAACTTGCGGTCATGAGTTATCATTTACATAAATTTAACACTGCGTTAACATTCCGATGACGCTTGGAGCCGATTACGAATAGTACAATTATAGTAGAAGATCAAATAAGAATTGATATGCATTACATTCGGAGGCCATACATGCACAAGGATATTAAAACAGGCAACTATGTTAACCGTGATTTAAGTTGGGTTGAATTTAATCGGCGCGTGCTTCAGGAGGCACAGGACCCTACAACGCCTATGCTGGAGCGAATGAGGTTCCTTGGTATTGTTGCCAGCAATCTGGATGAGTTTGTCAGTGTCAGGCTCGCAGAGACCAAGGAGAAGATCAAGGCTGGATTCACGCAAAAAGATTTCACGGGTTATACGCCCTCGGGGCTGTACCGCAGATTGATTAAACGAACCGGGGCCATGGTCACGGAGCAGTATAAAACATATCGTGAGCTCATTCGCCTTCTCGCCAAGAAAGGCGTACACATCCAGGAGTATGTGGACCTTAATGTAACACAGCAGCGGGCAATGGACCAATATTATCATGACATTATTTTCCCGGTGCTTACTCCCATGGCAATTGACCAAAGCCGGCCGTTTCCGCTGGTTCATAACAAGTCGGTATATCTATCTGTTATGCTGCAAAAAGAAGATGAGCAGGATGGCGAGCCGTTCATGGCCATCGTGCAGGTGCCCTCCAATCTTCCTCGTATTGTGAAGGTTCCACTGCGGGCTAACAGCAAAAAGAAAACGTTCATTTTGATTGAAGACCTGATTAAACATCATATTCATACCTTGTTCAGCGGATATGTGTCACTGGCTGTGCAGGAGTTCAGAGTAACCCGCAACGCCGATCTCTCTATTAATGAAGAGGAAGCGGAAGACCTGCTTGAGGCGATAGAAAAAGAACTGCGGCGCAGACGCCGCGGAGCGCCCGTCAGGCTCGAAGTGTGCAAAGATTTCCGGAGTGACGCCCTGCAGGAGCTTCAGGATGAATTTGAAATTCAGGACCCGGTCTTTGAGATTGACGGACCGCTTGACCTAAGCTTCCTGGCTGGATTTGTGGACAGCCTCGAAGGTTTCTCCCATTTGAAGTATAGTCCAGTACAGCCAGTGTACCCGCCTGAGTTCCTGCCAAGAGAGAGCCATTTTGAGTTGCTGCGCAGACGAGATGTACTGGTTCATCATCCATATGAATCCTTTGAACCCGTGACGGACTTTATTCTGGAAGCTTCAGAAGATCCGCAAGTTCTGGCCATCAAGATGACGCTGTATCGGGTGAATGGTGACTCACGTCTCATTCCTGCGCTTGCTTTGGCTGCAGAGAGTGGTAAGCAGGTTACCGTCGTTGTAGAGTTAAAAGCCAGATTTGACGAAGAACGCAACATTGCATGGGCCCGCAAGCTGGAAAAAGCAGGATGTCATGTTGTCTATGGTCTGGTCGGTCTGAAAACACATGCGAAGATTATTCTGGTTGTACGTCGGGAGCAGCAGGGGCTGCGGCGTTACGTTCACGTGGGCACGGGCAACTACAATGAGAGCACTGCCAAAGTGTATACGGATGTGGGCCTGTTCACCTCTAACCCGATCATCGGTGAGGACGCGTCTGAACTGTTTAACGAGATTACCGGTTATTCGGGTCCGAAGGCACTGCAGGCATTCCGGGTTGCGCCGGATGGCATGAAGGATGAACTGTTTGCGCTGATTCAGCGTGAAACGGAGCATGCGCTTCAAGGCAGACGTTCCCGAATTATTGCCAAAATCAACTCCTTATCTCATCAGGATATGATTGATCAGCTATATGCTGCTTCTCAAGCAGGGGTGCAGATTGATCTGATTGTCCGCGGGGTATGCTGCCTGCGCCCTGGCGTAGAAGGACTCAGCGAGAATATTCGGGTCATCAGCATCGTAGACCGTTTCCTTGAGCATTCACGGTTATTCTATTTTGAAAACGGGGGCAATCCGGACGTCTTCATTTCCAGTGCTGACTGGATGTCTCGGAACTTGAACCGCCGTATTGAACTGATGTGTCCTGTATTTGATCCTTCCTTGAAGAAGATGCTGGTGGATATTCTGAATCTGTCCTTGAACGACAATGTGAAGGCCAGACAGCTTATGCCTAACGGTAATTATATATTTGTAAAAAATGAAAAGCCCCCGCTGAGAAGTCAGACGGAGGCTATGGGAATTATCCCTTGGAAACCTGCTGAATGGAGTGTTTTAACGTAACTCCCCAGGCTTCCTGTAAATCTTTGACGGCATCTTCCAAGCCGTTTAGTTCCAGTAAAGGCTCGTCTGTACAGGTTAATGTGACCTGCAGCGAGTCTTTTTCTTTGTGTGCGTGAATGGCGGCGATGCTCTCCGCACGGTTGATCGCTTCAGCCGCACGAAGCAGCGAACCGATACGGTGGGCATGCTGTACATCCGAATCTTTTAGAATATCCTCATGTTTATGCAGCAGTTGAGGTGTTCTTTTCTTTGGATGATAATCGGCTGCTATGGCACTAAGGATCGTTTCCCTGTGGGATAGACCGTAGATGCTTGCGTTCATAATCCAGTATGCCGAATGCTGTGTATATCGAAAATAGTTAATCTGTTTGCCGGCCATGTGCAGCATGGAAGAGGCGTAGAGGATCCGCACATCAGATGGATCAGGTGCAGCCTCCTGTAAAGCAGTATACAGCGCAACCGCATCCTGGTGAATCCGGTTCAGGCGTTTCTGTGGGATAGGTGGTCCGTAATGAAGGAAGTTGCGAATGCTGTCCTTCAGTGCGTCCGGTGCGGCAGGCTGGCCGGAAGCCAAATAATCCCTTAGCAGCCCATCACGAAGCCCTGCGCCGCTCACGACATAACGATCTCCCCGGATGATGCGGAAGACGGTGCGCAGAATCAGTACGCCGGGCACGATAATGTCAGCCCGATCCTTGGCAAGTCCGGGCACCTTTTTGCGTTGAGTCGAAGTCAGGTAGGGAAGGGAGCGAGCGATGTGTTCCATCGCTTCCTCTCCAATTTCATAATGGTGTGTCACTGGCAGCGAATACTGCGTCCGTTTTTGTTCCACCTTTGCAAGCGTACGCATCGTACCACCCAGTCCGATCAGCGGCAGACCGGGATGCTCTCGCATCCAGTCCTGTCCCTGCAGCGCTTCGATGACTTCACTGCAAAGTGCTTGTTCGCTGGCATCAGTCCATTGATCTTCGCACCCATAGCGGGCATGTGAATTCACAGCGCCGATGGGCAAAGATACACTGTGCAGCCTTTCTCGATTGCGGAATAACGTAATTTCCGTACTGCCGCCCCCGATATCCACCACAAAACCATCCGCCAAATCAATGGATTGAATCACACCCAAAAATCCGTAATAAGCTTCCCGGTCCCCAGAGACACATTCGATCGTAAGTCCGGTCTCGCTCTCCAGCCAAGCAATAATCTGCTCCGCATTGACCGCATTACGTATAGCTGCCGTTGCTGCAGCCCGAATCACTTCGGTTTGATAGGCCTCACAGGCAGCTTTGAACTGCCGCAGGACAGTGATGGCTGTCGTTAAAGACGGCCGCTGAATGGTGCCATCCGCTTCTACAACCCCGCTAAGCCGGGCAGCATATTTGTCTTCATGAATAATGCGGTAGGCACCCTCTTCATCAACCTCATAGATTACCAGGCGAATGGAGTTCGAGCCAATATCAATAATTCCAAGTGTTTTATTCCGTGTCATAAATATCTCCCTTCTACAGAGGTGTTAAGTTATCCGTAATGGTACAGGACAGCCAGAGCTTCCGGTGAGCCTGGAGGCGTGGCAGAGAAGGGGGTTGTCAGCATAACAACGATGATAAAGACGATGAAACAGGCGAATATAATACAGCTCAGCGCAAAGCCGCGATTACGTTTTTTGATAAACAGACGAATACCGATGACGAAAAGAAGTACCGTGACCGCGACCAGTACAACCGACATTGCAAAATAGGCTACGCCATAAAGTGATTTGAAAAATGCTTCCATGTCTTCTGAACGCTCCTTAGATCCTCATTTTTAGCCAATACAAGTCATTCTTTAGTAGCATACGACAGATTGAATCGTTTGAAAAGCAAACCGGCTGCTGTCCCGGACTTCTCTTCACTAAACGGGACAGGTTCCACGGAAAAGGGGCCTCCGCCTTGGACAATCATCCAAGAGAATCGTTCATGGGTTGAGTATGTATAAGGAAGGACTATTTGTTTGTGAAAGGAGATCAACCTATGTCGAGACAGTTAGCAAGTAAATGGCGGAAGACGGCCGCATTAATGAGATATCCGGCAGCCGCTGCGCATATTCCACAGACCAAGGCATTTAATGCTGTTAATCTGAAGCACATGCTGCAGCGTTACGGAATGGTATATATTAAACCAATTGTGGGCGGCGGAGGATATGGCGTAATCAGAGTATCTGCAAGCGGTGGGGCTTATAGGTATACACATATGAAGGTCAGCCGTTCATTCGCAAGTTTTGGGCAGATGTATCGTTCTCTAGTAAGAGTAAAGGCCAGACGAAGATATATGATTCAACAAGGGATTCATCTGGCGACCATTCATGGAAGACCTGTGGATTACAGAGTCAAAGTAGTTAAGACAGAGCAGGGCTGGGTATTTCGTTCTTTAGTTGGAAGACTTGCCCGCCCGGGTCTGTGTGTAACGAATCTGAGCAAGGGAGGAACGATGCTGTCCGGCAAAAAAGCACTTGCCTTATCGCTGCCTCACATCGCGAATCGGTATAAACGTCAGGAGATGCGTTCGCTGACGCTGACCTGTACACATATCATGGAAAGCCAGTTCCCGGGCGTGGGGCAGCTGGGATTTGATTATGGACTCGATCACTCCGGCAGAATATGGATTTTGGAAGTGAATACCAGACCTCAATGAAAATGGATGGAAAGACTAAAGAAACTGCAGGAAAAACCGATAGTATATACAAGAGAAATTGCATGGAAAGCGTTTGAAAATTTTCACTTTTGGGTAATACAATCCGAGAAACGCTGGAAAATATGAAAATAGTTCTAAAATTTTGTTTATTCATAGTTCGATAGGGTGCTTATATGTCCTGTGTATAAATAATGTCCACATTATCCACTGTTATATATTCTATGTTTTTTCCAATTATCAACAAACTATACACAGGATTTCCACACAATGTTGTGGATAACAAGAACGCTTGTTCTCTTTGCGGATCTCTGATATGATGGTTTTGAGGAAAAAAAAGGAAAGGTTGTGGCGGGAAATGGCTATGTTATCCGATGAGATGTTGTTGGATTCCTACCATAAAGCGATCGAACTGGATCTCGAACGAGATTTCATCGCGCTGCTTTTGGCAGAAATCCATAAGCGCAAACTGGGTACCGACGTATCTGCCATTCTTCACTAGAGATCCTCATTGCAGGCAATGTTACAGGTTTCCGGACGGTTCCCATAATGAAATAGGCAGCAGCATGCTTGTCTGACAATGGTGACAATACATCAAGTGATTGCAAACGTTCTCGGTTTCGTCTGCCATGTCAGAGGAAGCCTGAAGCTCGTAGGGGCTGTATGGTCCGGTGTAGTCGTCCAATTTGCCGCATTCTGACAGTCCCTGAAGGCAGTGGGGACAAGCCTGCTCCGGTACAACCAGACCGTTACACAGCGGGCATATATAAGACAAGGGTATCCCTCCTGATTATGTGAATGCTCAGGAGTAAGATACCCTTTTTTGTGCCCAATTATGTGATTATCTATATATCAGCGTTTCATGTTACTGCTGTGTCCAGGAGACAACTTGGCATCTGGATCGAAGTATACTTTCGCATTGTTCACTGCGGTTGGAGCTTCACCGAAACCAACGGCAATCAGTTTCAGCTTGCCTGGATACGTTGTTATATCGCCGGCAGCAAAGATGCCAGGGATGGAGGTTTCCATGCGGGAGTCCACGACAATGGAATTGCTGTCGATCTCGATTCCCCATTCGGCGATTGGACCAAGGGAGGATACGAAACCGAAGTTAACAATGACATCATCCACTTCAATTTCTTGAGTTTCTTTGGTCTTAACATGAGCGAGAGTGACCTTGGTGATGGTATCATCCCCGTGAAGTTCCGTAATTTCAGTCGGTGTTACGACGTTAACTTTGGAATTCATGAGGTTTTCCACACTGTGCTCATGTGCACGGAACTTGTCCCGGCGATGAATCAGAGTCACCTGCTCGGCAATTGGTTCCAGCATAAGTGCCCAGTCTACAGCGGAATCTCCACCGCCGCTAATCAAAACTTTTTTACCGGCAAAAGCGTTTAAATCACTGATGAAGTAATGCAGGTTGGTCTTCTCAAACTTCGCTGCACCTTCGAGTTCAAGGCGGCGAGGTTCAAAGGCACCAACACCAGCCGTAATAATTACGGCTTTGGCATGATATTCATTCTCATCTGTCTTTACGATGAAATGCTGTTCATCTTGTTTCTCCACCGATACTACTTTTTCTTCCAGGCGGATGTTCGGGTTGAAGTGGCTCATCTGTTCGATCAGGTTATTGACCAGCTCCTGAGCTGTAACTTTAGGAAAACCGGCTACATCATAGATGTATTTTTCCGGGTAGAGGGCAGCAAGCTGTCCGCCAAGCTGAGGCATACTTTCAACAAGTGTTACGGATGCCTGACGCATACCTCCGTAAAATGCAGCGAAGAGGCCCGCAGGACCGCCGCCGATAATAAGTAAATCGGTCATTTCATGACCGGTAGTCTGTGAAGTCAACAATCAACAACACCTTTCTTATTTTAATAGGTAGAGACGAGTGACTTATTTTGCAAATTACATCACATCATCTGCTGGGGTTCCAAACTGTCCTTCCTATTATAAACGGTGTAATCTGGGTTGCAAAGTTAGCTGGATCACTAATTCGTTAATAATTGATGAAGTTCTGGTGAGAATAGGATGAAATTGGAAATGAAAGGTTATGAAAAATAACAAAAAAAACCTTGATCTTTGCGACAAATCCAGATATCCTTGACCTGTACTATGTGCTTTTTTTGTCAATATTAGAGTGATGACGTCAGGTCGATACAACCTTCGCGTTTTGTGGAAACTTGTGGTTAATTTCACAACTAAAATCGATGATTTGCGTATAGAAATTCAAAACCATTCATGAAGTTTACATTTCTCGTCATAATGGATAAGACCTCAGCAATACTTGTAAGTAAGAGCATTTTGCATTCCACCTGCTGAAGGAAGGATGCGAGCGAAACCGGAAGGAGTACAGATATGAGCAGCATTCCCAAAATCGTCATTCTCGGAGCGGGATATGGCGGCATTCTGACAGCCCAGCGGCTGCAGAAGGAACTGAACTATAACGAAGCCGACGTCACACTGGTGAACCGGCATGATTATCATTATATTACAACCCATCTACATATGCCGGCAGCAGGCACGGATAAAATAGAACACGCCAGAGTTTCTATATCCAAGCTGATCGACGAGTTCAAGATTGATCTGGTGAAATCGTCTGTGAAAGAGATTCGTCTTCAGGACCGTAAAGTCATTCTGGAGGATGGAACATTGTCCTACGATTACTTGATTATTGGTCTGGGCGGGGAGCCTGAGACCTTTGGTATACCCGGTATGCTTGAACATGCGATGACCATTCGCAGCATCAACTCCGTAAGGCTGATTCGTGAACACATTGAATATCAATTCGCGATGTACAAAAACGATAATAAACGAAACCGTATTCGATTCGTTGTCGGCGGTGCAGGCTTCAGCGGCGTTGAATTTGTCGCTGAACTTGCAGATCGTATCCCGCAGCTGTGCAGAGAATTCGACGTTGATCCGAAGCATGTACATATTTATAATGTCGAAGCGGCACCTTCTGCGCTGCCGGGATTTGATCCGGAACTTGTGGATCATGCGATGAACGTGCTGAAGAAAAAGGGCGTGACATTCAAAATTGGTGTTCCGATCAAACAGTGTCTTCCCGATGGCGTTATTGTCGGGGAAGGCGAGAAGATCGAAGCTGCCACCGTGGTATGGACGGGAGGCATTCGGGGCAATTCGCTGCTGGAACAGGCCGGCCTTGAAGTAATGCGCGGACGTGTGAAGGTGGATGAATATTTGCGTGCGCCGGGGCATGAGCATGTATATGTAATCGGTGACAATTCTCTTGTATTTAACAAGGAAGGAAGACCTTATCCGCCGACAGCACAAATTGCGATGCAGCAGGGTGTGAATTGTGCCAAAAATATTGTCGCCGCCATCCGCAGCAAACAACCTCAGCCTTTTGAGTTTACCAGCAAAGGTACGGTAGCCTCATTGGGGAAAGGGGAAGCCATTGCCGTCGTTGGCGATAAAAAGTACAAGGGCTGGAAGGCAGCACAGCTGAAAAAGCTGGTGGATCTGCGTTACTTGTTCATTATCGGTGGCATTCCGCTGGTCCTGAGGAAAGGACGGTTCTTTGGATGAGACATTGCAGTGTGCAGGTTCGCGGTCTGTTAACCCGTGAGGAATTGGATCGCTACAACGGTTTGATGCAGGTCGGCGGTTATTTGGAGGAACAGAATCAGTATGACCTCGCCTACATCGTTCAAAAAGAAGTGGACATTCTCATTCTGCCAGCGATTGAGCGGTTGAAGGAAAAGAGCCGCGACCGTGATCGCGCAACAGCCGAATTTCTCGAATCACTGAAAGCGGTTGATGAAGAGGAGCAGGATTAAGATCTCATATAAGTTAAACAAGATTGAGTTTACACAGAGCACTCCGATGACAGAATAACCTTTCAATCGCTGTTATCCCCAGATTTTTTGGATTCCTTTTTGTCAAAGGGGAAAATTCGGTGATAAGCGTATGCTTCCGATGCAGCTTTCTTACAGAAAGCTTTTAAGCGACCGCTTCGCTTTTCCGGGTTTTTCTGCCTTCTCCGTTTTTTGTGTAAACAATTAGTTCACCTTATATACACCCAAATCATGCTTGAAGTACGTAATAGATATAGAAAAAGCACCGCGGAATAATCCTTTAAAGGATATCCACGGTGCTTTTGTTATGCTGTACTGAAATAAAAAAATCATCCAGCCTGCTTGATATAGGAGGCAGGCTGGGCGATCCATGCCATGTATAAAAATAAATTACAGTTTCAGCATCTCTTCCAGCGTGCTTTCATTTAGCAAGCTTCCGACATAGAAGGAGCCAAATTCGCCATAGCGTGCACTTACTTCATCAAAACGCATTTCATATACAAGCTTTTTGAATTGAAGTGCATCGTCTGCGAACAGGGTAACGCCCCATTCCCAATCATCAAAACCGACAGAGCCGGTAATGATCTGTTTTACTTTTCCTGCATAACTGCGGCCGATCATCCCGTGACTGCGCATCATTGTACGGCGCTCGTCCATAGACAGCATATACCAGTTATCGTTCAGCTCACGCTTTTTGTTCATCGGGTAGAAACAGATATATTGACGCTGCGGGAGCACTGGTTTCAGGCGGGCAACAATGTCCGGATTTTGCATCGGATCTTCGCCCTCTTTGCCAAGGTAGTTGCTCAGTTCAACGACGCTGACATAAGAATATGCTTTGGTTGTGTATTGGGCAAAAGTCGTTTTATTGAAGGCGTTCTCTACAGCTTTCAGATCTTCAAGCGTTTCACGCAGGTGCATCATGACAAAGTCTGCTTTCTGGCCCACCACCGTATAAACAACCGTGCTGCCTTGAGAAGCTTCCTCTACGTTTTTCCATTCATTCCAAAATTCTTGAAGCTCGTCCAGGGCAACAGCGCGTTCTTCATCATCGGCTGCTTTCCAGGCGGTCCAGTTCATTGAGCGGAAATCATGCAGGGCATACCAGCCCTCCAGGGTTGATGCGGCTTCGTTCATGGATTTTGTTCCTCCTGCAGGTTATATTTACAAATCCCGGTAAAGGGACGGTTTAATGCTTTATCGTATATTGTATCCCATCAAGAAGCCGAAGGGCAAATGATCTTCTGGTGAACATCGGCAGATTTGTCCAGAAAGTTCGTTGCTTCGCCACATTTTTTGCGGTAAACTTACTACTATCAAGAGGGAAAACCGAAAGTGTGAAAGAAGAGGTGAGTGTCAGCCGATGCAGTTCATACCTGTGCTCGTACTAATGGTATTATTTTTTGTTATGATGTTTGGTATCGGTTTCATTTTGAATATGCTTATGAAGACCACCTGGTTTCCTTCCTATTTGTTCATCATCGTAATTCTGCCTGTGGTCGTATACTCCTTATGGGATCAATCTTCTACGCTCATGTCACATCTGGGATCATTCCAACTGGTCGATTACATGACGGGTGCAGCGGGTCTCGCGGGAGCAGTCATCAGCGGCTGGGCGATTCAGAAGCTGCGTCTGGGCGGATATCGGATGTTCTAATGGCTGGAAAGTGAAGGCATATGCCGCACTGAAATTTAAAAAAGTCTTATCTTTGACGCAAACGCTTACGCGTGCAAAGGGAGGGCTTTTTTTGCTGTGATGAACATTTCAGGGGAATGTTTGTACGCCTTTTCTCATATGCATAAATTGATTGAATGGACTATATTTTCGCTTGTAATCTCGCAGCACAGCTTTTATAGTATTCTAGCAGCTCTTTCGAGCTGGTCATTAGAAAATTCGCCCAATTTTGCGAAAACGTGAACGATGTCGACCTAGGACGAAACGGAGTGAGAACGGGTTCGTTTTTTACCTGTTTTTGAGCATTTGAGGATCAGGCATTTATGATAGAATAGAAAAACAACCTTTGGGGAAGAAGGAGATCAGGCTATGCGCATGAAGAATTTGCATCATTATACGGAACATCATCGCTACTGCGTATACAGGGAGTTTGGACTAAGCGCCCTGGATGACCGCATGCTTACAGGGGCTTATCAGCCTATGGTAGGTGCTTTTGCGGTTGGCTTGTATCGGCTGTTATTTCAGCATCTCCCCGGGGAACAGGTCGGTTATTCCCCTCTGGAACAGCAGCGGAGACTGTTTATGACATTGGGGCTGGAGCCCAGTGAGAAGGGCCGTAAATATTTGGTTGAACAGGCATCCAAGCTGGAGGCCGTAGGTCTTCTTCAGACATCACGGGTCTATACTCCGGAAAATGATGATTACATCTACGAGTATGAGCTCGAGCCGCCGCTCTCTCCGGCAGAGTTTTTCCGCACACAGCATTTGACACTGCTTCTTCGAGACAAAATTGGCAAATTCGCAGTGCTGTCCCTGCGAGCCGGTTTTTCGGCTGTGGAGAACGGGGACGCGCCTTATGCCGCAGCAAATAAAGAAAATATTTCAGTTCCCTTTTACGATATATTTGAGCTTAACACCCATGTCATTGATTATGAATTGGAACAGGCTTTATCCGAAGTGTCTACCTCGGCGCAGCGAACGGGTACGAATGATACAGCCGAGGAGAACACACTCAATTATGCCGACATTATTTTACGATTCCCGCGTGAGTCGGTGAACCGTCGTTATGTGGAGCAGCTGCGCTTTGATCATGAGCAGTTCGGGATCGTCAATTATGTGGTGAACAAGTTTAGTCTTAGTGTGCAGGATGTATGCCGGCTGCTGGATGAGGATGGGGTGTTTGGACCACAAGGGCAGCTGCTTTTGGATGAGCTGCAGCACAAGGCAAGCATGCAGTTCCGGCAGACGAAGAAACGACAGGAACAGCAGACGGTACAAGCTGCCAAAGTTGTTGCTCTTCGCCAGCATATGGAGGAGCCGCCAGATACAGATTCCAGTGAGCCGCCGGTGGAACATGTTGTACAGATGGAATATTATGTTGAGGTACCGCCGCAGTTTGCAACCAAATGTGATATTCATCAATACAATATGATGCTTCGTAATGAACCGTATACACGGCTGCTGCAGACGTTTTTCCCAGGCGCCGTACCGGACAACCTGGTTGATATTTTTGAAAAAATCGATCTGAGCTACAAACTGCCTGGTGAAGTGATCAATGTACTGATCCATTATCTGATGGCGCTGCTTGTATCGGGCGGCGAGCAGCGAATTAATCGTAACTTTGTGGAAGCGATCGCTTCCAATATGCTGTTGAAGCAGGTGAATACGTACGAGAAGGCCGTGCAGTATATTCGTGATCAGGCGAAGGTAAAAGGCAAGCAGGCTGCTGGTGCAGCCGGAACCCGTACCCGTACATACGGCAAAGGAACCAAGGCCAAACCCGAAATTCCGATTGTACAAGACATAAGCCATGACGGGGATGCTGTATCCGAAGAAGAGTTTGAAGAAATGATGCGGTTTGCCCAGCAGATGCAGGCCAGCAAGCAAAAATAAACGTTATAGTGCATAATCAAGCGGGTCCCTGGCGAGAGGTGACTCGCTTTTTTTCCAAAGGGAAGGAATCAAATAGTGCACACCTTATGCAGGGAAGGAGGACCCCGTTGAGTACCAGTACGAATCGAAAAGCAATTGAATGTCTTGAACATAACGAGTATGATGCAGCCTTGGCTCTGTTCCAGGAAGCGCTGAACGAATCCAGGGACGTGCAGTCTTTAAACAATCTGGCCTGGGTGTACTATCATGAAGAGGGAGATATAGAAGCGGCTCTGAATTTGGCTAAGGAAGCCGTGGAACTTCATCCAACCTCTCATTTTCCTTACAGCCTGTTAGGTGAAATGTTGGTTCAGAAGGAGAGGTGGGAAGAGGCTTCGGCTGTTTTGGCAGACTCCATCGCCATTGAGCCTTCTAGGGAAGCATACAACAACCTGGCTGCTGCCAAATACCATCTGGGAGAATGGAGCGAAGCCGCGGATTTGTTCCTGAAAAGTGCATCGCCTTCCGATTATGCAATGTACAGCCATATCTACTGTTTGATCAGGCTGGGAAAAAGCAATGAAGCCAAACATAAACTGGATGCTTTTTCAGAACAGGATGAAGATTTTGTTGGAGAAGTGCATGCTGCAGAACTGTACTTGGAGCTGCAGTGTTTTGCTGAAGCAGTTCGCTGGTATGAGAAATCATGGAACACCTATTATAAGACACCGGACTGGGTGTGCCGATATATTTACGCATTAGTGCAGACGAATGCAGTGGAAGATGCGCTCAAAATCGCAGAAGCATGTATTAATTTCAAACAAGAGGATATTCAAGAAGAACAAGCAGAGGTATGCAGTGAGGACTGGACAGAAAGTGACAAGGCATCATATTTGATTCAGTTGGAAAAGGAGAAGCAGCAGTATGCACAAATCATGAATAGGATTTCTACCGGTTTTGTTCCACCGATGAAATTTACGACATCTTTAAGCTCCAGATGTTACTTATTCGGCTGCTCCAGACATAACTATCCCGAATATGCAGGTTAAGACGGTACCTGTGTGATCCTCGGAATGTTTTTTCCAAATGTATCAGTTGAGTTATTGCCCGCTTTTCTATAGAATGAACTGTACGAATGATTGAGCATGAGGCTGTAGATATGTCCTGTTATTCATAGATATTGATACTTTAAAAAGGGGGCTTGAAGCCATGGAATCCTTGGGAGGACTGCTTCAGCAGCTGAACCCTTCCTTTCGTGAGCAGTCGCGGCGAATTATGGCGGATTTATTGGAGGACCCTTATGTGCGCGAGTTCCGTGCAGGTCATCCCGAACTGAAAGATGCACAGCTTATGCCCGATCTGAGCAAGCTGTTTCAGTACGCCAAAGATTCGAAGAACTGCGCGAATTGTCCGGGACTCGACAACTGTCCCAACGATTTTCAGGGTCATTTTTGCAAACTGGAAGTAGAGAACTTCAACGGTAAACCCGAAATTATAGATATTAAAGCACCCTGCTCCAAGCAGATCGCCAGGCAGAACGAGCATATTATCAAGCAGCGGATCCGCAGTTTCTATGTGGACGAGCGCGCCCTCAGTGCCGGATATAATGATGTGGAAATTATGGGTAAAGATCGCATGCGTGCGCCAGCGGTGAACCGGGTGCTGCGTTATATCAGCGAGACCAAAGCTAATGGGCTCTCCACGCAGGGCTTGTATCTGGAAGGTTCATTCGGAACAGGCAAAACATTTCTGATGTGTTATCTGCTGCATGAACTCGCCGTTGCGGGGCATACAGGTGTCATTATTTATATGCCTGATTTTGTGGAAGATTTGAAGTCCATGATTAGTGAAGGACAGAAGCTGAAGGAAACCACGGACATTCTCAAAAGCTGTGATCTGCTCATCTTTGACGATATCGGTGCAGAGAACCTGAACCCTTGGGTCCGGGATCATGTGATGGGTTCCATTCTTAACTACAGGATGAATCGGAAACCAACGTTTTATACTTCGAACTACAACCTGGAAGGGCTTGAGAAACATCTGAGCTTTACCAACCGGGATGGTGAGGAAACGAACAAAGGGCAGCGTCTGATGGATCGAATTCGCCCGTTTGTGGACGTTATTCAGGTGCGGGGCGAGAATCAGCGCGGCAAGCGTTAGAGCGTATTTTTCCATTTGAAATTCACCAAAAGAAGCCTGGCTTTCGCAATATGCGAAAACCGGGCTTCTCTGGTCTCGGCAGCCTGAATGCTGAACTGCACATTCTACTCGGTCAGGAATTTGAAAATAACCATTCCAAAGAAGATGACAGTCATCAGGCCGCCCATGCCGACAACGCCCATAATCAGATCGAAGAAGTCGTTGCGCGGCTCCTCGTTCACATGTTCACGCGGGTCGGTCATCCGAATATTAGCGTCCATCGTTTTGCCTCCTTTGAGGATTGACAGCTTGGCCTGCAAGCAGGTCTGCAATCCGGAGTAATTTTAGTATACTTGGAAAAGAAAGCGTTTGTAAAGATTTAGCAGATGGCCTGCTTCACCTGTAATTGTGAAGATTTCATGTTGGGAAGATGAACATTGGTCTGTTCATTTCACAAGTTTAACGCACATGTGTTATACTGGAAGTGTCGTTCACGACGTTACAGGTTAAAATAAAACCGTAAGTATATATAAGGAGGACAATTTCATGGCTATTGTTAACGTATCCGATCAATCCTTTAACACGGAAGTCGAAGGAGAAGGAACGGTTCTGGTTGATTTCTGGGCGCCTTGGTGTGGTCCTTGCAAAATGCTCGCTCCAATCCTGGAAGAGCTGTCCACTGAAGTTGGCGATTCCGTAAAAATTGCTAAAGTGAATGTGGATGAGAATCCTGAATCTGCTTCCCGTTTCGGCGTAATGAGCATTCCAACATTGATCTTCTTCAAAGACGGTCAACCGGTGGATAAAGTGGTTGGTTTGAACTCCAAAGAAGCTCTCAAAGGAATCATCGAAAAACATCAATAAACAGCAAAACATCATTAGGTGCAGGCTGACACATCGCCTCCGGTTTACATGCCGGGGGCGTTTTGCGTCGAAAAGCGAGATGTAGGACAATATAAAAGTAATGTAGATTATTTATAAATTATACGAATGATTATAAAATGAAACTGGAAATTTACATGATTAACAGAGAGGACAGAAATGAACAGGAGAAGCGAAGCTAAAAGCTTTCTGAAAGAAAGCTGCATCGGAAGCATCTGCTGTAGCCTTTATCACCGGATTTTTCCCTTTGTAAAAGGATAAGGATCGAAAAAATCTGGGGATAACAGCGATCGAAGGTTCATTCTGTCATCGGAATGGAACATGTAAGGTGAAGGCTTCAATTTTTTCGGAAGGGAGGACCCACCGAGCGATGGACCCATATATGCAGCAGTTAGAAGCGCAGGAGAAGGCACTGGAGCAGATTCGCCACAAACTCGCACTGCTTCCCGACATGCCGGGCTGTTATCTGATGAAAAACAGTGAAGGCACCATTATTTACGTTGGTAAAGCCAAAGTGCTGAAGAACCGCGTGCGCTCTTATTTTATTGGAAGTCATAACGGAAAGACGCAGCGTTTGGTGGCGGATATCCGAGATTTTGAATACATCGTGACAGGCAGCAACATGGAAGCACTCATCCTGGAATGCAACCTGATCAAAAAACATATGCCGCGTTACAACGTACTGCTCAAAGATGATAAGACATTTCCGTATCTCAAAATAACGAATGAAAAGCATCCGCGGCTCGAAGTAACCCGTCGTGTGCTGAAAGATAAAGCGAAATACTTCGGACCTTATCCGAACTCGTATGCAGCACATCAAACGAAAAAACTGCTGGATCGCATGTATCCGCTCCGCAAATGCGGTGTGATGCCGAAGGAGGTCTGCCTGTATTATCACATGGGCCAGTGTCTTGCTCCTTGTGTGAAAGATGTAGGCAAAGAGCAGTATGACGAGATTTCGCAGGAGATCGGATCATTTCTAAGCGGCGGACATGAAGAGATTAAGAAGGACCTGCAGCGTAAAATGCAGGAAGCGGCCGAGGATCTGTATTTTGAACGGGCCAAAGAGCTTCGTGATCAGGTGATTGCAATTGATGCAATTATGGAAAAACAGAAAATTACGATGGCTGACGCCAGAGACCGCGACGTCTTCGGATTTGCAATCGATAAAGGCTGGATGTGTGTCCAGATTCTATATATGCGTCAGGGAAAAATGATTGAACGCCATGTGTCGACCTTCCCGTTTTACGGTGAGGCCTACAGTGACTTCATGTCCTTTGTTACACAGTATTACAGTGATAACCCGGCACTGCCGCAGGAAATTTTATTACCAGAAATGCCGAAAGAGCTGATGGATGACGGGGATGCGGTCGATCTGGCAGGTACTGATAACGCGAACACGACAGACCATGTTCAGGCTGCGGTAACGGCAGAGTCTGCGCAGGAGGAACAGCAGTCGAAAGCGAATCCAGCTGCCGAATCAGCATCACAGGTTGCCGAGATGCGTACAGCTTATGAAACGAATCCAGCTGCTGACGGTAACAATGGTTCAGCCGATGCGGGGGTAACGTCAAACGCCAAACTGCCATCCGAGATGGAGGACCCGTCCCAGATGGCCGCATCCCTGCAGGAGTGGCTGGAGATCAAAGTGCACATTCCGCAGCGCGGGTTGAAACGCCAGATGATTACGATGGCACTGGACAATGCGCGGGTGGCATTGGAGGAGAAGTTCCGTCTCATTGAACGTAATGAAGAACGGACATCCAAAGCATCCGAAGGATTGGGACGCTGGATCGGGCTGGAGCAGCTGCGCCGGATCGAAGCGTTTGATAACTCGAACATTCAGGGGACCAATCCGGTATCGGCCATGATTGTGTTTACCGACGGTAAACCAGACAAGAAGGAATACCGCAAATACAAAGTACGTTCTGTCGAAGGACCGGATGACTATGAAACGATGCGGGAAGTCATCCGCCGCCGTTATGAGCGCGTGCTTAAAGAAAACCTGACCCAGCCTGACCTGATCGTGGTCGATGGAGGGAAGGGACAGATTTCCGCTGCGGTAGATGTGCTTGAAAATGAGCTGGGGCTGTATATTCCGGTTTGTGGATTGGTGAAGGATGCCAAACACAAAACGTCACAGCTGATGATTGGCAGCCCGCCAGAAGTGATTGCGCTGCCGCGGGACAGTCAGGAGTTTTATCTGCTGCAGCGAATCCAGGAAGAAGTTCACCGGTTTGCCATCTCGTTTCACCGCGAGCAGCGCGGCAAATCAATGGTTACATCCCGGCTGGATGCCATCCCGGGCATTGGGGAGAAGCGGCGCAAGCTGCTGCTGAAGCATTTTGGCTCTTTACGCAAAATAAAAGAGGCCAGCGTCGAAGACTTCCGGCCTCTATCTATTGGGGATAAACTGGCAAATCAGATTATTGCAGCACTTCGTGATGAGGAGTCGTGACATACGGCTCTTCTTTTTGTTTTGGATTGAAACGATACACTGCATATCCTACGATGGCCGGCAGCACAATCCAGAAGATTCCGGCTCCAATGTTCAGTGCATCACCCATGAACACCAGACTGAGGCCCATCAGCAGGCTGTCGAAGATCACATGTGCAAAAACAACGGCAATGAAGCCGTGACGAAGCATGATCAGGCTGAACAGCAGTCCGATGACGGTCAGCTCAATCGGGCGTGTAATGACCGGATAGATCGGATACAGCGTGTGTCCGAGCGCCCAGATGATTGTAGGAACTAGGCACGCGATAAACGTGTTCCGTACGACCTTTTGCATCATACGAATACCAAACAGTCGATACACCGCTTCCTCGCCAATACCGGCCATCCAGGCCATGATCGGGAAGATCCAGGCATAGGTCATGTTATACGTTGATTGATCTGCTGACGTTGTCGACCATGTGCCGATGCTGCGCTCCAGAATAAAGAACAGAATCGACTGCACACCCAGTAGAATGAATGCCCACAGGTAACCGGTATACATACTGTGCAGCACATATTTGCCATAACCCGGCTCTTTGGCACGGGGCCATGGATTCCATCCGATTTTGCGCCACAACCCGTCACCTGCTACAAGTGACAGATAGATCATGGCACTCATCACGAGGGTAATGCCTGTCTGAATGAGCATTAGAAACACCAGCATGAAACTGGAGAGTCCCTGTGCCTCAAAGAGAGGTAACATGTTCAGTGTACCGATCATGGAAGCTGCGAAGTACACCAGCGCCAGCACCAGGCCGCGTTTAAACGATGTGTTCGCACGAGCCAGGATGCTGTAGATGAGCGCCAGCACGCCGAGAACAAACGTCAGAAACGCGTAGCCACCGTAGGTTAACCAGTTGGCCAATTTGGTCTGGTCTTTAACATAATTAGTGTGTGATTTCGGTACAGAGAAGCCCGGATCGAATGAACGGACAGCCCCATTTTCAAATGTAAAATTCAATTCAAGTTTGGAGCTGCCTATCGATTTGCTCGTATCCATATACTTCAGACCCGGCTCACCATCTCGTGTTTCCAATTGAAGCGCTGCGGCATCATAGCCGAATTGTTTTAAAACGCCAGATGCCAGCTCTTCTTTCTCGTTCAAAGGCATGTGGCCTTCTGCAAGTGACTCTGACGTTCGTTCAATCCCTTGTTCTTGTCGAGATTCAAGGGCTGTGTACAAGGAGGTTGGCAGTACACGTTTGAAAGCGACGACTTTTCCTGTTTTCATATGTACGTCAATGTTTAAATAACCGCCCTTATCCTGATCCAATAAACGCACGCGGTATACATCGTAAGGAAAGGCTGCTTCCCATGTTTTATTATACGTATCCAGCTGTTTGGTCTTCGCCATATACCCGTAAATATCGGAATGGGTCTGATAAGTTACAAGGGGTTTACTGGTATTGCTGGGGAGCGTATAGTCATCAACAGAAGCTGCGAATGAACGTGCAGATTGGATCGCATCATCCTTGCTAATGAAGGATGATGACGAAATTTCTGTTGTTTGGGATGAAGTCGCAGGAAAGATCTGAAAGACAAAAAATAAGATCAGGCCGATCACCGCAAGCAACCCCAAACGTTTGAAGTTAGCCTTAAGCTGTAAAGGCTGCTCTGAGGGATTCATGAAATGGTGTTCCTCCTTTATTCAATTACATATTAAAGTAAAGATAGCACAGGGGATGGACCCAATGCCAATGACTTCACGAAAACAGGTGCAAATCTTTGAAAATGAATGAAAATGATCAAAAAAATCTGATCCTGCTGTTAGGGCATGAACTTTCTTACCGTTTTGAGCGAATTCGATGGTATTTACACAAAAACCGTTTTGTGTGCAGCCGCCGCAGCGCTTATAATTTTTGAAGCAAATATGCAGCATCCCGCATGTCTCAAGTTCAACAAGGGAACGAATAGAACCCAGAACGATCCCAACTAGGGGGAGAATGAACAGGTTGTATATCAACTCTAATTATATGTTGCTATTTTATGAATCATACATGGGCTCCACAGGGTGGGGTTATTTTATTTTGGGCAGAGGTGGATGATACAGAAGTGAAAGCAAATGTTCAATGGATGCGATTATCGCCGCCGCGTATTCTGGTATTGGGGTTTGCCGGCATTATTATGTTGGGAACACTGCTGTTAATGCTTCCAGCATCCAGCCGAAACGGCGATAGTCTGGCCTTTATCGATGCGTTCTTCACGGCAACGTCGGCTGTCTGCGTGACAGGGCTGGTTGTTGTGGATACAGGAACCTATTTTTCTATATTGGGTCAGGTGATCATTGCTATTTTGATACAGATCGGCGGTCTCGGCTTTATGACGATGTCTACGCTGGTTGCGATTGCATTCAAACGAAAAATATCGCTCAAGGAGCGGTTGATCTTACAGGAAGCCATGAATCAAAGTACGATGGAAGGCATCGTGCGTTTGATCCGCAAGGTTGTCATCTATTCGCTTATTCTGGAGGGGATCTGCGGTACGTTGTTTGCACTGCGCTGGTCATTAGATATGCCGATTGGGCAGGCGATGTACTATGGCTACTGGCATGCAATCTCCATGTTTAACAATGCCGGTTTTGATATGTTTGGTGATTTTCGCAGTCTGACCGGGTATGTCTATGATCCACTTGTCAATTTTACCGCGATGTTTCTGATCGTTTCCGGAGGGATCGGTTTTGTCGTGCTGTCTGATCTGGTGGAATACCGTCAAACGAAGAAGCTGTCGCTGCATTCCAAAGTGGTACTGCTGATGACAGCCTTGTTGATTATATTTGGAGCACTTGTCATCTTTGTATTTGAGTTCAGCAACCCGCGAACGCTGGGCGGTTTGAACTGGGGCGGTAAACTGCTCGGCTCGTTCTTCCAGTCTGTAACCCCGCGCACAGCCGGGGCAAACACGGTCGATATTGCCGGACTGCGGCAGGCCACGCAATTTTTCATGATTATTTTGATGTTTATCGGTGCATCTCCAGGTTCAACGGGAGGCGGCATCAAAACAACAACATTTTTAATTATGGCCGGAGCGGTCATCGCTATGATGCGTGGACGGGAGGATATCGTTTTTTTCCGGTATCGGCTTGTGCAGGAACGTATTTTCAAAGCGCTGACGATTACACTGCTGGCATTGCTATTCATAATAACAGTAACAATGATATTAAGCACAACTGAGGATAGTAACTTTTTAATGATTTTATTCGAAACGACTTCAGCCTTCGGTACGGTTGGTCTTTCATTAGGTCTGACGCTCAAGCTGACGACGTTTGGCAAGTTAATGATCTGTTTTACGATGTTTGCGGGTCGCCTCGGGCCGATCACATTGGCATATGCACTGGGGCAGAAAAAGGGTAAAGATTTGTACAGGTATCCGGAAGGCAAAATGATAATAGGTTAGTGATTATTTGGATAGAGGGGTTCGTGAAGAACAATGAAAAAACAGCAGTTTGCGGTAATCGGACTTGGGCGGTTCGGCTCCAGTCTGGCGCAGGAGTTAATGGAGTTAGGTTATGAGGTGCTTGGCATCGATAAAAATGAAGAGCTCGTCGAAGACATGAGTGACTTGGTCACTCATGCGGTCGTGGCGGACGCTACGGATGAGGAAGTGCTGCGCTCTCTGGGCATTCGTAATTTTGACTGCGGCATCGTTGCCATTGGTGACGATATTCAGACGAGTATCCTCACCGCCATCCTGCTCAAAGAGCTGGGGGTCAAGACGGTTGTGGCAAAAGCCATTTCGGTTCTTCACGGACGTGCACTCGATAAATTGGGCATTGACCGTGTCGTTTACCCTGAACGTGATATGGGGATTCGGGTTGCTCACCAATTGGTTACGCCAAACCTGCTGGATTACATCGAATTATCCAATGATTACAGCATTGTAGAGATGAAGGTGCCTGCATGTCTGCACAATAAAACGCTCTCGACTCTCAATGCACGGGTGCGCTTTAACTGCAGCATTGTCGCACTGCAAAAAGAAGCCGGGGTCATCATTGCCCCGACCGCGATGGATTCCCTGCAAATGGGGGATATTATGGTCATTATTGGTAATAATAATGACATTGACCGGTTTGAGGAAGAGGTCATCAGTCAGGAAAGCTGAGCAATCCAGCTGCTTCATCGGATTGAAATCAAGGCGTTGTTGTCCTACGTGAGGGCAATGGCGCCTTTGCTGTAAAAAATGCAGCAGTCTCCCTGATCCATTGTCTGGAGGTTTCGCTGAGGTCTTCCTTTTCCCCATAGATCATGCAGGTTGTTCTTCGGGTTTGTTTTAGCTGGGGTAAGTGCACAGCAGCGAGATCATTATCGGCCAGCAGCTGCGGACGAAGATAGGATTTGGGAAGCAGGGCAGCAGCTTTACAGGTCGGCAGCAGACGGATAATCGCTTCAAATGAATCAATCTCCATACGAATATCGGGCATTACGGTACAGCGCTGGAAGAGGTCATCGGTCAGTTTGCGGTACCATGTTCCTTTGGAGAAGGTGATCATCGGCAGATCCTGAAGATGCTCCATGCCGGCTTCTTTGCCAGCCAGCGGATGTGTAAGCGGCACGACCAGCTCCAGGTGATCGTCAAACAGCGGTACACAGTTGAGTCCGGTTTCACTGATCGACGAGGCAACAATACCCACATCGGCTTTTTTGTCACGTACAAAAGAGACTATCTCATGTGTTTTGCCTGTTAACAGCTTTAATTCAGCATGCGGATGCTTTTCCATAAAAGCATTAACCAGCGGGGGCAGGGTGGTCTGAAGTGTCGTCAGGCTGGCTCCCAGGGTAATAATACTCTGTTCCTCATCCTTGTATTGGGACAGCATGGTGAGAAATTTTTGCTGCTGCTGCTTTTGTTCAACGGCGAAAGTATAAGCAAGCTGACCTACACTCGTTAATTCCAGCCGTTTACCGCGGCGGTGAAAGAGGGCTACCCCAAGCTCATCCTCCAGTTTGGAGATTTTGCGGGAGAGTGCCGGTTGGGATAAATTCAGTAATTTGGACGCACGGTTCAGACTGGATTGCTCTACGACCGCTGCAAATGCATTTAATTCTTCGAACATGAACACAAACCTCTCTTCTTATGAGTGTGATTCTTGCCCTTGATTAATCGTCTGCCATGATGTATGGCTTACCAACCTCATTTTTTTAGTCTCGCAGCGCCTGCAAACTCCTTGTTTCAATGCTTATACCTATAGGTTATAACATTTAATAATTATATTGCAATTCCCTTATAAGAAAAAAAGGAGTAACATGAATTGTGACACAAGTTGTTCACACCTGATCAAATCGGAACAATTTGTCGAACCTTTTCATGGAAAAGTGTTCGAGTCATGATAAGGTATGAGTATTAGCATTTATGAAAACGTTGTATTTAACGAAAGGGGATCGACATTTTATGAAAGGGTTTTACTCCAGAAAGCTGCACTCCTTGCTTGGCGTCATTCCGCTCAGTCTGTTTTTTCTAGAGCATCTGGTGACGAACTTCTCAGCAGTTGAAGGCGGCAAAGAAGCTTTTAACGGTGCGGTTGCCTTCTTGAACAGCCTGCCGCTCGTCATTGTTTTGGAAACGTTTCTGATCTGGCTGCCGCTGTTCTATCACGGTGTATATGGTCTGTACATTGCTTATCAGGCCAAGCCTAACGTGGGCCGTTACGGCAATGAGCGCAACTGGCGTTATACGCTGCAGCGGATCAGTGGTGTCATCACGTTTGTATTTGTGATCTGGCACGTGTGGGAGACGCGTGTACAAGTGGCTCTCGGCAATGTGACTCACGAAGAGTTAGGCGGTGTTATCCATAACATCGTGATGAATCCGGTAACATTTATTTTATATCTGATCAGTGTTGTGGCGGCATCCTATCACTTTGCCAATGGACTCTGGTCGTTCCTCGTTAGCTGGGGAATCACAGTCGGACCTCGAGCACAGCGCGTATCCTCGTATGTGTGCATGAGCTTGTTCGGTATTATTTCCATCATGTTCATCGCTTCGTTGTTTGCTTTCCGGAACGTTGATTTCCAGACAGCGACTTCAATGATGGATGCGGTAAAATCAGTGCTGATCTAAATCAAGTGATTCTAGGAATTCATGTTTAACGATGTGATTTTTGCGATTAATGCTTACTAATTTAATTATTGTGATAAAGGCTTACTTAATAAGGGAGTGAACTAGCAATGGCATCATCGAATGTAATTATTGTGGGCGGCGGTCTCGCGGGATTGATGGCGGCGATCAAATCGGCTGAAGCCGGAGTCCATGTTCATTTATTTTCACTGGTTCCTGTTAAAAGATCCCACTCCGTATGTGCCCAGGGCGGTATCAACGGTGCGGTAAATACGAAAGGGGAAGGTGACTCCCCATGGGTACACTTTGACGATACGGTATACGGCGGAGACTTCCTCGCCAATCAACCGCCAGTTAAAGCGATGTGTGAAGCGGCACCTGGTATCATTCACCTGATGGACCGGATGGGCGTTATGTTCAACCGTACACCGGAAGGTTTGCTCGATTTCCGTCGTTTCGGGGGAACGAAGCATCACCGTACAGCATTTGCCGGTGCAACAACAGGTCAACAGCTGCTGTATGCATTGGATGAGCAGGTACGTCGCTGGGAAGCAGCCGGTCTCGTGACGAAGTATGAGAACTGGGAATTCCTGCAGGCTGTTGTAGATGACGAAGGGGTATGCCGCGGGATCGTGGCACAGGATCTGAAAACGATGAAGGTGCAGACTTTCCCGGCTGAAGCTGTTATTTTGGCGAGTGGTGGTCCTGGAATCATTTTCGGTAAAACAACAAACTCCGTCATCAACACAGGAACTGCCGCGAGTGCGGTATATCAGCAGGGTGTGAATTATGCGAACGGCGAATTCATTCAGATTCACCCGACAGCAATTCCAGGAGACGACAAGCTGCGTCTGATGTCCGAATCTGCCCGTGGTGAAGGTGGCCGGATCTGGACGTACAAAGACGGTAAGCCTTGGTACTTCCTTGAAGAAAAATATCCTTCCTACGGTAACCTTGTGCCGCGTGATATCGCAACACGTGAAATTTTCAGCGTTTGCGTAGACATGGGACTTGGTGTGAACGGTGAGAACATGGTGTATCTCGACCTCTCTCACAAAGATCCGAAGGAACTGGATGTTAAACTGGGTGGAATCATCGAAATCTATGAGAAATTCATGGGTGACGATCCGCGCAAAATTCCGATGAAAATTTTCCCGGCCGTTCACTATTCCATGGGCGGCATGTGGGTAGATTATAATCAAATGACGAACATTCCAGGGCTGTTTGCAGCTGGCGAATGTGAATATCAATATCATGGTGCCAACCGTTTGGGTGCAAACTCACTCGTATCCGCAATTTATGGTGGTATGGTGGCAGGACCAAAAGCGGCTGAATATATCAAAGGACTCAAGAAGTCCTCTGCTGATATCTCTTCTTCTGTATTTGATGGCTATACGAAGCGTCAAACTGACAAATACGAAGGTATCATGAAAATGCAGGGTACCGAAAATGCTTACGTGATTCACAAAGAGCTGGGCGAGTGGATGACAGCCAACATGACCGTAGTTCGTTACAACGACAAGCTTGAAGCGACGATTGGCAAAATCAAGGAACTGAAAGAGCGTTATGGCAAAATCAACATGTATGACAACTCTGGCTGGAACAATCCGGGTGCGGCATTTACCCGCCAATTGTGGAACATGCTTGAGCTTGCTGAAGCAATGACACTCGGCGCACTGCTGCGTAACGAGAGCCGCGGAGCGCATTACAAACCTGAGTTCACAGAGCGTAACGATGAAGAATTCCTGAAGACGACCATTGCAAGCTGGACGAAGGAAGGTCCGCAAATCTCGTACGAGCCAGTGGACGTATCCCTGATTCCACCGCGGATCCGTGACTATTCCAAAGATTAATCTGCTTTATTTATCGCGTTAATCGTTCATTCGCTGATCGATTAAGCTTCTGATGTATACTCATGGCAATCCAGCATGAATGGATCGCAGTTTCCAGCAAAGCAGCAGGAGGTGCAGGGCGCAGCGTAGGGAGCGGAAATGCCCGAAAGAAGCGAAGCGTTCGCCTTTACCACCGAATTTCAACCCCGGAAGGGTTTGATCCAAGAAATTCGGGGGTAACAGCGATCCAAAGGGCATTCCGCGACCGCAGCGCCTACCCGAGCACCAACGCCGCTTTGCGCACCAGTATTCGATTCTAGGAAGCCAGCGTTTGCAGGCTGCCATCAAAAATTACAGCAATCCAGCATGAATGGATTGCAGTTTCCAGCAAAGCAGCAGGAGGTGCAGGGCGCAGCGTAGGGAGCGGAAATGCCCGAAAGAAGCGAAGCGTTCGCCTTTACCACCGAATTTCAACCCCGGAAGGGTTTGATCCAAGAAATTCGGGGGTAACAGCGATCCAAAGGGCATTCCGCGACCGGAGCGGCCCACCCGAGCACCAACGCCGCTTTGCGCACCAGTATTCGATTCTAGGAAGCCAGCGTCTGCAGGCTGCCATCAAAAATTACAGCAATCCAGCATGAATGGATTGCAGTTTCCAGCAAAGCAGCAGGAGGTGCAGGGCGCAGCGTAGGGAGCGGAAATGCCCGAAAGAAGCGAAGCGTTCGCCTTTACCACCGAATTTCAACCCCGGAAGGGTTTGATCCAAGAAATTCGGGGGTAACAGCGATCCAAAGGGCATTCCGCGACCGGAGCGGCCCACCCGAGCACCAACGCCGCTTTGCGCACCAGCAATACAATCATCGTCACCAGAGGAGGGGACAACGATATGGCGGAACAAGCAACAGTGAGCAAAACCGTCAAGTTTATTATCACTCGTCAAGACAGCCCGGAGTCATCTTCGTATACCGAAGAGTTTGAGCTGCCGTACCGTCCAAATATGAACGTGATCAGCGCTCTGATGGAGATTCAGCGGAACCCGGTAAACAAAGATGGAAAGTCCATCGCTCCGGTATGTTGGGAATCCAACTGTCTTGAAGAAGTATGCGGCGCCTGCTCCATGATTATTAACGGTAAACCGCGTCAAGCATGCGCAGCCCTGATTGACAAGCTTGAACAGCCGGTTCGTATCGAACCGATGAAAACATTCCCGGTTGTACGTGACCTTGTTATTGATCGCACACGTATGTTTAACGCGCTGAAACGCGTCAAAGCTTGGATTCCGATCGATGGCACATATGATCTTGGTCCAGGACCGCGGATGCCAGAGAAGAAACGTCAGTGGGCGTATGAGCTGTCCAAATGTATGACTTGCGGTGTATGTCTTGAGGCATGTCCGAACGTTAACGAAAAAACAGACTTCATTGGTCCAGCAGCGCTGTCTCAGGTACGACTGTTCAATGCTCACCCTACAGGTGAGATGAATGCCGAAGAACGTTTGGAAGCGTTGATGGAAGATGGCGGTATCGAAGGGTGCGGAAACTCACAGAACTGTGTGCGTTCATGTCCTAAAGGTATTCCGCTTACTACGTCCATCGCGGAGATGAATAAGCAAACCACCAAGCATATGTTTAAACGCTGGCTGGGTGTATAATTTTAACGTATAAGCAGTGGTCAGCACTGCTTCTCCAAAAAAAGTCGTGATCCCGTGCAGTTACTTGGCCGGGTCACGGCTTCTTTTGTCATCAACGAAGGAACCGGGCATCCTGTGCAGAATATGGTATACTACAGGGATGGATAGGGGGCTATAACCGCCCTCAAGAAATAGGGTCCGAGGAGGGGAGACATGGGACAGACACCGCGTTTGAACAACAACAGCTCACCGTCTCGGCGTTTGAGCAGGACGCATGGTTCAAAGGAACCTGTTTTTCCTGGAGAAGAAAAGGATCACGATCCTTCTCGTCGAATGGTTCGACTACGAAAAATATTGATGACCGTGGGAGCAAGTGTACTGACGCTCGGGTACGCACTGTGGGAACCGCGACGTTTGCAGATCAATCACATTCATCTCAAGCTCCCGTCGTTTCCTGGATCGTTTGACGGGCTGCGTGTTATTCATTTCAGCGATGCTCATCTTGGCTTTCATACAGGGGCAAAAGAGATGCGTAGGCTGGCGGCGCAGATTAAGGATCAGCAGCCTGATCTCATCTGTTTTACCGGAGATATCGTGGAGAGACAAGCTGAACCTATGCGTGAGTGTGTGCCCATTCTGGCTTCCATGACAGCGAGATACGGAAAATTTGCCGTTTTGGGGAATCATGATTATCGAGGACAGCAGCAGCAGGAAGTGCAGGACATGTTTCGCGAAGCGGGCTTTACGCTCCTGTGCAACCAACACGTGCTCATAGAGCGGGGAGAAGAGAAGCTTGCTGTAACAGGTTTGGATGATGCTTTAACGGGAAACCCCGACCTGGAAGAAGCGATTTCAGGGCTGGAAGAACAGGTCTGGAAATTACTTCTTATGCATGAACCGGATTATGCCGACTACGCAGCTCCGCATGGGTTCGGACTGCAGCTTTCGGGTCACAGTCATGGTGGACAGGTGCGTTTTCCCTGGTTTGGTGCTGTGACTACTCCGCGTGGTTCTCGTAAATATATTCAAGGACTGCACTACACCTCTCACCAAAAAATGCCGGTGTACGTGAATCGGGGATTTGGCATGACGCAGCTTCCCATTCGTTTTTTATGCAGACCGGAACTGACGGTACTTCACATAAGCCGACAAAGTGTGAATGAACGTTAAAACCTAATAACGGGATTTAACAACGGTCATTAATAACAGATCGAATAGTAAGTATACTTAAAAAGCTGATTAGTCTACAAAAGAAATCCTAAGTCGATTGATCTTAAATACTGGTAATCTGTGATTTACGATATGGACATGAGTGGAGGTTAAACTGATGGAACGAATAGCAATTGTATCCGACATTCATGGCAACATGACTGCCTGGGAAGCCGTGCGGCAAGATATGCAGCATCGCGGCTTGAACAGAATCTTTTGTCTCGGAGATCTTGTAGGCAAAGGACCACAGCCTGCTGAAGTGGTTGATCAGGTAAGGGCGGCATGTGAAGTGGTGATTCGCGGCAACTGGGATGAACTTGTGGCAGTGAATCAGGATGTCCGGGATTTTACATGGCAGGCTGAGCGACTGGGAACAGAGCGATTAGCCTATCTTTCGAACCTCCCATTCAGTCATGAGTTTAAATTAAGCGGACGCACCGTTCGATTAGTTCATGCTTCGCCGCAAAGTGTGTATCATCGCGTACAGCCATGGGATGAGATGCATAAGCGGCTTGCGATGTTTGAACCTCCAGCCGATCATTCCGAGGCAGGGGCAGCTGATGTGGTAGGATATGGCGATGTGCATAATGCATTCCTGCAGTATTTGGATGGCAAAATGCTGTTTAACACAGGAAGCGCTGGCAATCCGCTTGATCTTCCTCAAGCCTCATACTGCATTCTTGAAGGGGAGTACGGCGATGATAGTCAGAAACCATTCAACCTTCAGTTTGTCCGGGTACCCTATGATATTGAGCAGGAAGTAAGGATCGCACAGAAAGCGGAAGTTCCGGCACTTGATGCTTACATTCGCGAGATACGTTCAGGAGTCTATCGGGGACTGCAGGAGTAGATTACATTCACAGGATAAAGCTGATTATAGAGAGGACATACTACAGTTTATAACATTATGGTCAGATCAGTGGTATGATTGCCGGATCATCTTCAGAGCATGCTTGTCTTACCGGACTAAAACCCGTTAGGCAGAGGAGTGATTGTCATGCTTACCCGAAACATGCTGATTCAAGGGCTGCCTGCCTTATGGACGGAGCGCCTTGTGCTTAGATCATTACGTCAGAGTGATTACATCACCTTGTCTGAACTGTTATCCGATCCACAAGTGATTCGATACGTGAATCGAGGTAATCAGGCACCCCCCATTCGGGCGAGAAAGCTGCTGAATCAGATTCGAAGCAGCAGTGCCAAACTGGATTCGCTGCACTACGGCATCTGTTGGAAAGACAGTGAGCAGGTGATCGGGATAACGTCTTTCCAACATTGGAATGATCAAAAAGGGACTGCTCAGATTGGTTACATTTTGAACAAGTCCTGTTGGGGGAAAGGAGTGGCAACGGAAGCCGTACGTCGTCTGCTGGCATTCGGCTTTGATGAACTTCATCTGTGGAGGGTCGAGGCACGCTGTTACGATGCCAACATTTCTTCGGAGCGGGTGCTCCTGAAAATGGGGATGACTTATGAACGTAATCTTCCATCATTCGGACTGAACGATGGAGAGAATGAGACAGCTGAATATGCTTTGGACGTTAAGGTATATGGCATACATCGGGAACAGTTTCAGCATTGAAACGAACTTCAATCTTTTGTTACACAAATGAAATATAGCTGCAATTGAACTCTAACAGACAAGGGGTAAACTTATCTCATGACCCCCTTTTTGATAATAGATAATGCTGTTGGGACCCGCGATGAGCGGGTTCATTTTTTTTGCAACAAAACGAATAAAGATCCTCACGCATGTTTTGCATGCATGGGGATCTTTGCGTTCGTATTTTTTATAAAGGAACAATCTGCATCTGTTTCTGTTTGAAATACACCCATTCGGTGAAACCAATCTCTCGCAGACGTGTGCGTACATTGTCCAATTCATCGGCCACTCGCCTAGGGATATGAGCATCGGAGCCGAAGGTGACTTTCACACCGTAATGATTTGCACGTTCCAAGATGGCATCGGACGGATACCATCCGCCGCTAAGCTTGGTTTTACCTGATGTGTTGATTTCAATCGCAACGTTGGCATCGGCAATGATCTGAAGCGTTTCGTCGATGGCATGGTCTGCAATGATCTCGGAGAATGGCGGGTAATTGCCTTTCATCGCATCAATATGGCCGAGAATCTGAAACATGCCGCTGCGGGCGGATTGGGCAATTAACTTGTAGTAGCTTTCTTTCACTTCGATTTTACGGGTTTCGGTTAGTCCGTTCCAACGGGTTTTGTTGAAAATGCTGACATCCTCTGTGTGATGAACAGAACCAATAATATAGTCGAACGGATACTGCCCCAGCGTTGTCCGGTATAATTCAGCATGAAGCGGAAAGTAGTCCGATTCAATCCCGAGCAGAACATCAATTTTCCCGGCATATTCTTCTTTTAACGCGAGCACTTCAGATACATAATGCTGTAACTCCGATTTGCCCATGGCAATTCGTGGATGTGCCTGTTCCAAATCACTTCCAAAATAAGGGGTATGGTCAGAGATTCCGATGGCCTGAAGTCCTGCCTCAATGCCTGCTTCAATATAATCCCTAATGCTGCCGTCCGCATGACCACACCGGAAATGATGCGTATGAAGATCGAATTTCATATGGAATCCCTGTCCTTTCTAATGATCCATTTTATTCTGAGCTGATAAATTGTGTTTCGGGCATGCCCTTGAGATCACTCAGGAATTGATGCATTGCCGAATTGAGGTAGCGGCTGGATTTGTAGATAACCCCTACCGGATGACTGACTTCCAATTCACTCAAAGGTATCATTCGCAATGTACCCTGGCGAAGCTCATGTGCTACGGATTGTTTGGAGATGATGGCTGCACCGAGATCAATCTCAACCATTCGTTTCACTTCTTCACTGCTCGACAGCTCCATGACGACGTTGGGTTCGATATTGTATTTCTTGAAAACAGCCTCTGTAAACCGGCGTCCGACCGTGTCCGGAGACAGTAGTATCAGGGGGGTGCTTCGCAAAACGTCGACAGCCGCATGTTTTTTCTTCGCCAGCGGGTGGGAAGGAGATACAACAAGCTCGAACGTATCGTAGTACAGTACCGACGTGCTTAGGTTAGGATTCCGCTCTGTCAGGTATCCAATCCCAATGTCCACCAGACCGTTCTCGACCTGTGTATAGATCTGTGAGGAAGGAAGAGATTGAATGCTGGTTTTGATAAGTGGAAACTGATCCTGAAAGTAGGAGAGTACTCTTGGCAGAATCTGAATCGCAATAGAAGTCGTTGTTCCAAGCACGATGCGTCCTTGCGGCGTTTCATCCAGATCAGACAACTTCTGCTTCAACTCGTCCACAATGTCGAGCATCCGTTCAGCGTGCTCCAGAAAAACCTGCCCTCGATCGGTGAGGGTTACCGGCTGGTTCCGGTCAACCAGAACCGTGTTGAATTCGTCCTCCAGACTTTTGATCTGAGCCGAGACAGCCGGCTGGGTCAGATTGAGGAGTTCTCCCGCTTTGCGGAAACTCATTGTTTTGGAAATCGTAATCAGCGTTTCCAGTTGGCTTATGTTCATATACGGCCTCCTTCGGCAAAATATCCTCTGTATGTCATCTGTCATGCAGTGAATTCCGTGACGGGTTAGGTTTCCTTTATCTTAAATTATAGGGGATTAAGGACATCAGGGCAATGAAGGGTACATCCCTATTAAAGTAGTTCGACAGACATCCAAAAGAAGCAGGCTGTAACTTTAAATTTTAAATACTTATAAAAACGGTATAAAAGTCCTATGACTCTTTAAGAGCCTGTGTAGATAATTGAGATTTTTTCCAAAGAAGTGAAAAGCGCACAAAACAGCTATAAACATTTGGTATTCGAATGACGATAAATTATAGTGCACAGGAATTACTGAATTCTTAATGAATTCTCGTACGTGATAAAGTATAATAAATTTAATGAATATGGGACTTTTGGTATGTGACCAATAACCCAGTGTGAGGAGGACATAGACAGTGAAAGCGGAAGTAATTAACCCATTCCTGGAATCTGCACGCAACGTATTTGAACAGCTCATCCAGGTTTCGCCTTCCACCGGGAGTCTTGGCGTGAAGAACGTAGAATTCATTGCTGATCATGTCTGGATTGTCATCGGAATGACGGGCCAGCTGAGTGGAAATATTGTTTTTGGTATACAAGAAACGGTCGCTTTGAAAATTGTTTCAGCCATGATGGGTGGTTTTGTGATCACCGAGATGGACGATATGAGCAAAAGTGCGATTTCCGAGCTGGGCAACATGATTAGCGGTAATGCGAGTACAATTCTGTCCAATCAGGGTGTCGTTGTAGATATTACCCCTCCACAAGTGATGCAGTCTGAACATTTAACCGCATTCAGTGCAACGAAAGCGCTTAGTATTCCGTTATTAATGGATGGAATTGGCGAGATGGATATTCAGGTGATGATCTCGTAAAATGAAGCATAGGCCTTATAAGGCAAATGTGTTCATTACGGGAGGACATCAACCATGCTGAAAGATCAGGTTGTTTTTATAACAGGAGCTTCGAGCGGAATCGGCGCGCTCTGCGCACAAATGCTGATCGAAGAAGGAGCCATCCCGATTCTGGCTGCCCGTTCACGGGACAAGCTGGAACAGATTGGTGCTTCACTACAGGGACGGCATGAGCTGCTAACGCTGGATGTTACGGACAGCGAGCAGGTTCAGGCGGCTGTAGATGCGATGTTACATAAATACGGACGAATCGATATTCTGCTGAATAACGCCGGTTACGGAAAATTTGCCGCGATGACAGACATGTCTGTACAGGAATTTGACGAAATGATGGACGTGAATTACATGGGTATTGTCCGCTGTACCAAAGCGGTGCTGCCGCATATGCTGGAACGGGGAAAAGGCCAGATTGTAAATGTTGCTTCGATGGCTGGCAAAATTGGCACCGCCAAATCAGCCTCGTACACGGCCACCAAACATGCTGTACTCGGATTCAGCAACGCACTTCGTCAGGAACTGCGTAAGACGGGGGTTACCGTGACTACGATTAACCCGGGTCCGATCGATACACCATTTTTTGATCGTGCAGATCCTTCTGGAAATTACGTGAACAATGTGCGCTGGCTGATGCTGACTCCTCAGAACGTAGCAGGCCACATGATTCGGGCCATGAAGAAACGCAAGGAAGAAGTGAATCTGCCGAGGCTGGCGTCGGCTGGCATGTGGTTTTATCAGTTGTTCCCGCGGCTTGCCGATCGACTGTCACACGGTGTAATGAATCAGAAGTAGAGTGTAACATAAGCACCATATACCGGATGAAGAAGGGCTCCGCCGAGGGGCTTTTCTTTTTTTTGCGCAGACTTGAACATTTCCGGCCGGAATAAGATTTGGTACGCAGGCTTTTTTCGCATATAATGAAAGGTAATGTGAAGACAGGCTTTGTTTCTTACGAATAAACTTAAAGGATGGAATACATGACGAATCAAACTTTTGCATCAATAGGCGTGGCACAGGATTTGGAGGCGCTGCTGGCGCAGCATGATATTAATGAACCTTCTCCGGTACAGGCGCAGACCATTCCGGTTATTTTGGAAGGCAGGGATGTAGTATCCAAGTCGCAGACGGGAACGGGGAAAACGCTGGCGTATCTGCTGCCGCTGCTGCAGTCCATCAAGAGTGATATTAAAGGAACACAGAAACTGATTATCGCGCCAACGCAGGAACTGGCAATGCAAATTGTACGTGAGGCACAGCGTTATGGTGCGGATCGCGGCATTGGTGTGCAGGGGCTGATTGGTGGTGCGGCGGTGAAACGTCAGATTGAGAAATTGCGTGAGCATCCTGAGCTGGTTGTCGGTACACCTGGACGGTTGAAGGAACTGATTACACTCAAAAAGCTGAAAATGCACAACGTATCTACCATTGTTATTGACGAAGCCGATCAGGTGTTTCAACTTGGTGGTGTAAGTGACGTGGAATTTGTGCTGAAAAGCGCACTGCGTGACCGTCAGTTAATCTTCCTGTCCGCAACAATTGATGAGCATACGGCTGCGCTGGCAAAGCGCGAGATGAAAGAGCCGGTTCATATTGGTATCGAACCAGAGCGCGCCACGGCTGCCGGACTCGAACATTATTATTTCGTAGAAGAGAGCCGCAACAAGATCGATATGCTGCGCCGTCTCGTTAGACAATACAATCCGGATCGTGCCATTGTCTTTGTGAATGCAACGGAGGACATCGGTGAGGTTGAGGCAAAAATGAACCATTTGGGTCTGTCCGCAGCAGCGCTGTACGGGGACGCCGACAAGGTAACGCGCAGCAACGTACTGGCTGCCTTCCGTAACGGCAAAATTCAACTGCTGATTGCCTCCGAGGTCGCAGCAAGAGGACTGGACATCGAAGGCCTGCCAATGGTCATCAACTATGATCCTGCCTTTGACTCGGAGCATTATGTTCACCGTGCAGGCCGGACAGGCCGGATGGGACGTTCAGGGATCGTGCTGTCCATTGTGGATGAAACGCAAATTTTCATCATGCGCAAATTTGCACGCGAACTCGGCATTGAACTGCAGGAGCGTACACTCTTCGGCGGCAAAGTTTTGGCGGCTGATCCACGCCCGGATACTCGTCCTGAAGGGCATTCATTCTCCCGGAAGCCGGGACAGTCCCGGGATCGCAAACCAGGTCAGGGAAGCCGGAAACCAGGCACAAGAGCGACCGTTTCAAATCAAGGGGCAACTGGCAGCAAACCAGCAGGTAGTGCAGGCCGAACGGACCGCGATCAGAATCGTAAAAACAAGGGAGCACCCAAGTGGAGCAAAGACAGAGCACCGCGCTCTGAGGAATAATCGGATGAAAGGGGTGCAGGGATAGATGGAAAACGTTCAATCGCCTGTGCTGCAAATCAGCGGGCTTAGCGGAGGGTACAGCGCCAAAAGACCGGTGCTGCACGGCATTAATCTGGAAGTTGGACGCGGAGAAATGGTTGGGCTGATCGGATTAAACGGCGCTGGCAAGAGTACGACGATGAAGCATATTCTTGGCCTGATGACTCCGCAGCAGGGAGAAGTTCGGGTGATGGGAAAAAAACGGGATGAGGATGCACAGATTTACCAGTCTGCTATGGCATTTGTTCCGGAATCTCCCGAATTATATGATGAGATGACCGTCATGGAACATCTGGAGTTTACAGCGAGGGCATATAATGTGTCTGAGGCGGATTTTAAAAAGCGGACCGAGAAGCTCCTGGACTTGTTCCGCATGAACGAGAAAAGTACAAGTCTGTCAACACATCTGTCGAAGGGTATGCGGCAAAAGGTCATGATTATGTGTGCTTTTGTGGCAGGGCCGCCGCTCTATATTATTGATGAGCCTTTTCTGGGGCTTGACCCGTTGGGTATTCGTTCCCTGCTGGATTTCATGCTGGAGATGAAAGCTTCAGGGTCTTCCATTCTGCTCAGTTCACACATTTTATCTACCATTGAAAATTATTGTGACCGCTTCGTTGTACTGCATCGCGGGGAGGTCATTGCACAAGGTACACTGAACGAACTGCGCACACAGTTCGGAGGGCCCGACACACCGCTGGAGCACATGTTCTATTCCCTCGTGCAAGGCAGGGATTAATATGGATCTGAAGCTTTTATGGAAGCAGCGTCGGACAGGTTTCTGGAATGGAATTCTTCCTTATCTGGGCTATGTCATCCAGAGCGGTGTAGCAATGGTCTTTTTATTTCTGGTGATTGCTTTCTCTGCCTGGTATACATCGTTTGTACAGAATATTCCTGCGGGATTTCCAATACGCTGGATTGTTTTGCTGCTGCTGGCTCCGCTTGTACTGCTCAGCAGTTACCGTACATATCTGCTTCCGGCAGATATTGTCTTCCTGCGGCCGCAGGAGTACCGGATGCAGGAATATTTGAAGAACAGTTTTGTTCGTGGCGTTATTTATAAGATGCTGGGGCTGCAGCTTGTGTTTCTTACGTTATGGCCGCTCTATGTAAGAGCAGATGCAGACGCCAAACCGCTGGGCTTGTCCATTCTGTTTCTGCTGTTATGGAAAATCCTGTCCAGTTATGGAGCATGGCAGGAACTGAGAATGGTTCAAGCTGGAGCATCCAAAGGATACCGGGTGCTTCGCTGGGCGCTGGCTGTGCTTGCTGTGGCAGCCTGGCTGTGGCAGCCTCCGCTCCGTAGTCTCGTATTCCTTTTGCTTCTTGCCGCTGTTTATATTGCTGCGCTGCGTGTACCCGTTAAACATCGGGTTGCCTGGGAGCGTCTGATTCAGGTGGAGCAGACGCAGGCGGGCAGAGTGATGCGAACTTTAGGCTGGTTTGTAGACGTGCCATCGTCTGGACAGAAGGTGAGCTCCCGCCGCTGGCTCAGCAAATGGGGGAATGCTCTTCCATGGAATGCGGGGCAGGCATACCGATATCTTATGACCAAAACATTCATTCGTACGGAAGTATTCACTATTGTCATGCGCCTGATCATTCTTGGTATGCTGTTATCCTGGTGGACCGCAGGCAGTTACTTTGGAATCGGAGTATATCTGTTCTTCCTGCTGCTTACAGGCGTTCAGCTCGGGGTGCTGCGGCGAAGTCATAGTGATTCCTTCTGGATCATGATCTACCCCATTTCAGCTGAGAGCCGACGGACACAGGTGCTCGGTTTCATTTTCCAGCTGCACGCCATAACCGCACTGCTCATGTGGCTGCCGATGCTTGCTGCAGGGATGGAGGGACTTGGCATATCAGGCATTGCGCTTGGACTCGGTATACTTGTCATCGCGCTGATGCGTCGTTCACAGGGAAGTAAATGGATTAAAGAAGAGGAAGAAGATGAATAAAACAAGTTATTCCATTCCTCCACAAATGAGCTAAATGATATCGGTGAAGAATATAACATCTATATGTTCAAGGTGGAACAAAGCAGAAGTACATGCTGCTTTGTTCCTTTTTGTTTTTTTCCGTCCTCTCTTCCTCCTTCTATATCCGCTACCTAATGATGACTATTTTACTTTTATGCTGGTTTTTCTTCCAGAAGTCTGATTATGTTAATATGTGGTAATGAAAAGGAGGTATAAAATGAAAAGAATTGCTCTAATGTTTTTTTTAATATTTGTTCTAATGGGGTGTTCAAATCATGAGGAAATACCAAATGAAAATAAACGTTTGAAAGAAGAATCGGAGAGCAGTCTTAAGAAAATGAACGAAGAAAATCGAGAACAGGCGTTAAGGGAGTCATTAAACCTGACGTTTAAACTTCTCTCAGCCATGGGTGATAAAGATTACGATTTTATAGAATCAAATTCCTCTACTAGTGTAAAAGTATCTCGTGAACAGAACATGATTATTGTGAATAACGGAGAGAATTTTTACGAAGTGGCTCTTCAAAGCAAAATGGAACTGGGAGATTTGGAATTCAGGGGATATGAATTAAAGGATGCGAAACACCTTAAGTTAATGATGGCTGTAATGTTTAATCAAGATATTAAAGGTTCGGAAGGTCACGCTGCATTATATTTTGATTATATCCGTTCAGATGATGACCGTTGGCTTTTAGACGGATTCCTCACAAATTAAAAAGGAGTGTTAAATGAGGGGGCTGTAGATTATTGTCTTATCCAATGGGTTTGATTAAATTAAAAACAAGGCTCTCCCCAGCCATGATTATGACTTGTGGGACAGCCTCTTCGTTGTGCGTTGATGTAAACTCATGTTGTTATTTTTGCAGCGAACGAGGTTGTATTAGTACAGGAATGATTTTGTGATGATGACCAGCAGGATGAACAGTACCAGAATGGCACCTGTGTTAGTGAATCCTCCAAAGCCGCCGCATCCGTATCCGTATCCGCCTCTTGTATCTTCAACTTGGGACATGGGTCATACCCCTTTCGAGTGATGGTTTGGCACGCCCTTGCGTACATCGTATATTATGTACCATGGGGGTAGGTTGATTGGGCCGCAGCCCGTTCGTCATGGTTTTGGGCACCTGTCCGGGGAGATGGTACTGATTCTGCCAAAGAAACGAAGCGATATATACGGCATGACGACTGGAGAACAATAAAAAGTTGAAAGAACCCTCTGGTACGACATAAGCTTCGCTATGTCCTCCAAAGGGTTCTGTTGTTAAAAACCTTATATCATATAAGGTTTTTTTATTTAAGTCGCTTGCAGATCCTGCACGCCGCGATAGATCGTATCGAACAGATCTTCCAGACCGTTTTCTTCAATACAGGAGAAGGCAATCCGCAGATCGGATTCACCCAGCGCAATCGTACCTACGCCGTATTGGTGGAGCAGGTGACTGCGAAGTTCTTCCGCACTAACTTCCTTCAGCTTCAAGCACATGAAATAGCCGGAGTTGAACGGATAGTAATCCCATACATCTCCATACTTGCCGCTGTCGAGAATGGCTTTGACTTTGTTGGCGCGGCCTTTCATAATTTCGAATTTCTCCAGCTTCTGTGCTTCGAACTCCGGTGCCTTCAGCGCATCCAGAACAAATGTCTGTGAAGGATGTGGGCCGCTGGAGATCGTTGCACGAATGATGCCGAGTGTTTTTTGCTCCAAGGCATGCAGTACGGCAGCATCTTCATGTGCATACGTAATGAATCCAACACGGAAGCCCCATACGAATTCCTCTTTGGTCGCTCCGTCAATCTTCACCGTTAATACACGCGGATGAATATTGGCCAGTTTACCGAACAGAGACTCGTGAATGGAATCTTCGAAGAACAGACCAAAGTATGCATCGTCCGTAACGGCAACGACATTCACACCAGCTTCTGCGGCTTGGCGAATAGCATCTACAATGGCATCTGCTTCTGCAGCACCCGGTGTGTAACCCGTCGGGTTGTTCGGGAAGTTAAGCAGGACGATGGCTTTGCCTTTATCCTTCTGCGCAAGCAGTGCTTGAAGCAGGCCGCTGCTGTTAAAGTTCATTTGGTCATCAAACAATGGATAATGAACCAACTGGCCGTGTCGACGAATTCCGAAAGTCAGCTCGTAATTCTCCCAGTTTTTATCCGGATATATAACAGCGTCCCCTTGTTCAGCGAACAGATCGGCGACGATACTGAGTCCATGAGTCAATGCATTCGTTACAATCGGATTGCCGAACGATTTGCCTTCCAGAGAAGGGGTTTCCTTCAGCATTTTATCTCTCCAAACGGTCCGCAGTTCAGGTTTGCCCGCAGGAGGCGCGTAAGGATACAGATCCTTCGGCTGGAATGCAGACAACTTCTCCTGAATCACAGGCAGATGCATCGGTACCCCGCCTTCCAGAGCAATACCAATCGTTGCATTGAAGGTCTTGGCTAGGCTTGCAGCTTCCGCAGATTGACTCAAAATACCTTCTTTAGGGAAATAAATTTCTTTGCCGAGTTGTGACAGCATGGAGTAGACGTGACTGCTGCCGGCCTGAATACTTTCGTTCAACTGTTCAGCCAGTGGATTCATTCTTTTCATCCTTCCAAGTCATTGTGATTCAACTGCCTAATATTATAACACCTTGACATGGCCCCGTCACGGAAATTACGCATTATGACAGTTATATCACTTTACCGCGTTGCTTCACAGGGCAAAAACGCAGTATTTGCACGAATTCCAAGCCTGATCCGGCAGGTTTACTGCTGGTGGAACGGGCAGTATTTTTGCATCATTTCAACGGTTTCCTGATCCCGGCCTTCATTTCGTTTGTGAAGCTGACCACTGATATGGTCGAATCGTTCAGGGGTTAAATTTTGTCCAAACTTAAACTTGGCGCTGACTCGCTTCGGGACGATTCGCACGACAGCAACGGCTTTGAGCCGCCCGGTGTAGCGGGAGTCCTGTGCATCAATGGATACATAACCGCCTTGCGGCTGGAGTTTTTCCATAAATCGCTGCAGCACCCTGCCTTTCAGTTCGAGATCTTCTACAGGCTCTGCCAGACCGGAAGCCATGACGCTTTTGAAAAAAGAGGTTGCAGGACAGGCCAGTTCAGGGTCGCTGAAAAAAGAAGGAATCAGCGAGTATTCCTCCGCTACGGTAAAGCTGACAGCCGAGTGCTGCTTGATTTGTTTCATTTTTTCTCCTGCCAAACTGCCGTGAAAGTAAAAACAGCCTTCCATATACACAAAATTCAGCGGTGTTACTCTCGGTTCCCCATCCGGGCTGACTGTTCCGAGAAATCCGAAGGAGCACTGATCTAGAAATGCAATCATTTCCTTCTCTTCTTCTATTGAAAATTCTTTGCGTCTCATGTGATTTCCCCCATTGTTTAGAAAGTGTTAGAACATATAAGAGTAAGTAAGGATTAGAACACGTCAGAAACTTCAGATGAAGTACTGTTTGTCATGGAGATAACCATAAAACATATATTGACAGCAAAATAGATCCAATTTAAATTCATTTTTATAGGCCAATTGTGGAGAGCGGTCAGTGAAAAGACAAAATAAAGGACAAAGAGAGAGGAGACCCCATGGAATTGTGGCTGCCCCTTGAGTCATATGAGCTTCAATATCGCTACAAATATCAGGCCTTATATCACGCACTGCGTGATGCAATTCACGCGGGGACACTGGAGGCAGGAACAAGGCTGCCATCTACCCGTGCCTTGGCCAAACAGTATGATATGTCGCGTGGTTCAGCTGCCCAGGTCTACGATATGCTGCTTGCGGATGGGTATGTACATGCCTACCTCGGAAAAGGAACTTATGTTACAGAATCCATGTCCGCACATCATAACGATCAAATCGAAGCCGAGCTGCACTTATCTGCCTGGGGCGAACGACTGTGTACATTAACGGCAGAACATAAACGTTCTTGTGAAGAGGTTCAATTGACGCATGAATCGGTTATCAATTTTCGGATGCAGCGCCTTCTGACAGAACATTTTCCTGCCGCCGAATGGAAAAGTGCGCTTGCCGCAGTCCACCGCAGCGGATGGCAGGAACAGGGCGGGGCCGCTGGTGATCCAGAGCTGCGGGAAGCAATCGCCTCGCATCTTCGCCGGACACGCGGTATTCAGGCAGATGCTGCCCAAATTGTGCTCTTCAGCGGATCGATACAAGGCATCACCCTGCTGTCCCAACTGCTCATTACCGAGGGAAGCCCGGTTGTTCTGGAGAATCCGGGTTATCAGGGAATCGTGCATGCCGTCAGAGCCTGCGGCGGTGAGGTGATACCAGCGGAAGTGGATGCCGGGGGCATTATTCCGCAGAATTGGCAGGCACAGGCGTTATTTGTCACCCCCACTCGTCAGTTTCCGACGGGAGCGGTGCTTGGGCTGGAACGAAGACGAGCGCTGCTGGCCTGGGCTTCAAAACAAAATGCCGTTATTGTTGAAGATGATTACGATAGTGAGTTTCGCTGGGGCGGTCGGCCAATTGAGCCATTGAAAGTGCTTGACCGGGAGCAGCGTGTCATCTACATCGGTTCTTTCTCCCAGACGATGCCGGCCTCGTTCCGGCTGGGTTATGCGGTACTGCCGCGCAGTCTGGTAGAACCGCTGCTTGCTGCCAAGGCTTTGTATGAACCGGTGTCACCTGCGCTGCTGGAACAGCGTGCACTGGCCAGGTTTATGACGAGAGGGGGGTATATGCGTCATCTGCGCAGGTTAACCCGGCTGTATGGGGAACGGCATGATTTCTTTGTGAAGGAGATGGAGCGATGGCTGCCGCAGGCGTTCACCATGCATCCAGGGGATGCCGGGCTGACCATCTACGCAGTCTGGAACGGGGATCGGGAGAGTTATGTACGATTTACTGAACGGGTTCACGAACAGCGGGTATTGATCCGGGATGCAGCAAAGTACCGATTGACACCAGGGGATTCTGCCGTCTGTTTCGGGTTTGCTCACCTGGATAAAGAGGAGATCCGAGAAGGTATCCAGCGGATGCGAACGGCATGGGAGAAGTGTATATTTTCGTTTCGGTGAATTCCGCTGTATAATGGGATAAGTGTGTTAAAGAGATTAACTGTCAAGGGGGAGTGGCGACATGCTGCAGGCATCGCCATCATCATTTGTAATTTTGCCCGCTGTCGCCAAAATAGTCTGTGAACCGGGCTGGAAATGGCAGAAGCGGGAAAAACCGATGCAAAATTATGATTTATTTTACGTGTGGAGCGGTGAAGGCACGGTTATTTTGAATGATCAGCCTTACGAGGTTGGCAAAGGAAGCTGTTTTCTGTTTCGTCCGGGAGATCACACCAGTGCAGCGCATAATAGGCAAAAACCACTTGTGCTTACCTATATTCACTTTGATGTGGACGGGCCTGTGGTTGATGTTCCCCAGTCTTATCGCGAAGTGCAGGAGACGGTGGAATTCGAGCATTTGCTGGCACGGTATGTTCGGCTGTTTTTATCCGATGTGTATGGACGTGACGAAGAGAGCAAGCTGATTCTAAAGCAGCTGATGATTCATCTGCTCCGAGCGGATACGGAAGAGCCAGTTGAGAAAAAAGTAAGCAACCAGCTGTCCGACGTGATTCAGGAGATTGCGAATTATGTTCGGCAGCATCCCGGAATTACGCATCGCGTCGAAGATCTGGCGGCACGGGCCGGTCTGTCCCCGCGTTACTTTTCTATCAAGTTCAAAGAATTGATCGGATCATCCGTGCAGTCCTACATTATTCGTATGAGGATTGAACGGGCAGAACATCTGCTGGTACATACCGGCATGAACGTGACCGAAGTCGCGGATGCACTGGGGTATCGGGATATCTTTTTCTTCAGTCGTCAGTTCAAGCAGTACACGGGTAAAAGTCCGTCAGAGATTCGTTAAAGATGTATTAGGGAGTCTGATCCAACATCTCACAGGGTTTCAATGCCGGATGGCTGGGGTAAGTAACTAGCATTCCAGATGACCTGACAAGGAGGAGCGTGTGATGATGAACGGAAAAAGACGGGTCCGCAGCCGCAGGAATTCCATCAAAGGATGCAGCATTTTTCGGAAACGTCTGCGCCGGTTGAAACCGGTGGAAGAACTGCAGGACGTATGGTTTTAACGTTTGGAGATATCGTTCTCTAACGGCTGATGAACAAACGATTCAGGCGAAGTGAGGCTTCGCCATGCATGTATACATGAAATGATGTTTAGCGTAATGGTTCAGAATGGTAACCTTTCATATCATGAATATTAGGGCATGAATAAAGAGGATGGCGTAACACCCGATTGAAGGTGTATGCCATCCTCTTTATTTGCTTATGAATTATGAATGTTTGGGTTTGAGACGACCAAGCAGGGCACCCATTTTAACGGAATCTCCGGGCTTCAAATCAGGAAGCGGTTCAAAGGTATCTGTTTGCATGAGCAGTACGACGGTAGAGCCGAATTCAAAATAGGCCAGATCATCTCCCTGAGCCCAGGCTTTGGTATCGACATCTGCATATTGAATGCTGCTGACGTTCATCGCACCTACTTTGACAACAGCCACTTCACCATAATCGTGCTCAATATACGTAATGAGGCGCTCGTTCCGGCTGAGCACGGATTTCATATGTGTGAGTCCAAAATCATTCACGGGATAAACTTTACCCTTGATATGTTCGCTTTCTATTCTGCGGCCGCTGACAGGCGCATGGATACGGTGATAGTCACGCGGGCTGAGGTAGAGTACGAATACATAACCATGCTTGTACTTCTCCAGATGCGGAGAGTGGTTTAATAATTCAGCGAGTGTATAATTTTGTCCCTTTACATTCAGAATCGTTCCTGCGGAGATCGGACCGGCTGCCGTGATTTTGGCGTCAACAGGGCTGATCAATGCATGTTCCGAAAGGTCCAGCGGGCGCATCCCGGGTTTTAATTTGCGAGTGAAGAAATCATTCAGGGAACGATATTCTTTCCAGTCTTTCTCGGCTTCCTGTACAGGGATGTTGTAGGTCCGGACAAAATAAGGGATAAATGCTTTGCTTCCCCGGCTTTTGGAGAAAGCTCCCACGGTCCGGGAGATCCATTTGCGCGAAGAAAGCTCAGTCATTAATCGCAACAGCGTTTTTGCCATGAATATCCCCCTTAGGGTTAGTACAAACTTCAAGGCCGCAAAAGCGGCCATTCTGCATAATATTGACACAAATCACGAATGAAATCAATACAATCCGCGATCATAGGTTTGAGGCTGTCTTGGAATGATGGAGTTCTGATCCAGCAGCAGACGTCCATAAGCCATCGGTTTGCTGTAACTCATCTGCCAATGTTCCTTCATGCCAGCCTTGCGAAAGCCGTAACGCTGATCTCTTCCATTACATTCAATAAAAAAAATCTCTCCGTTTCGGGTAATACCCAGGTCGAGACCCAGATCGGCAAGGTGAGGCAGACTGGAAGCCAAAGTTTGGGCAATACGCAGGCCAGTCATGGCAATGCGGGATTCCAGGCGGAAAAGTTCGGCATTCGGCTCCTTCATCCCGAGTGCTTCGGCTAATGTCATCACTTTACCGCCCTGAGCGATATTAGTCACAAACGTGTGGGATGGTGCTGCTTTGGCAAACATGCCGGTGACACTCCATAATCCATCCCTTCCGCGCTGTACCGACACTCTCAGATCAACAGGTCTTCCCTCGTACCGGATCAGCGGAATACGCTCCTCAATCAGATATGCATGGCGGAATATCCGGCGAAGCGCAGCGGAAGGAAGCTGTCCCCGGTTTAATCGGAAGGTGGCCCAGCCTTTGCGTGCCGCTTTGGTTTCACAGGTCAGTTTCCAATGTCCGTCCTGCTGGAATAGACGCATAATGCCATGTCCGATGCTGCCGCTGCACGGTTTAATGACGAGATCCTTATAATGTTCCATCATGTAAGCGAGAGATTCAGGTGCTGCTTTGACTGCACGAGGCAGATGATTTCTTAGAATAGGGTCCTGCCGCAGCATATCATGCACATGATCCTTGCGATAGCGGTTGCGCACGTTATATACCTGAATGCCCTGCAGCAGCAAACGGGTGATCTGCCGCTGTGCCGTACCCCGCAGCTGGAGCGAACGGTTATGGATGACGGAAGGAAGCGGTATACGCTCACGCACGTACCGATCTTCTTTTTTCACATAAGCCAGACAGGTTTTGCATTCCAGATCAATATCCTCCAGCCGTAAAAAGCAGGGCGTTAATCCGTAACAGGCTGCAGCCTGTTCATAATTTGCGAGTGATTCCTGACCGGTCCTTCCGGCCGGTATCCCCCGGTACATGCGTGAATCGAACATAATGCCGATCGTTTCTTGGAGCATGACCGTTCCTCCTTCGTTGTTAACCGCGGGCCATGAATCTGTATTCCAGTACGCCGGCCTGTCAATGCAAGGCTCTGACATCGCGATAACGCAGACCGGTGTGGAGATGTATTTCTTATACATCCGTTTATGCTCAGACACCATATCCTATGAAAGGAGCGGATAGGGGGCGTGGACAGCTGCCTTGTCTCCCCGTTTCGTACAGCCTAATTACGTCAGGACAGGTGCAGCTGTTCTTTGAATATGCATAATCACGGCATGGATTTGCAAAAGCAGGGCCAGATAAGTGGCAGATGCCCAGGTCAAAGCATATGATGCCGGAGATGAACGTTAGGGGAAGGAGCTGGCCTTATGAGTAAAAAAGGCAGAAAAAAGAGTGTGGTGCCTAAACTGCGTCATATCAGTCCTAAATTCAGGGAACTGGAGCTGACCGATCGGCGAATGGAATTCGCAAAGCCAGAGAAATCCGTGAAAAAGGAAGAGGTTTTGAGTCCGTATACGCCTGTTCCGAAGGCGGTTCCTGCTGAGTCAGCAGCAAAGCCCGAACCGATCACGTCCGATTTATCTACCAATAGACCAGATTCAGCGGCAGAAGCAGATTTGTTGGAGAAATCAGATTCGGAAGAGAGACAGCTGAAAACACAAAATACAGAAGAAAAGCAGGATAGGGTCCCGGATAACGTGGAAAAAGAAGGTGTGGAAAGAGAACTTCAGATCAGCAGTCTTGCTTCTCCGTTGAAAGAGCAGGACAGCGACAGCCGTGTAACAGGCAGACAGCGCCTTGAACGCCTGAACCAGAACCAGATGCCGGGCCACACGGGTCAGTATATTTATACGGACGATCTCAGCGAATTTGCTGTAACGGAAAGTAAACTGGCTCCTTTCTCAGTGGATGCATCCAAGCTGAAATCGGGCGCGGTAGGAAGTGAAGCACTTCAGGATTATGCTGTAACGAGCATTCATATTGCGGACGGCGCCATTGTATCAGCGAAGCTGGCCGAGGCTTCCATCGCAGAGGAACATCTGATAGACGGTTCGGTATCCGGCCACAAAATCAGAAATGCCTCAATCGCCGGAGACAAAATCCGGGATGGAAGTATTACTTCTCAAAAGCTGGGGAATCAGGTTATTGATGCAGCCAAAATTGCGGACGGTTCGATCGGTACGAGACATCTCAGCCGGCTGCTGGTCACCGAGGAATTAATTCAGAATCAAGCCGTCACGGGAGAAAAAATAGCGATCAGCGGTATAGAAACACGTCATCTATCAGGTGGTGCGGTTCATACCTCGAAACTGGCAGATGATGCAGTTACCAGTGCCAAGATTCGCGAAGGGGCCGTGACGGGCAGCAAGATTGAAGAACAGGCCATTGATTCACGCCATATTCAGGCAGGTTCGGTGAAGCAGTCTCATCTGGCAGAAGGGTCGGTAGGGCGCAATCAGCTGCTGGCCAGCAGCATTGGCAGCGAACAGATTGAGGATGGAGCGATCCATACCCGGCATATTGCCGAGCACAGCTTAAACGGAAGACATCTGGTGGATGGTTCGATCGGATCGGTGCAGATTCGGTCAGCGGCTGTAGGCAGTGAACAGATCGGCAGTTCCGAAATTGGCAGCGAGCATCTGGTCGATGGAGCAATCATCAGCAGTAAGCTGGCAGACCAATCGGTGGGGACAGCGAAATTGCTGGAGCAGGCCGTTACAGCTTCCAAGCTGGCAGACCAGAGTGTGGTTTCTTCTAAAATAGCGGATGAAGCCGTGCAGGGGAAACATCTGGCCAAAGGTTCGATTCGGGGCGAACATATTGTGAATCGCGGTATTACCCCGGTTCATGTCGATAATGGTGCGATTCATTCCATACATCTGGCCAGCGGAAGCATTGAGACAGCACATCTGTCCGAGGGAAGTGTCTCTGCAGATGCATTGGCAGCAGGCATCGTATTGGAGAAACACCTGGCAGAGTCTTCGGTGGGATCATTCCAATTGCAGGATGAAGCTGTCACAACTACTAAGCTTGCAGCGGAGAGTATTACATCCGATAAGTTGGCACCAGGTTCGGTTACAAGCCGAGCAGTTGCTTCGGGTACGGTGAATTCGTCCCATCTGGGAAGCGGAGCCGTTACGGCTGCCCATCTGACTCCGGGCAGTGTTGGTTCCGAGGCACTGCGGCCATATGCCGTGAAATCAGAACATCTGACAGAGCATTCGGTGGGTGCACCTCATCTGCAGCCAGGCAGTGTACAAACGGACACCGTGTCGCGTGCCGCCATCACCACAGACAAAATAGCTCCAGGCAGCATCACCTCGGCACTGCTCGCGGGAGGTTCGATTTTTCCGCCGCATCTGACCGATCATGCCGTAACCTCACCTAAGCTTTCACCGGAAAGTGTCTCGACCGATAAGCTCGCTGATCTGTCGGTCACTTCAGCTAAACTGGCAGACGGCAGCATTACTTCCGCTAAAATTATGGCTGAAAGCATCACTGCCAAACATATCCCTGCCGAAACGATTCGTGGGTATCACTTGAAGCAGCACGCCGTCTCACTGGAGCACCTGTCTGATGAGGTCCGCACGCCGGAATTGTTCGCAAACGGCAGTATTCCTGGCAGCAAGCTGCGTCCAAAAACAGTGACTGCAGAGCATCTGGTCGCTGATTCGGTGTCAGGTGAAGAACTGCAGTACGGGGCAGTGGGAAGCGAGCATCTGCAGCGAGCTGCTGTCGATTCCATGCATCTTGCGGAGAGCAGTGTAAAGTCCGATCATTTGGCTGCACAGACTGTGAATAGTCATCATCTGAGAGAAGAAGTGATTCATAGTGAGCATATCAGCGAACAGGTGATAACTTCGCGCCACCTCACTGCCGGCGCCGTGCAGACAGAACATCTCGCACCTCTTGCAGTAACGGAAGCGCATCTGAAGCCAGGACTGATCAGCGGGCTGCATCTGCAATACGAAGCACTGGGTGCGGCACACCTGCAGCAGGGTGCAGTTCAATCCCGCCATATCCATGATGAGGCAGTCCTCTCCCATCATATCCAGGAACGAAGCATCGGAACTGCTCATCTGGAGGAAGAGTCGGTCAGCAGTATGATTTTACAAGATGGTGCAGTTACAGCATCTAAACTGGCGAATGACAGTGTGGATGGCCATAAACTAGCGGATGGTGCGGTATCCAGTACCCACCTAACCGACGAGAGCGTGCAGTCTGCTCATATCGCAGAAAGTGCGATTCAGCCAGAACACATTGCGGATGGCAGCATCACGGCATGCCATTTGAGCGAAGACACAGTAAATACAGCTCATCTGCAGGATGGTGCAGTTACGGCATCTAAACTGGCGAATGGCAGTGTGGATGGTTATAAACTAGCGGATGGTGCGGTATCCAGTACCCACCTAACCGACGAGAGCGTGCAGTCTGCTCATATCGCAGAAAGTGCGATTCAGCCAGAACACATTGCGGATGGCAGCATCACGGCATGCCATCTGAGCGAAGACACAGTAAATACAGCTCATCTGCAGGATGGTGCAGTTACGGCATCCAAACTGGCGAATGGCAGTGTGGATGGCAGTAAATTGACTGAAGGAACGATCTCGTCGGTGCATCTGGCTGATCGAGCCATTGACGGAAGCAAGCTGAGCGAGCAAAGTATTACTTCCAGTCATTTAAATGAAGGGATTGTCGGAACGGCGCATCTAAGCGAAGAGATCTGGAATGCGATCCGGCAGGTCAGTGCAGACACGCTCGAACAGCTTGCGGAGTTTAAAAGACAGGAAGCGATGCAGGAAGTACAGCAGTTTATGCAGTCTGTAGGTCTTCAAAATGAAGGTTTGTTTGCATGGGGAGAGGATGGAGAGGACTCGGAGGATGCCTCGAATGAGCTGCCAGCAGGGAATCTGGAGCTGCAGGAGCTGCTTGGTCTGTCCAACGAGTACGAAGCAATGGCAGCCTTAACGGAAGGCGATGCCGACGTTGAAATACTTGAACCGGAAACAACGCTCAGAGAAGAGCCAGCTGCAGTGTCGGAAGAGTCGAATGCTGATCTCTCGGAATCAGCTGTACCGGTAACTCCTATTCTGGAGCCTCAATCGGTGACGCAGGAGCATTTATGTGATGGCTCTGTAGGCAGCGGTCAGCTGCAGTCGGGTGCTGTCCGTGCTGAACATCTGGCATTTCAGCCTGTACGCAGTGTAAGCAAACAGCCTGCTGTGCAGCAGTTCGGGATGGAAGCTTTTGTTTTGCCGGAGAATGAGACGTGTACGGAAGTGACGGTTGTATTCGAGGAGTCGTTTGATTCAGAGCATTATGTCATTGTAGCAATGAGCAATGATCGCGGATTCCAGGTCTCCTTGTTATCCCAGAGCGAAGATGAAGCGGTGCTGGAAGTAACACGGACAGCGGATTGTAAGCATACGTACGGTTTATTGTCCTGGATTGCGGCAGGACCATCGGCATAAGAAATACACAAAAGCGGTGTCCAGAGGTTGTCCCGGACACCGCTTTTGCTTGGCAAGCCTGACCGTTTGGACATGAGGAGTGTCGAAACGATGCTTTTTTTACCATAGGAGAAAGAAAAAAGTTCAGCTTTTATTGTGTTAAATAGATGATGCTATTGAACTTAATAATGGATGAAATCCGAGATTGTTACATATTACAGTCCTACAGCTTGATAGGCTTTGGTAATGGCCACAGCTTCAGCAGAATTTGCGCCGTACAGGTCTTTGGCTGCCTGAATGGTTGCCGTCTTGGCTGCTGCAAATTTGGATGTAGGTGTCAGGTAATTCACCAGCGTGCTGTAAAAAATACGTACGGCTTTATCACGACCCATGCCGCTAACCGTTACACCGTTATGTGTACCGCCTTGAGCTGCGAGATAATAGGCTTTATTAATGATACCGCTGTTGATATGAACACCGCCGTTATCCTGAGAACCTGTGTAGCGGTCACTGTACCTGTCAGGCTGATTATACAGCGTAGGATCGGACAGAGAGCGCAGGGCATCCCCCGGAATGTTAGGTGTATAGATGCCATCTCCAAGCAGCCAGTTTTTGCTCTCAATGGTATTACCCATAATGTCGGCAAAAGCTTCGTTTAAAGCACCTGGTTCATTGCGGTATTCCAGATTCGCGGTATATTCGATCACCCCGTGTGTCAATTCATGACCAACAACATCGAGATCACCGGAGAAGATACCGAACTGTGAGCCATCCCCGTCACCGAATACAATCTGTGCACCGTTCCAGAAGGCGTTGTTATAGTTGGAGCCATAATGGACTGTGGATCGGATCAAAAGGCCGTTCCCATCGAGGCCGTTGCGGTTGAATTTATTTTTGTAGAAATCATAAGTGGCTGCAGCATAAGCGTGGGCATCAACAGCTGCACGATCCGTCCATACGTTATCGGAATCGGTAAGCAGTGTGCCTGGAAGAGAGGAACGATTATTCGCTGTGTACGTTTGGATACCTTTACCACGAGTAGTGTCTTTCAATTGGTACGTGCTGCCGGATTGCGTTGTGGTCAGCGTTTTGGTGTCACCGAACACCCCCGTACCTGTGCCTGTTGCAAAGTTGATAATATCAAATTGGGATACGATGCTTCCATCCACGGCATTGATGAAATATTTGGTTCGAAGAGGGGCTGGTTCAAGCACGTTGACTTCCGTAATGTAGACCAGATAGGTTTGACCGTCTTCCTCATGATGATAAATATTCAGTTCGGCCTTTGGCTCAAGCTCCGGTGCGCCTAACTCGCCGATCCGGGAGGTTGCTTCATCCGAAGCGATTTTAATCGCGTCTTCTGCACTGATGCCAGGGACTCCGTCATTCGGAATCGCTTGTTCTTCAACAGGAGGAAGATCGCCAAGAGCGGAAGTCACAGCTCCAGTCTTGTCCAGATGCAGGGTTTGCTCAGCACCGTAAACCGGAATGCCTTTGATGTACTGTTTCAGACGGAAGTGTCTTACACCAGAGGTGTCTGTGCTGCGTTTAACAATTTTGAGCTGTCCTCTGACATCCGCGTTCAAAAACTGTTCCTGCTGTCCAAGATAATCATAAATGGTTTCGTCCGGGGTATTGTTCAACAGAATACTCTCCTCAGAGGCGTAAGGGGCCTCAAATGGAATGGATGGATCATCCGATGGCGCTGCAGCAGCAGAGGATACAGAAGCGAGCAAAAGAGCTCCTCCAAGAATCGTTGGCATAACTTTGGAAAATTTCATCGTTAAACTCTCCCATTCTCATATTATTTTTTGAAAAAAGTATTATGCCTATCTCGGCTGGGTTTCCGTCTGCATTGGGCAGGGCGGAGTGCGGGGCTGAAGCAGAGGTGTGTAATCGGAAGCAGGGGTTGTCCCCCCTCGGGAAGAAGAAGCTGGATTGGAACGGCATCACTCCTTTCAAGATCATCCTCTGCGGCCAGCCGCATGTGAGGAGAATAAACATCTTAACTAACCGAAGGTCAATAAATAGACAGAAAAATAGATTAGGAACACAAGTTCTGTCTAAGACTAAAAATGTAAATCTATCGGCTTGAATCGTATAGTATCACAGTGTAAAAGTTTGGAAAAGATGCAATTTTAGATTTTTTAGAAAATTGTGTCTAAGGACAGGGAACAGGCGTCATTTTTGAATTTTTTGACGAATGATGTCACAGGCGAAAGGCCTGTATGTCTGTATCACGACACAGAACCTGCCTGCTGCAAGGACATACGCCGTTTCCACTGCTCCACGAATACATAGAATAACGTGTACTCCCTTGGCATGATCAGGATGGATTGCGGGAGGTGAAATTGGTTGCGGAAACACCGGAAAATAGTCCATTTTTCAGAAAAAACAGGTAAAAAACGTACCAGAAGTACGTCAGGCAAGAGACGAAATCATTCTCCAAGAAAAAAGGGTACAATGGCCTATGCCCTCACCATACCATCTAATGATTCATTGCTGCTGAGCGATCGGAGAGAAGCACATGACTTGGTTCAGGGAGCCGTTCAACCAGATGTGAAAGCTGTACTGCAGCCGCTGTTATCGGTGATTATTCCGGCCATGAACGAAGAACGCACGATTGGAGCTGTAGTCCGCGAGGCAGCACGTATATGCCGCGATGCAGAAGTGCTGGTCATTGTGAACGGATCAACCGATAGAACGGCGAGCGAAGCGGAACGGGCAGGGGCGCGTGTGCTCCAGTACCCGGAAGCGCTTGGGCATGACGGAGGCCGTAGAGCAGGAGCGGCCGCAGCAAAAGGGCAGATACTGCTGTTTACCGATGCAGATATACCGATTCCGGCTGAACATTTGGCGCCTTACGTGCAGGCGGTTTTAAAAGGGGTGGACGCCGCGTTGAACGATTACAACGGCCCGGTGACACGAAGTCCCGTACATCCCGTCGTTGAAGCGAAACATGTGCTGAACAGTCTGCTGTCCAGATCCGATCTTGGCGGGGCTTCCATGACAGCCATTCCTCACGCGCTTAACCGAAAGGCGCTGGAGGTCATCGGTTTAGCAGCATTGGAAGTTCCACCGCTTGCTCATGCAAAGGCCATCCTTGGGGGACTGCGGGTGGAGGCTGTTCATCATGTTCCCGTGGGGAAATGGAATGCGGTTCGTATGAAGAAACGAAGCGGCGCTGATCCGCTAAGTCAAGTGGTACTGCAGGATCACCTGGAGGCGATCCGCTGGATTACGGATACACGCGGTCCCCGAGGGGGTTATCCTGATCTGAATCGTGTTCGCAGCCTGTGCAGGTAGAAGGGGAGCGTCAGGTAGGTAAATCCTGAGATCGGGTTATATGACAGTGGCGCAGCATGATGGAGGTGACAGCAATGAAAACACGATCAGGAGCAGGGGCTCGAAGACAGATGCGATCAAGGCTTATGGCTGCCGGAAGGCTGCGAAAAAGACAGCAGACACGTGGAAAAAGCAAACCGCGCCGGAAGCCTGCGGGAAAGACCCGGCAGATGATGCTGGATCTGCATCCGTTTCGACGTGCAGGCCGGCTTGCAGGCAAACAGTTTCAGGCAGATGTCGATCTGCCGGATAAACATGCTTCTCAGGCATGGCAAGCATATGCGGCAGAACTGCCGGAGCTGGACAGCGTCGGCGCAGCGTTACAGGCAGGCAGCGCATTTATGCAGGGTTATGCACAAACCTCGGGCCGTGCATCTGATATCGTACCGCTGCCCCTCCGCCATGCTGCTGCAGCCGTAGTCTGTGCCTGCAATGAGGAGCGTACGCTTGGGCAGGTGCTGAGGCAGCTGCGTCGCCTGCCGCTCCGGGATATTGTAGTCGTATTAAACGGAACAACGGATAACAGCCTCGGGCACGTGCTGCAGCATCCGGGCATTACACTTGTGTATGAACCGGATCGGGCAGGACATGATGTGGGGCGTGCACTTGGAGTCAAAATGACAGATGCGGAGACCGTTCTGTTTGTGGATGGGGACATGGTCGTCCCTGCTGAGCAGCTGGCACCGTTTCTATTTACGATTGATCGGGGGCAGGATGTCGCGTTAAATGATCTGACGTCCCTGCTTCCGCCATTTGCCAAACAGGATGAGGTCAGCCGTATCAAAGCGTATTTGAATCACACGTTAGGTCGGCGGGATCTTGGTTCCAATTCAATGACCGCTGTGCCCCATGCCGTATCCAGACGTATGATTCAGGCGGTAAAACCTGCGTCACTCGCTGTACCGCCTATGGCCCAGATGCTGGCAGTACAGCAGGGGCTGCAGGTGTCCGCTCCCTATCAAGTGGACGTCATTCGCTCGAACCGGCTGCGTCCCGGGAATACGGGCCGTGGAAATGATGTAGCCAGGCTGATTCTGGGGGATCACCTGGAAGCACTGGCTGCCTGGCTGGAACGGAATACAAATGCAGTTCAGGCCAACACGCCTTCCCGTACAGAGGTAGCTTACAGGAGGAACGCGAGATGACGCTGACCAGTATAGTCATACCGACGTATAATGGACTTTCCCTGCTGAAGCCTTGTGTGGATGCGATCAGAACGCATACAGGGGAATGCACACCGTACGAAATTATCGTTGTGGATAATGGTTCGACAGATGGCACTGCCGAATATTGTGCGATGGAGCGAATCCGGTTTGTTCGTTTACCCGAGAATCGCGGTTTCCCAGCCGCCTGTAATGCTGGACTGAGGGCTGCCTGTGGAGATGAGCTGCTGCTGCTGAACAACGATGTAACGGTTACGGCACGCTGGCTGGAGAATATGCGTACTGCACTGTACAGTGATGAGCGCATTGGCATCATCGGTCCGGTTACCAACTATGCCAGCGGCACGCAGCAGGTGGACGTGGTGTTCCGGAATGTGGAACATTTTCAGGAACTGGCCGCAGCCCATAATGTTTCGGATGCATCAAGGTGGAAGGAAGTACGCCGAATTGTTGGACTCTGTATGCTGATCAAACGAAGTGTGCTGGATGCGGTGGGATGGCTTGACGAAGCTTACTCTCCGGGACACTATGAAGATGATGACTACTGTTACCGGGCAAGGCTGCAGGGCTTCCGGCTGCTGGTATGCGGCGATGTTCTTGTACATCATCAGGGCAGCGCGAGTTTTCAGAAGACGGACCCGCACGAATGGAAACTATTACTGGAGCGTAATCGCTCCATTTTCATAAATAAATGGCATGTCGATCCGCGTGAATTTATGGACATATCCGATGAAGGAGGGAACAAGGAATGAAAGGTGTAATTCTTGCTGGTGGCACAGGGACCAGGCTGTACCCTCTGACCCGGCTTATTAACAAACATCTGCTTCCCGTCGGTAAACATCCGATGATAATGTATGGCATCGACAGGCTTCGTCAGGCAGGGATTGAGGAGATCCTGATTGTCATTAACAAACATTCCGCAGGCTTGTATACAGAGTATCTTGGAGGAGGGGCGGACCACGGGGTCAGATTAACATATCGCATTCAGGAAAAGGCGGGCGGCATTGCCGAAGCGCTTGATCTGGCATCCTCGTTTATTCTTCCGGGTGAAAAATTTGTGGTGCTGCTGGGAGATAATCTGTTCAGCGATGATTTGAAACCGTATGTGGACCGATATATGCAGCAGCCTGCAGGTACGGCACGTGTACTGCTTAAAGGCGTGGATGACGCACGACGTTACGGGGTGCCTGTCTTCGATGAACAGCATCCGGAACGCATTGCGTACATTGAAGAAAAGCCAAGTCAGCCGAAGACCTCTTACTGTGTGACCGGCATATACATGTATGACGATCATGTGTTTAAGCTGATTCACAACATTACACCGTCTGCACGCGGAGAGCTGGAGATTACGGATGTGAACAACCATTATGCTTCCAGCGGTGGACTGGAGTACGATATTTTGCAAAAATACTGGAGCGATGCCGGCACTTTCGAATCGCTCCAGGAGGCAGCCGTGCGCATGAAAGGGCAGCTGCCTTAATCCCGAATAACATGTTACAGCCGCTGTGCGGTACCTGATCATGCAGAGCTTGTGCCGGAGCCTTGAAGAAAGCTCCGGCATTTTGTGCAGCGCCAGCGGCCATCCTTTTCCATGCACAAGGAGTGAATGGTGTGAGAGCAGTTATATCCACAGGGTTGATGCATCACCGTGGAAGTAAAACACAGGGCGTGAAGGGTGCAGGTAGGGTGATACAAGTGAAGAATGCAGGGAAGTGGGGCGTGTGAAAGGTGAAGCAAGAACAGGCAGCAGGAGGGATGGAGGTAAGACTGGGAGATCGGTCAGGGTGGGGCAGGCAGGCAGGATACCGCAAAAGAGGGTAAGCGCGGGCAGAGCAGGCCGGGCCAGCCGTGCAGCGCTGGCGGGCCCGGCCCGGGGCCGCACGCGCCAAGGCACGGCCCAGCGCAGGCACGCCTCCGCGCAGGGCCGCCGCGCCGCTGCCCGCGCCAAGCAGCGCACGGCGATGCGCCGTGCGCCCAAGCCAGCACCGCGTGAAACGACACCCCTAACGGGTGTCGTCGTGCCCGCGGGGCGGGAAGGCGCTGCCGCGAGCGCGGGCAGCGCAAACGGCGAGCCGCCGGCGGCAGCGCAGCATGCCGTGCAGGCGGCCGTGCCCGGCGGTTACGCCGCGGGCTACCGCGACGGCGTGTACGCCGGGGGCGAGGCGCTGGTGGCGCAGCACATCCCGCCGGATCACATCCTGCCCGCTGTCGCGGCGGCAGATTTGATCGCGGCGGGATTCCGCCAGTACGCGCCCAGCCTGACCCGGCTGACCAGCCCTCATGAGATGGCTGGTCACATCGTGGCGGCGCTGGATGCGCGGCGCCCCTTTTCTGTCGTTCGCCTCGGGGATGGCGAACTGCTTACGCTGGCAGCGGATACCGTGCTGCCAGCTCAGGAAGTGTATGAGCTGGCACCGTTTCTGCCGTATGCAGGGGTGCCGTGCTCTACGCCGGACATCCGTGCGGCGCTTGCGGAAGCCGTCCGGGGGGCAGACTGGGTGGGCGTGCCGATTTCACGCGCACCTACGTTTCAGGGACTGTTATTCCCGGTACTGCGTCATTTTGGGATTGACTGGTCCGGTCTGAAATTGACCAGCTCCACGATTAATTACGGCTTGCATCAATCCCGGCTGCTGCTGCCAATCCTTCAGGGACGGCGCGTGCTGCTGATCGGGAGCCGGGCAGCAGAACTTGGTGTCCTGCTTCATCACCATGGGGTTCAGGTCACGGGCATTATTCCGGCCGTGGCAGGTATGGCAGATGTTTCGCGGGTGATGCAGCAGACTGCGGCATATGCTTTTGATATCGCTCTGGTCGCAGCAGGCATTCCAGCCGTAGTGCTGTGCCAGCGCATTGCAGGAGAACTGGGCAGAGCTGCTCTGGATTTTGGACACTTGGCAGATAAATTGGTAACAGGAGAGCTTCAACTCTAGTGTATCGTCCCGGACAGGATATTGAGATCAATGAAGTCCTGTCCCGGGAACGAGTGGATCGGGGGAAGCAGCATGAAAATAACGGAAAAACAGCCTAGTCATGCAAGGAAAAACAGACAGAACGGCTCAAAGCAGAGCAGCAGGCTTAGAAAGGATACACCCTTAACAAGCAGCCATCCTCATCGTAAACGGGCATCAGCTTCGGTTGTACTTCATGCCGCGGGCGGCCGTAAGCGGCGCAATTCCACGCGCAAAGGCAAAAGGAGCCACCGAGGTCTTCGAAGCACCAGACTTTACAGGCAGGGATATGACCGGGGATACGAAGATGGTATGCGTCAAGGACAGAACTCATTTGGGCTTATTTTTGAAGGGGTCAGCATCATCATTCCGACGTACAATCAGCGTGACTATGTACTGCAGTGTGTATCCAGCATTGAAAAACATACCCCTGCTCCTTATGAAATCATCGTTGTTGACAATGCTTCGCAGGATGGTACGGCGGAGGCACTGCTTCGCCAAGGCGGTATGGTCCGGGTGGCCGCACTGGAGAAAAACCGGGGATTCGCGGGCGGAGTCAATCAGGGGTTGATGATGGCCAAAGGGCGGCATATTGTCGTACTGAACAACGATACCCTGGTTACACCAGGCTGGCTGGAAAATATGATGACTTGTCTCCGGAGTGACCCGCAGATCGGTGTGGTAGGTCCTGTAACCAATTATATTGGCGGAGATCAGCAGATTGAGGTGCCTTATCGTGAAGTGCAGGAGATGTGGTCTTTTGCTGCCAGACAGAACAGGCCGGATGCAGGGAAACACCGGTTAACGGACCGGCTTGTCGGATTCTGCTGGTTGTTTTCCAGAGAGCTGTTTGAACGTACGGGTTATTTGGATGAGGGTTATGCTGTTGGCAACTTTGAAGATGATGATTGGATTGTACGGGTGCGAATGCTGGGATACAAGCTTGCTGTGGCGGGTGATGCCTTTATTCATCATTTTGGGAGTGTCAGCATGAAAGCGCTCGGAGAGCAGGATTTTCACACCGTTAACCAAGGGAATGAACAATTTTACAGCCAGAAATGGGGAGATCCTCAGGCGCTCATCGCCGAAACCTGCAGGATTGCCGAGACATATGACTTGAATAGGCCATCTCAATTTCAGACATATACAGTATCCTCAGCAGCTAAGGATGATCTGCGCCAGCGGGCAGTGGTGTTTTTTTCTGAAAATAATCATGAGAAATCACCATTCAGACGAAGCAGTGATTTCTATCCCGAAGGTGCATACCTTGCTGATCTCAAAGGGGATGTCTATTTACTAGAAGGCGGGCAGCGCCGAAAGCTCAACATTCCTGTTCCGCGCGGTATTTCGCCAGTTCTTGCAGCCAAACCTGATCTGCTGGGCACAGCCGCAGGTGAGCCGTTGGTGTCTGCCAGTGACATTCGGAATTGGCCGCTCGAACCTGATCATTCTCCTCTGACTGTGCTCGATTCGAATTCAGATATGGTCGGGGGAGAAGGAAGCATTGCTGCGGCTGCGGAAGCACCCGAGATATGGTATCTGATCAGCGGAGGCAGACGAAGAAAATTCGCATCCGGTTATGCGGCGGAAAGCTGGGGAGTTAAGCCCGGACATGTACGCCAGATGCCGGGTGAACAGCTCCATCGAATACCGGAAGGGTGGCCGATTATTGCTCCGCCTCAGCTGCTGAACAAGGATTTGTAGTGAGCTGTGTTTTTGGAATCAGCAAAATGCTTATATGCGGGATGAACCGAACGAAATGGAACGTGTCCTTTCGCACGCGCTGACCGGGTTCATTCCGCATCAGGTTCTGCATGGTCGGCTCGTCATCTACATACAGACAGGGAAACGGGACAGCCATGCTCTCCACTTGAATTTTAAAATTAAAATATAATTTTTCGATTCTGTTATAGGATTATTCTATTAACCGAAGCATTGACCCTGCGGAAGCACAGGAGTACATTTATAGCCACAATCCTTATTTAACAGATAGGAATTGAGGGTCTGGATCATCTAAGCATCTGGATTTCCTTTATGAAACTTAGGAGGTATGTCGATGTCATCATCCAAAAAAGTGGTGTTGTGGAGCAAAGCGGGATGTCATTTCTGCGCGCAGGTCAAAGCATTTCTGGCTGAACAGAACCAGCCGTTTGAGAACATTGAAGTACAGGGAAACGATGTACTGCGGGATGTGCTTGAAGCAAAATACGGTATACGGCATGTACCTGTCATTGAAGTGGGCCGTGATGGAAAGTATGAAGCCTTGCTGGAACCTGACCTGGGGAAATTAGCCGCACTTCTGACACAGCCCGATGAAGCAGCAGCCGTTTGAGCTGCACGAGGGTTTAGATCTGAACCTTAGCATTAGGAGAGTAGGCAGCTGCGCTGTACATGGGTCAGGATGAGCGGGATGGGATGGAATGGAGACGACGAACGGCATGGAGCAGCATGAATGTAAGGTCACAGATTATTGGATGACTCCTTGTTAGAGGATATCAACTTCCATACCAGCCTTCGGCATTTCTCATTTTAATTAAAAAAGGGATCGTTGTACCGCTTATATACATCTCTGATGTGGTTATAGAAAAAATCTATTAGAAGCACTGTTGACCGGTGTGCGGGGCAGTGATAAGCTGTGTGAAATTAAAACAAACCAAACTCATAGGATTAATGTAATTTAGAATTTTTGCTTGATGAATGACTTGAATTTTGTATTTGAAGTGTATAGGCCTAACTGTCTTTGTCTCCACAAAGTCTACAAATCGACTCCTATAGATCAACTCCTATAGATCAACTTCTAAAGATCATCTTCTATAAGTCCACCCGGATACTCATATCCATGTCAATAAAACACCTATTTCAGGGAAGGCGGAGTGCATATGACAGCAAAACGCAGTTTGAAGTTTGGAGCCATCATTCATGGCGTTGGGGGAAGTAACACAACCTGGAGACACCCGGAGGTTCTATCCGATGCCAGTGTAAACTTTGGATTTTACAAACGTCAGGCGCTCAAGGCTGAAGAGGGCAAGTTTGATCTCGTATTCATTGCGGATGGCCTATATATTACCGAAAAATCCATTCCCCACTTTCTGAATCGCTTTGAGCCGATCAGCATTCTTTCCGCTCTGGCCGCGGTAACTTCACGCATTGGACTAGTAGGCACACTGTCCACATCTTATAGTGATCCATTTACAGTCGCCAGACAGTTCGGTTCACTTGATCTGATCAGTGACGGCCGTGCAGGCTGGAACGTAGTGACATCCCCCCTGGAAGGTACCGCGAAAAATTACAGCAAGAGTCATCACCCGACACATCCGGAACGTTATCGAATTGCAAAGGAATATTTGCAGGTGACCAAGGGATTGTGGGATTCCTGGGAAGACGATGCATTTGTAAGAGACAAGGAGAGCGGTGTGTTTTTTGATCCTTCCAAACTGCACACCCTGGACCATGAAGGGGAGTTCTTCTCTGTACAGGGGCCATTGAACATTGCTCGTTCACGGCAGGGACAGCCGGTTATTTTCCAGGCAGGATCTTCGGAGGATGGCAAAACACTGGCGGCACAAGAAGCCGATGCGGTATTCACTGGACACGATAATATTGAAGATGCACAAGCATTCTATAAGGACGTCAAAACACGGGCAGCTTCCTACGGGCGTTCGCCGCAAGATATTGTCATTTTGCCAGGCATTAACCCGATTGTAGGACAGACGGCAGAAGAAGCGGAACAGAAATATCAGGAGATCGCGAGCCTTGTAACTATTGATAAAGCACTGGACTATTTGGGACGTTTCTTCGAGCATCATGATTTCTCCCAATATCCGCTGGATGAACCGTTCCCTGAACTGGATGGCATAGGCAGCAACAGCTTCCGCAGTGGAACAGACAAGATAAAAAAAGATGCCAAAGAACAAGGTCTATCCCTGCGCGAAGTCGCTTTGCGGGCTGCAACCCCACGGAGTCAATTCCTGGGCACACCGGAGCAGGTAGCGGACAAAATTCAGGCATGGTTCGAATCGGAAGCGGCTGACGGATTTATCATTGCCTCCGAGCTGCCAAGCGGATTATCCGACTTTGTCGAGCTGGTGGTGCCGATTCTACAGGAACGCGGCATCTATCGTACGGAATATGAGCACGACACGCTGCGCGGCAATTTGGGTGTTCAGGTGCCTGTAAACCGTTATACAGCAGCAAGAACACAGGAAGAGAGTCTAACGTCATCTAATTGAATGTCATCCAAATTGAACATCATCTAATTGATTTCATTCATGTTATTTAAACGCGGTGCTCCAATCAGCGTAAAATGAAGCACAATTGCATCTGGAGCATAGAGTTAATAAAGTGAATAAAGTCTCTCATGCCTTAAAACCTACTTTTCTCATAGGAAATATAAATTATATCCAAGTTTGCTTAGCGCATCACATTAATGACACCTGTATACACAGAGGGGGAAGCAATATGAACAGGTCTATTTCATGGATAAAAGCAGTGGCATTGGCAGCCGTATTGGCGATGGTTTTATCCGGATGCGGAGCAGCATCAGGAGGCAAAACGAGCGGTGCGGCACAGGCTTCCGCTGGCGGGGGGCAGGCTGGAAAGGCAGAAGGAGGTAACCTCACCTTTGGTCTGGCGACTTCACCGGATACGCTTGACCCGCATCGCAGCGGGCTTGCCGTAGCAGTACGTGCCATTCGTACGATTTACGATAATCTGGTGGTGCAGCTGCCGGATGGCTCTATTAAACCTTGGCTTGCCAAGGAATGGAGTGTATCGAAGGATGGCAAAAGTTATACGTTCAAGCTGCGTGAAGATGTGAAGTTCCATGACGGGACCCCGTTTAACGCCGAAGCGGTGAAGTACAATCTGGATCGGGTGATTGATCCGGCCACCAAAGCTGCCAACTCGCTTGCCCTGATTAGACCTTACAGCTCCTCCGAGGTCATTGATGAGTATACGATCAAGGTCAACCTGGATGCTCCATCACAAGCATTCCTGGGTAACTTGAGTCAGGCACTACTGGGGATCGTATCTCCAACGGCTGCGAAGAAATATGGGGACCAACTGGGCAAAAATCCGGTTGGCACGGGTTCGTACACCTTTGTGAAATGGGATGAAAATGCGGATATCGTTGTGGCCAAAAACAAGGATTACAACTGGGGCCCGGAAACGGTCGAAAACAAAGGCGCTCCTTATATCGATACGATTACGTTTAAGATTGTACCGGAAGAAGCCACGCGCATCGGAAGTGTGCAGAGTAAGCAGGTACTTGCCGCAGAAAGCGTGCCGCCGCAAAATATCGCTGCGTTGAAAAGTGATCCGAACCAGCAGCTGCTGCAGGCCAATACGGTTGGTTTACCGTATACCCTCTTTTTCAATCTGCGCAGGGCACCATGGGATAATGTGAAAGTAAGGCAGGCGGTACAGTCCGCTGTAGATGTCGAGTCCATTGTGAAAACCTTGTATCTGGGTAACTACGAGCGAGCATGGTCAGCATTGTCTCCAGGCATTCTCGGCTATGACAAGGCGCTTGAAGGGAGCATCACCCCGGATATCAACCACGCGAACCAGCTGCTGGATGAGCAGGGCTGGGTCAAAGGGGCTGACGGAATTCGTGTCAAAGACGGGAAGAAGCTGAGCCTGCGTTATGTAGATGGTTCTCCTAACCGGGAGAAGCGCAATGACATTGCTGCGATCATCCAGCAGCAGCTGAAACCGTTGGGGATTGCGGTAGACATAGTGATTACCAAAGATATTGCTTCTGTGATCTATCAGAACTGGGATTATGATCTATACGGCAACAGCCAGGTGAACTCCGATCCGAACGCCTTGTATGCCTTCTATCATACGAGTGCGGAAGGGGAACGTCCGACATTATCCGGTTTGTCTGATCCAAAGATCGATCAACTGTTAGAGCAGGGGGCCGTGGAGACGGATTCGGCGAAAAGGGTAGACATCTACAGTCAGATTCAGAAATACCTGATTGAACAAGCTGTTATTTTGCCAATATACGTATTTCCGTATACCGTTGCTGCATCCAAAAACGTTGAAGGTATCCAGTTCGATTCACTTGGTTATCCACTCTTTAATGATGTACGCATTCAGCCATAATCCAAGTAAAGTTATTCAGCCATAATTCCAACATGGCGTAAGCCTGTTCCGGTTTCAGAAAGGAGCCATCCCGGTATGATTCAACTGGTCTTCTCACGTCTGGCAGCGTCGCTTCTCGTTATCTTTGGAGCTTCGGTGCTGGTGTACTGCATCATGTATCTGCTGCCGGGTGACCCGGTACTGCTTATGCTGGACCCGTCTTCGGCTACCCCGGAGATGATTGCCAATCTTCGGGCACAGCTTGGACTGGACCAACCCTTTTATATCCAGTTTGCGAACTATTTTGGCGATATGTTACGCGGGGATTTTGGTCAATCCATGGTCAACTCCGATCCGGTACTGCCCAAAATTGTGGAGCATTTCCCCGCAACACTGGCATTAACTGCCCTCAGTTCACTGATCGCTGTCACCATAGGAATTACACTTGGCGTTCTGTCGGCGATTCACCGGAACGGTGTGATTGATGTTGTGGCTCGGCTCGTTGGTTTGTTTGGCATATCGATGCCAACGTTCTGGACTGGTATTCTCCTTATTCTGTTGTTTTCCGTACAACTCGGCTGGTTCCCGGCGATGGGTTCGGACGGATTCAGTTCATTGATACTTCCGGCAGCCACACTTGGCCTCGTCGGTGCAGGATTTATTGTGCGTATGGTTCGTAACAGCATGCTTGAAGTGATTAACGAACCGTTCATCGTGGCTTTACGAGCCAAAGGGTTGTCTGAACGAACCATTATGTACGGGCATGCGCTTCGTAATGCACTGATTCCTGCGGTGACAGTCATCGGTATGTTGATCGGGGATTTGCTGGCGGGAACCGTTGTTGTAGAAACGGTATTCTCCAGACAGGGGATCGGACGTATTATTGCCGATGCGCTGATGGCAAAGGATCTGCCGGTGGTGCAGGGCGTTGTGTTTTTTACATCCATCATTTATGTCGTGTTGAATTTGCTTGTAGACATCTCGTATGCGTACATTGACCCTCGGGTTCGGCGGGCTGTCCGTACATGATGCGGATCATCATACCATCTTACCTAGACCATCAGACATATCAGGAACAGCACATATCAGGCGTAGGCAGAAGGAGGCGTTAATTCTTATGAGCATGAAACCATTGACGGGTCATAAAAAGGCATGGGCAGGAAGCGTGGTAAAAGCACGCCTGTGGAGATGGAACCGCCTGCCTTGGCGGCATCGTGTATCATCCGTCGTATCGCGATTGTTTTTGTATACCGCCCTGCTTATTGTCCTTTTCAGTGCGGCCTGTGCCATCGTGCCCGGCTGGATCGCTCCTTATGATCCAACACAGATGATGACAGATGCCATTCTGCAGGCCCCTTCTGCTGCGCACCTATTCGGTACGGACTACTTCGGCCGCGACATCTTCAGTGTGGTTGTGCATGGCAGCAGGGATTCCCTGCTGATCGGATTCGCTTCCGTGCTTATTGGCGGTCTAGTCGGCAGCGCACTTGGTATCATTGCCGGATATAAAGGAGGAATCATCGATACCGTAACGATGCGGGCGGTGGATATTCTCATGGCTGTCCCTGGTGTATTGCTGGCTTTATCGGTTGCTGCGGCGCTTGGGCCTGGACTGCTGAATATCGCACTGGCTGTTGCCGCAGCTTCAATACCCGGTTACGCCCGTGTGATGCGTGGTCAGGTGATGTCTGTCAAAAACCTGCCCTTCATTACAGCCACACGTTCATTGGGGGGTTCCAATGCTCGCATTTTCTGGAAACATGTCCTGCCGCACTCCTTGTCTCCGCTGCTCGTGATGGCAGCGATGGGTGTAGGTACATCCATCCTGACTGGGTCTGGACTCAGTTTTCTGGGACTCGGGGTATTGAAAGAAATTCCAGATTGGGGTGCGCTGCTGTCCCAAGGGAGAGGTTATTTGACGGTAGCTTGGTGGATTTGCACATTTCCCGGGCTGGCCATTACGTTATTTGTCCTGGCTGTAAATCTGATTGGAGACGATATTCGCGATAGACTTGATCCCAAAGTAACAGGAGCGGCTTGACCGCTATCCCAAGGAGGAGAACAGGATGTCCCATGTTGTTATCATTGCTGGAGCGCCATCGAAGCGTTCACGTTTGACGGGACTTACGGATTACAGCAGCCATACGTTAAATAGAGCTGGTATTTCCGTTGAAGTCATTCAGGTTGCCGATCTGCCGGCTGAAGATTTGCTGCAGGCAAAGTTCGACAGCCCGGCCATTCAGGATGCGCTTGCCATTGTGGATGCAGCGGATGCTGTCATTGTGGCGACACCTGTATATAAGGCAGCTTATTCGGGGGTGCTTAAGCTTTTTCTCGATCTGATTCCGCAAGAAGGACTGCGGGGCAAAGTGACACTCCCCCTCGTCATTGGCGGTTCAATTGCACATTTGCTTGCCATTGATTACGCCTTAAAACCTGTGCTCACCGCTCTAGGCGGGCGCCATATCCTTGGCGGCGTATACGCAGTGGATCAGACGATCGAACGCAATGAGGATGGAACATTCACTCTTGCGGCAGACATTACTGCACGTCTGGATCGATCTTTGGAAGAATTGAGTTTGACACTGGAAAAGAGTGGGATTACGATATTGTAAAACCAAGTATTTTCATAGGGGAAATATGTGTATGTAAAGGACATTTCCTTTAGAACAATTTACATCAAACGTCTGCGGACGTGGATACGGAGGCGCCCATGAATATAGAGAACATTGAAGCGTTTGTATATATCAATCATTATGGAAGCTTCAATAAGGCGGCTGAAGTACTCTTCTTGTCCCAGCCTTCGGTTACAGCACGCATTCAGTCACTGGAGAGGGAGCTGGGATGCAAGCTGTTTGACCGACTAGGCAAGCAGATCGTGCTGACGGATGAAGGCCGTAAATTTTTGCCGTATGCGCAGCAGGTGCTGCAGGTGATCCAGAAGGGCAGACAGAAAATTCAGAAGCGTAGAACGACACCTGAGGCACTGCGCCTCGGAAGTACCGTATCGGTGTCCAATTATGTCATCCCCGATTTTCTACCCCGAATCAAGGAGTTGTACCCTGAAGTCAACATTAAACTGACGACAGCAGCAGCGGATCAGCTGATTGCCAAACTGCTCAGTCAGGAGATCGATCTGGCTTTTGTGCGCAAGGTCATGCACCCTGCCATCCGTACCGTCGCCTTCTACGAAGATCCGATACAGCTGTATGTGTACAAAGGGCATCCCTTCATCGAGAGGGGACATATCAGCATGGAGGCGATCCGGCAGGAGCAGCTGGTCTTTTTTGAATGCGGCTCCCTGGACTGGCTTCGGATTCACCGTGCGTTTGACTCGCTGGAGCATCCGCCGGACATTACATATCATGTCGATAATTCGGAAACAGCAAAGAAACTGGTTGTGCAGGGTGCGGGCATCGCTTTTCTGCCGGGACTGACGGTGAAGAAGGAGGTGCAGCGTCAGGAACTGTTCCCAATTCAGGTCCATGAGGTGGCAGGTGTTTCGCTGCAGATCAGTGTTGTAACTTTAAAAGAAGAATTTTCGCCATTTGCAGAACCCTTTGGGGAACTGCTGCGGCAATTATAGATGAAATGAAAGTCCATGATACATCAAAAGGCAAGGCAGTGAATTGCACTGCATTAATGACTTCTGCTGTCACATATAAGGAGGAGAACGATATGAGTATCCGTGTTGGCATTTTGGACCAGACCCCGATTTATGAAGGGGAAACACCGGTAGAAGCATTTCGACATACCATTGAGCTGGCACAGCGGGCAGAGCAGCTTGGTTTTCATCGGTTCTGGGTATCTGAGCATCATGATGGACAGCATGTCGCAGGCTCTTCCCCGGAAGTGCTCATCTCTCATTTGCTTGCACACACGAAACGAATTCGGCTGGGTTCTGGTGGCGTGATGTTACAGCATTACAGTCCCTACAAGGTCGCTGAAAATTTTAATGTACTTGCAGCGCTGGGACCTGGGCGAATTGATCTGGGCATCGGTCGTGCACCGGGAGGACTGCCCCGTTCGACACAGGCTCTGCAGCAGGGGACTCAAGAGGCAGCATCGCTGCAGGAAAAAATCGTTCAAGTGAGACGGTATATTCACAACGAGCCGTTTGAAGATGCATCCCATCCATTTGCAGGTCTCAGCGCCTCACCCGTATCCGGGAATCCGGCAGAGCTGTATATACTCGGAGCTAGTGCAGACAGCGCAGGTATGGCGGCCGAGCTGGGCCTGCCGTACGTCTTTTCGCTGTTTATTAACAGCAGTACAGAGGTTGCTCTGGAAGCCATTCGGGTCTACCGCGAGCGCTTTGACCGTTCCCGCGGGCAGGAGCCTTACGCTGCACTTGCCATATCGTTGATTGCAGCCGAGAGTGAGCAGGAAGCGGAACAACTCGCGAGTGAACATCAACTGGTCAAGATTCATCTGGAGAGCGGCAAAGTACTGACCGTGGGTTCCGTCGAACAGGCAGAGGAATTTGGGAGACAGTCTAACGAGTCGTACCGAGTTGAAGTTCTAGAACCAAGCGTGATTCGCGGCACCAAAGAAAAGGTAGGTCAGGCACTGCTAAAGCTGCAGCAGGATTTTGATATACAAGAGATTATTGTGACGACAGCTGCGCGGGACTTCTCGAAACGTGTTCGTTCCTTTGAATTACTGCATGAGCTGTTGGCAGCGCAGGGTGTGCCAGATTTTGTGCAGGTATCCGCTCATGGGGCAGCGAAAAGGGAAGCAGCGATCGGATAGGTTAAGCGGAAAGGAGGGCACAGGATGAAAAGTGATCTGGAGCAGCCTAGAGGGCAGCTGGAGCAGTGGAAAGATGAGCAGCATAAGGTCGAGCAGAGAGAGCAATTGCAGAATGACAAAACGTTGGATCAGCAATATGTGCTGCCATGGGTAGGGAACGCGGGGAATGTGGAGCAGGAGGAGGCGTTTGCAGCATATCTGACTGTAATCCGGCGGCACCTGCATCGCAACCCGGAGCTGTCCGGGGAGGAAAAGGAAACAACGGCAGCCATTCGCAGCTGGCTGGAAGAGGAAGGAGTTCGTATTGCCGACGAATATCCGCTGCGAACAGGGCTTGTGGCGGAAGTCGGACAGGGGAACGGTCCTGTCGCTGCGCTGCGAGCAGACATTGATGCGCTGCCTATACAGGAAGAAACCAGGTTGGAGTTTGCTTCTCAGATCCCGGGTCGTATGCATGCATGCGGGCACGATGCTCATACCGCGATTCTTATTGGAGCAGCACGATTACTGAAACAGCGTGAATCTAGTCTGCCGGGGAAAGTGAGATTCATTTTCCAACCTTCGGAGGAGAAGGCGACAGGTGCAAGGCAGGTCATTCAGAGCGGTGCACTCGCTGATGTTCAGGCTGTATTTGGTTTACACAATAAACCGGATCTGCGAGTAGGCACCGTGGGGATTCGTGAGGGTGCGCTGATGGCGGCGGCTGATGGATTTGTAGTCAAAGTGCAGGGTGTCGGCACTCATGCAGCAGTCCCTGAAGCAGGAATTGATCCGATTGTGGTTGCTGCACATATCGTTACCGCACTGCAGGCGATTGTCAGCCGGAATGTAGGTACTCAGGAGAGTGCTGTACTCAGCGTTACAAAAATAAACAGCGGTACGGCCTGGAACGTCATCCCGGAGGAAGCGATACTTGACGGTACCGTACGTACGTTTGACGAGAAGGTGTGCTCCCGTATCCGTGAACGTTTCAACCAGGTCGTAACTGGTGTGGCTGCAGCCTACGGCACAACTGCGGCAGTGCGCTGGATTCAGGGACCACCCGCTGTGGTCAATGATGAATCGCTGGCAAGGGATGCCGAACAAGTTGTGCGGGAGCTTGGGCTGAACAGTATCAGACCGCTGCCTTCGCCGGCAGGTGAGGATTTTTCCTTTTACCAAAAAGAAGTACCGGGCCTGTTCCTCTTTCTTGGGACGTCGGGTCCGCATGAGTGGCATCATCCAGGCTTTGATGTAGATGAGCAGGCGCTGCCCATTGGCGCACATCTGCTGGCAGCACTAGCGGAGCAAGCCTTGAAACGATGGCAGGCATGAAAGGGTTATCCAGCTGTACAAGGTGGTTCGTGGTCAGGAAAAGGGATTCAAGCGAAAGGCAGTTCTGACTCCCATGCAGCTTACAACAGCAGTTTTGGATAACTGTACGGCATTGTAGTTATATAGATAGCAGGCTGTATATTTGTAATGATAACCGGGTATTTCCAATATTATTGCTTAGGGCTGGCGCCAATGTGTCAGCTCTGTTCCTGTTTCCAACGATCAATGTTTCATCAAAATTACATTTGAACAAATATATTTTATTTGGAAATATTTGTTGACGATTCCCAATAGGTATGCTATATTTTTCTCGTCCTTTAATCGTAATTATTACTATTAATATCGAAGTAATGCAGTGGATCACTTCCATTCGAATCTAAAGAACAGGAGCCGCCGCCCACAATGAAACAAGAGATTGATTTTATCAAATGTAATCCGACGCAGAACATGACCCTTCTGGTGAGAACGGATCATGCATCCGAACATTACAGTGACATCGCTTCCAGCCTGATGTCCTATGATCATGTCCACGCTGAACAAGTCGGGTTCATCAAGCAGCCGGGCAGGACAGAAGCCGCTGCCCGTCTGGAGATGGCAGGAGGAGAATTTTGCGGCAATGCTTGTATGGCACTGGCAGCCCATATTGCAGCAGAAGCAGGGCTGGAGAAGCAAACATCCATGAATATCAAGCTGGATGTTTCAGGCACAGAGCACTTGATCAGCTGTCAGGTGAAGCGGCGAGAGCATCGGTATGATTGCCGGGTTACGATGCCTGTTCCCGATCAGATCGAGCGGCGGAAGATTACGTTTGAAGGTATGGAACTGGAGATGGCCATTGTTCGGTATGCCGAATTCATTCACATTGTGATTGAAGTGCAGGACGTTGACGACCTGATGAAGCGAAAGGCAGAACATCTCGCACGGTTACTAGGGCTCACGATGGGAGATAAAATGATCGGTGTTTTGTTATATCACCCTGCTGCGAAAGAGATGGCCCCCCTCATTTATGTCCCGCAGCTGGACAGTCTGATCTGGGAGAGAGGGTGCGGATCAGGTACGGCCTCTGTAGGCGCTTATCAGGCCTGGCTTAAACAGAGCGAAGTCACCCAGCTGGTCAAGCAGCCTGGAGGTGCGATAAAGGTGACCGCTCAGTGGGGTGCCCAAGGGGTGAAGGCCATTACGATTGAGGGGACTGTCGGCATTGTTGCCTATGGCACGGCTTTCATTGATACCTTACAGGAGCAGAGCAGGAATGTCGTAGAGGTTTGAGCGGATACCTGAGAATGAGACGTATAATGGTTGACCATTACAAGGTGTAGGAGGAGAGACAATGATCACGTTGATCCATTTGGAAACCAGACTCCGTGTTTTTGCCGAACAATTTGGCAAGCTTGCGGTCAGATATGATAAGACACTTGAGCACAGCGCAGAACTGGAAGCGGTAATTAATGAGTATTCACGGTTTGTGACGGACCCTGATCACAAGATTGCTTGGGGTATGTTGGGGCAAGCAGAACTGGAGGAGCTTGATCCGCTAGTTCAGGTGCTAAGAGACCAATCCGCTCAGTGCGTCGCGATTATGGAGAAATATCGGGCACTGAAGCTGCAGCATGGAGAAGTGCAGATTGCGGATTATTTTAAAAATATCGAAGAGTGCATCGACAAAGAGTTTGGCAGCTTTCAGGTGACACCTCAATCCAAAGTGCTGCTGGTGGGTTCCGGTTCATTTCCAATGACCCCTTTACTGATCGCTAAACGTACCGGAGCCGAGGTGGTCGGCATAGATATCGACGCAGAGGCAATCACGCTGGGGAGAAAAGTTGTGGAGACGCTTGGGGCGGGCTTGAACATTCGTTTAGAGCAGCAGCTGCTGGAGGATCTGGCGTATACCCGACAAGCGACACATATTATTTTCAGCTCCACCGTGGCTAACAAGTATGACCTGCTCGATCAATTATATGCGTTAACCAATGAACAAGTCGTTGCAGCCATGCGATATGGCAATGAGTTGAAATCACTGTTTAACTATCCCATGAAAGAGACGGATGGCAGCAAGTGGAGGTTGGCCGACAACATTTTGCGCCCGCATGATGTGTTTGATATCGCGCTGTATCAGAAGGTGCCCAAGTAAAAGCTGATCGTTTACTCTTTATGTTGTGACAATGCATAGTTTTAAATCTACCGTTTCTGTTCGACTTTGAGTAAGTAAGAGGCCTTGAGTCAACTGCATAAAAGTTTTACATGTTCCTGTAGGGAGGTTTGTCTTTGTTTACAAGGGAGGTATATATGAGCATCGTTCAACGTGTTCTGTTATGCGGCACAGGTCCTGCAGCGATTCAGCTTGCGGTAACTCTTAAAACACATCTGGGCTGTCACGTCGCTATGGCGGGCAGGGAATCGGTGCGGTCTGCATCGTTCTTTGCATCACTCGAACAGAGCCAGCGGCAGGTTCAGGTGACGATTCAAAATGAGAAGCACCGAGCCTTGGCCGGGGGATGTACAGTGGATCACCTTTTTAAAGGGTACAGCACTCTTGAAGGGGAGTGGGATACGATTATATTGGCAGTCACCACCGATGCTTATATCGATGTACTCCAAGAAATCAATGACGAGTTCATTAAACAACTGAAATACGTTATTTTAGTTTCCCCTACCTTCGGCTCGAGTCTCCTGGTAAGCCAGTATTTGTTTGAGCGGAATGCAGCCCCGGAAATCATCAGCTTCTCCACCTACCTGGGCGATACCCGCTGGATGCATGAACAACCATCCAATGAGGTCATCACAACAGGAGTTAAAAAAAAGGTTTATATCGGCTCCACCGTTCCCTCTTCAGCTTATGTGCGGCAGTTAAGCGAGCTGTTCGAGCGGCTGCATATTTCACTCGTCGTTATGTCTTCCCCGCTGGAAGCTGAAACAAGGAATATTTCGCTGTACGTACACCCACCACTGTTTATGAATGATTTTTCGCTAGAGGCCATTTTCGGTGAGCAGGGTGTTCAAAAATATGTTTACAAGCTTTATCCCGAAGGGCCGATTACTCCCACACTCATTCGCAGTATGCGGTCACAGTGGCAGGAAATCGAGCAGATTACAGACAGACTCCATATTCAGGGAGTGAACTTGCTGCAGTTTATGACGGACGACAATTATCCGGTTCGATTAGAGAGTTTATCACGTCAGGATATCGAACAGTTTGATCAATTAGAGGCCATCCATCAGGAGTATTTATTATACATACGGTACGCCTCGTTATTGATTGATCCGTTCTCGGAGCCGGATGCTGCCGGTACATATTTCCACTTCTCCGCTGTTCCGTTCAGCAGAATATTTATAAACCGCGAGGGAGAGCTCGACGTTCCGAGAATGCCCAAGGAAGACTATTACCGCATCAAAATGATTCAGGGCATCGCCAGACATGTGAAAGTTGATTGTCCAACGATAGATCATTTCATTGCCACATATGAAGCAAAGCTTCAGGAAGTAACGCGTACACATCCAGATCAGCGTCTGTCGACCGCGTTTGTGATCCAGTCGTTTCAGCAGGATATTCGCATGATTTGCAACAGGCTTGAGGGATAACAGGGATTGGAGGTTGTCCTGACCGAGAAGTGGCCTTGTGTACAGGGTTAATATAAATTTTATGTGCATATCAGGGGGAACTATGGTGAGAAAAAGACGTGCTTTTATACGGATGGTAACACTGGTCGCGGTCATTGCGATGGGATCAGGCTGTGCTCAGAGTGACACAAAGGAAAATACCCAAGCGGTATCATCAGTCAGTAAGATCAACAATGAAATTATCTATGCTTCTGCGAAAGATATCAATGATATGAATCCACATCTGTACACAGGTTCGATGCCTGCGCAAGGCATGGTGTATGAATCTCTGGTCGAGAACACGGCTGAGGGAATCAAACCATTGCTGGCCGAATCATGGGACATCTCCAAGGACGGCAAAACGTATACCTTTCATCTGCGCAAAGGGGTGAAGTTCCATGACGGCGAGCCCTTTAACGCCGAAGCGGTCAAACAGAATATCGAAGCGGTTCAGGCCAATGCGGGGAAACATGCCTGGATCAAGCTTTCCACGAAACTGAAGGATGTCAATGTGAAGGACGAATACACCGTGGAGTTGGTTCTGTCAGATGCCTATTATCCGGCACTGGTGGAGTTGTCCATGACCAGGCCGTATGTCTTCATCTCCCCAAAGGATTTCAAAAATGATGGAACCAAGGACGGGGTGAACGGTTTCCATGGGACTGGGCCGTACAAGTTGACGGGGCACCAGGTCGAAGAAAATGCCACTTTTGAAGCGAATACGGAATACTGGGGCGGTGTACCTGCCATTCAGAAAATCACAGCCAAAGTGCTTCCCGCTGGAGAAACGACATATTTGGCACTGCAAAAAGGGGAGATCAACTTTGTCTTCACGGATGACCGCGGGGCAGACAGCATTGACGTAGAAGCGATGGATCAGCTGGCTGCATCCGGCGAGTATCAGGTGGTGCGAAGTGATGCGATGAACACGGCGATGATTGTCGCGAATAGCAGCAAGCAAAACAGCCCGGTTCATGAAAAAGCTGTGCGGGAAGCGTTATGGATCGGTATCGATCGGGAGACGATTAGCAAAGATATTTTCAATGGCACTCAGACGGTAGCGAGTACGTTGTTTTCATCGAATGTGAACTACGCCAATGTCGATTTGAAGGTTCGAACGTATGATCCGGAAGCAGCCAAACGTCTGCTGGATCAGGCAGGCTGGACTTTGGCAGAGGGCAAGATCGTACGTGCGAAGAACGGCCAGCCCTTAGCGATGAAGCTTTACTATGACAGCAGCTCGTCCTCACAGAAAATGCAGGCGGAGTTCATCCAATATGCGATGAAAGAGATCGGTATGGAACTCGATCTGACAGGCGAAGAGTCCTCTTCCATTGCGAACCGAAGAGCGACCGGGGAATATGACCTGTTGTTCAACCAGACCTGGGGACTTGCGTATGATCCGCAGAGTACCATCGCCGCGTTTACATCGGATTCAGCATACAAACATACGACAAGTGGCATCGCCGGAGCGGATGAACTGTATCGGAAAATCGATCAGGTGATGAGCTCAACCAACGATGGCTCAACAACGGCACTTCATGATGGAAAATCGAGAAAAGCACTTTATGCGGATATTTTAAAAATAGTACATGATGAAGCGGTGTTCGTCCCGCTTACGAACGGGCGTGTCACCGTTGTTGCTCCGAAACGTCTGCAAGACATTACCTTTAAGCAGACACAGTATGAATTGCCGTTTGAAAAGATGAAATTCGAGTAGAGGGGATAGGGCTATGGGAAGTTATATCGCAAAACGTCTGCTGCTGACCATCCCTTTGCTGATCGTTATTTCGTTAATTACTTTTCTACTAATCAATCTCTCCCCACTCGACCCGGCCGTCGTTGTACTACAGGCTCAGGATGTACCGCAGATTACGGACGAACTGATCGCTCAAACGAATGAAGCGCTCGGTTTTAACCAACCTTTCCTTGTTCGTTATATGGACTGGATGGGAGCTGTTGTGCAGTTTGATTTCGGATATTCTTTCGTGTCCGGGGAGTCGGTGTGGTCTTTGATCGGGCCGGCGTTACTGAATACATTAAAGCTTACACTTGTATCCTCGGTCTTCATCATTCTTTTATCCATAGGGCTTGGTGTTCTCTGTGCCCTGAAAGAAGGGAAGATGCTGGATCAATCCGTCAGAGGTATTTCCTTTTTTCTGACAGCGATGCCGTCTTATTGGCTTGCGGCCATCCTGATCTGGTATTTTTCGGTGAAACTAGACCTGCTGCCGACCAGCGGCATGGACTCTTATCGCAGCTACATTTTACCTGTGCTGGTGATCACGGTCAGTTATACGGGCATTTATTTCCGGACAGTACGGAGTGCGATGCTGAGCAATATGAATGAAGATTATGTACTTTATGCCCGCGCAAGCGGCCTCAGCGAGCGGAAGGTCATGCTGCACATTCTGCGTAACTCCTTGCAAGTCGCGGTGTCCATCTTCTGCATGGCGATTCCGATTGTACTGGGCAGCACCGTTGTTATTGAAAATGTATTTGCATGGCCGGGGCTTGGCCGCCTGAGTGTAAAGTCGATTCTGAGCCGGGATTTTCCGATCATTCAGGCGTATGTGCTTATTTTGGCGGTAACGTTCGTGTTATTTAACATGCTTTCGGATATGATCAATGCTGCGCTGAATCCTCGTTTAAGAAAGGAAATCTGATGCGACTATTCAAAACTCTGAGCCGTGACAAGCTTGCGCTGACCTCTCTTGCCGTCATTATTGTGACCATTGTTCTGGGCATCTGTGCGCCCCTTATTGCACCTCATGACCCTGGAGCCGTCAACATGAAACTACGGTATGCCTCACCTTCCTGGCCCTATCTGTTAGGCAATGATCACCTTGGCCGATGTGTCTTATCCAGACTGATTTACGGTATCCGTCCAAGTGTGTTATGGGTACTATTCGCACTTGGTTTCTCCGTATTGATTGGTGCGGCAGCAGGATTTGTCGCAGGGTATTTCAAAGGTAAAGTGGATGCGTGGTTGATGCGAATCTGTGACATTATGCTTTCTTTTCCCGGATATGTGATGACCTTGGCGGTGGTTGGTATTTTGGGGGCGGGCCTTGAAAATATTCTGATCGCATTTGTCTGCATGAAATGGGCCTGGTTTGCTCGTGTCATTCGCACATCCGTGATGCAGTTCTCGGACATGGATTATGTAAAATTCGCCAAAGCTTCGGGCATACCCAGTTGGACGATTATTACACGTCACATCATTCCGGTAACCTTTGCCGATATCGCCGTAATCTCCAGTGGTGCGATGTGTTCCATGATGCTGCAGGTGTCGGGACTATCTTTTCTGGGACTGGGCATTCAGGCGCCCCATGCAGAGTGGGGCATGATGCTGAATGAGGCGAGAGAAGTCATGTTCTCCAGACCTGAATTGATGCTTGCACCGGGACTTGCGATCGTTGTGGTGGTGTCGGCTTTTAATTTTTTATCGGATGCACTACAGATTGCTCTAGACCCGAAATTAATGACCTCTCCAGGCAAGCCGGATAAATCTCGTGAAAGAGAGGTGAGAAAGGCAGCCTATGAATATAGTCGAGGTTGAGCATCTGAAAGTGTGGGATACCCGTACAGACCAGGCCATCATTCATGACAGTTCATTTACGGTGCGGCAGGGGAGCTGCATGGCGATTGTCGGGGAGAGCGGCAGCGGCAAATCGATCACATGCAGAGCGCTGATGCGGCTGAATAAGCCCAATATGCGCCAATCGGGAAAGATGCTGATTCAGGGCACAGACCTGAATCAGCTCTCCGAAAAGGAGATGCGGCGTCGAAGAGGCAAGCAGCTGTGTATGATTTTGCAGCATGGCATGAGTGCATTTGATCCATCCTGTGTGATCGGTGTACATATCCGGGAGACATTGCAGACGCATTACCGTTGGAACATCCGTGAGCTGGAGCGGAGAATGCGGCTCGCAATGGAGAGTGTTATGCTCCGAAATCCAATGGACATCCTGAACAAATATCCCCATCAGTTGTCTGGCGGCATGCTGCAGCGAATCATGATTGCACTCGCTCTTGTGCTCGAACCGGATCTGATTATTGCGGATGAGCCAACCACGGCGCTGGACACGATCTCCCAGTACGAAGTGCTGGAGCAGCTGATTCAGCTGCAGGAACGTATGGGCTGCTCCATGATCTTTATCTCCCATGATCTCGGCGTTGTACAGAAGATCGCAGATGATGTGATGGTCATGAAAGACGGCAAGATTGTGGAGCAGGGCAGCATGCAGTCTGTTTTGCAGGAGCCTACACATGCGTATACCCGTTATCTCGTATCCACCCGGCTGGAGCTGAGCAATCATTTCAACGCATTAATGCAGGAGGGATCATAGATGCTAACGGTAGAGCAGGTTGAGAAATCATATGTCCAAGGTGGTCTGTTCTCGAAGCATCGGCAGCAGGTGTTGAAAAAAGTGACCCTGGAATGTCGGCGTAGCGAATGCCTCGGCATTATTGGCGAAAGCGGCAGCGGCAAATCCACACTGGGTCGGTTGATGCTGGGACTGGAAAGCCCGGATCGCGGCGCCATTCGGCTGGGGGGAAAAGATGTGAAAGATCGGCGCGTGCGGATGGGCCGCATCAGCGCAGTTTTTCAAAACTATACCTCTTCGATCAATCCGTTTCTTACGGTACAGGATGCGATTATGGAGCCAATGAAGGCACTCCAAAAGTCAGGAAAAGGACAGCCGATTCATGCAAAAGTAGATATATTGCTTGCCCAAGTTGGACTGGACTCATCATACCGGCTTAAGTATCCGCATGAGCTGTCCGGCGGGGAAGCACAGCGAGTCTGCATTGCGAGAGCAGTGTCGACAGAGCCGCAGTATCTTGTGCTGGACGAAGCTGTCAGCTCGCTGGACGTATCGGTTCAGATTCAGGTTTTGCAATTGCTTAAATCGTTGAAGGGCTTGTACAAGATGAGTTATGTCTTCATTACGCACGACATTCAGGCGGCAGCCTATATCTGCGACAGGGTTGTTTTTTTCAGAGAAGGCCAGATTGAAGAAACGGTTTCGGTTGATCAGTTAAGGCATGTGCAGTCCGACTATGCTCAACAATTGTTGAGCCATCTCATTTCATTTCAGCGTGGAGAAGTGGGGGAACAGCCTATGTATGCAGCACAGGAAAGCGTCTTGAGTTAAGGGAAAAGGAAGTGTTCCCAGTGGAAGCGGGAAGAATCGCCTACGCGTGTAAGTTGGGAGAGCATTATAAGTGAAAGGGGGAATATCCGTTGTGAGCGGGGCAATGTCATGGCCTTTTTTGCGTTTGTACATTTTGGTGCTGCTCTACTTCAGTGCCAATGCCATTCTGAATGTGATTATTCCATTGCAGGGGGCATTCCTCGGTGCGAGTAGTACGACGATCGGGCTGATTATGGGTGCGTATATGTTTACAACGATGTTTTTCAGACCGTGGGCAGGTAAAATCATTCAAAAGCACGGGCCGATCAAAGTGTTACGAATTATTCTGATTATCAATGGGTTTGCGCTGATTCTCTACACGTTTACAGGGCTTGGCGGTTATCTGATTGCCCGTATTTTGCAAGGGGTATCGACGGCCTTTTTTTCCATGGCGCTGCAGATGGGCATCATTGATGCACTACCGGAGAAAGACCGTTCTCAGGGCATTTCCTATTATTCGTTGTTCAGCTACATTCCGGGCATTGTTGGCCCGGTGCTGGCTTTAGCCGTCTGGCAGACCGGAGGCATGGATTATTTTACAGTGGTGCTGATCGGGATCGCGGTCTGTACGGGTGTATTCGGATATACTGCCAGGATGGAACAAAATAAGGAAGAACCGAAGCCTGCTGCAGATGCATCTGGGCTGAACGTGAGTATGTGGGAATCCTTCGGACAGCTGGTGAAAAATCCATTGTTATTCCGCTGTAGTGTGCTGATGCTGAGTGCATCGGTTGTATTTGGCGCGGTTACTACCTTTATTCCGCTGTATGCGAGTCAGATTCCAAGCGGCAATGCTGGCGTATATCTGATGCTGCAGGCGGGTACAGTGGTGCTGGCGCGAATCGGACTCCGCAAACGCATTCCTTCGGACGGAAAGTGGCATTCACCGTTTATCATGACCACGATGCTGTTGCTGGCGGTTGCGGCACAGTGTGTGAGCTTTTCCGTTACCGGAGGCATGATATTCTTTTATTTGGGTGCTGTTCTGATGGGGATTGCTCAAGCTATTTTATATCCAACGCTCACGACGTATCTGTCCTTTGTTTTGCCTCAATTGAACCGCAATGTACTCATGGGTTTATTTATTGCGACAGCCGATTTGGGCATTTCGCTCGGCGGTGTGGTCATGGGGCCGATCGCTGACATGTCTTCCTATTCATTTATGTACATGATCTGTGCTATTCTAGGAGCGGTGATGATCGTTTTTGCCTATGAACGGCGTAAAGCGACTACCGGAACCTCAATGAACTGACGCCCAGGGAACGTGGGTACGTGTTAGAGAAAGCAGGTATGAACTATTGAAATCTTCTGTAACAACAACATCCAGTGGGAAATTAAATCCGGTATCGTTTTCCTTTATCGGGTTTTACATACTGGCTTTTTTATTTTTTGCGGCGAATGCGGCGTTGACGATTATTTTGCCTTTACGCAGTGAAGCGGCCGGGTTAAATCAGGCTGAAATTGGACTGATGATGGGCAGTTACATGTTCACCTGTATGCTGCTGCGGCCATTTGCCGCTCAGATGCTGGGCAAGCATGGACCGCTCCGGGTTATGCGATGGCTGCTGATGCTGCATGCCGGGACGCTGTTTCTGTTTATCGTGTCCGGGGTGGAAACGTATCTGTGGCTGCGGGCACTGCAGGGCGTGGCGACCGCATTTTTCTCGATGACGATGCAGGCGGGCATCGTGGAGAGACTGGAGGATAATGATCGTGCGCAAGGGCTGGCGATGTACACTCTGTTTACGATGGTGCCTTCGCTAGTCATCCCGATTCTGGCGGTTCAAATCTGGCAGAATGCCAGTGAGCTGGCGTTTACGCTGCTGATGATTGGACTGGCTGCACTCCCTTTGCTGCTCGGGTATAAGGTGGATTTGCCGCAGAGCACGGTGCAGAACAAAACGTATACGCTGGGGGATATGCTGCGCTCGTTCAGCGGCATCTGGCGCAGTACACCACTGCTCGTCAGCAGTGTGGTTATGCTGTTTGCCTCCTGTGTTTTCGGAGCGACAGCGACGTTTCTTCCGCTCTATATGGTATCGACAGGTGCAGCGAGTGCGGGTATCTTTTTGACAATTCAGGGTCTGGTCGTGATCCTGTGCCGATTTATTTTGCGTAAAAAAATTCCTTCGGACGGCAGCTGGAATACGCGGCTTATGGCAGGTCTGATGCTCTCGGCAGCGGTGGGGACACAACTGCTCAGCCTGATAGATATACTTGGGTCATTTGTTTATATATCTGCGGTATTTAGCGGGTTTGCGCTGGCGCTGCTGTATCCGACCCTCACCACGTATTTGTCCTTTGTGCTGCCTGCGGATTCGAGATACGTGCTTATGGGCATATTTATGTCCTCGTATGATCTCGGTTTTTCGCTGGGCGGGCTGGCGATGGGCGTTGTAGTGCAGATCAGCTCTTATTCCGTGATGTTTACCGTTTGTACGCTGCTCTCTGCTGCCGCATTGATTGTCGTGGTGTTTTTCAGACAGCGGATGGAAGCCGGGAATCAGTCCAATGCTGTGCCGATGAATTAATTTAGATAAAGCTTATGAATTTCTCTGCAAAGCGCATACGACCTATGCGATGTGGGGCAATCATAAGCTTTTTTTCACTATTTTTGGTTAGGAGTACGAAAAAAGATTTGACAACGGCGGCAGTCAGGATTATAGTCATTGTTGTTAATCGTAATAATTACTATTAAAGAGATGATCCACCGATCAAGGTGAACCGTACCTATAAGGAGTAGATCTATATGACACAAAAGCAAATACCGGTGACCGTTCTCAGCGGTTACCTTGGATCAGGCAAAACAACGGTTCTGAATCATGTGCTGCACAATCGGCAGGGGCTGAAAGTTGCTGTGATCGTGAACGACATGAGTGAGGTCAACATGGATGCGGCGATGGTGAAGGGAGGGGCCATACTTTCTCGTACCGAAGAGAAACTGGTGGAAATGTCTAACGGCTGCATATGCTGCACCCTTCGTGATGATCTGATGCAGGAGATCGAAAAGCTGGTGAACGAAGGCAAGTATGACTACATCCTGATTGAGTCCACAGGCATCAGCGAACCTGTTCCGGTGGCACAGACATTTACATATGCCGATGAAGAGACAGGCATCGATCTGACACGACTGGCAAAGCTGGATTGTCTCGTGACTGTCGTTGATGCTAACCGTTTCTGGCATGACTATGCTTCGGGACAAAGCTTGCTGGATCGGAATCAGGCGACCGGGGAAGACGATACCCGTGACATAGTGGATTTGCTCATCGATCAGATCGAAACCTGTGATGTGCTGCTGCTGAACAAGTGTGACCTTGTGGAAGAAGCAGAGCTTCACAAACTGGAGGGTATTATCCGCAAGCTCGCAGCCGAGTGCCAAAATCATTCGTACGGTGAACGGACAGGTGAACCCGGTGGAGATTTTGAATACGGGACGGTTTGATTTTGAGAAAGTAAGCATGTCGGCGGGGTGGATTCAGGAGTTGGAAAAAGAGTCCCACACGCCAGAGACCGAAGAATACGGTATCGGATCATTCGTTTACCGCCGTAGGAAGCCGTTTCATCCTTCCCGTCTGGCTGAATTCATGAGCTATTGGCCAGAAGAAGTCGTACGTGCCAAAGGGCTGGTATGGCTTGCCGCTGAAGGAGATGTGGCTGCCAGTCTGAGTCAGGCGGGGCCGTCCATCCAGTTCGGGCCTGCCGGGCATTGGGTTGCCGCGCTGCCGGAAGCGGACAAGCAAGAGATTTTGCGAACGGAGCCGGATGTGCTTGCAAAATGGGATGCCGAGTGGGGCGATCGCCAAACGGAACTGGTCATGATCGGCATTGATATGGAGCGTTCCATCATTGAAGATGAACTGGATCAATGTCTGCTCAGCGATGAAGAGATGCTGGCGGATTGGGGGCATTTTGAAAATCCGTTACCCTGGCCTGTCAAGGCTGTGTAAAAGAGGTATGAGAACATAAGCGATATCAGGATGGATGCAGGCAGTTTTAGGCAGTTAGGGAGCAGGTCTGGTTTTATCAATCTTTATACAAAATTCAAATCGGACAAGGAGCTGTTGAAGATGGCTAAAAAATCAAAGGTCGTGCGTGAGAAACAACGGCAGGAAATCGTAGCGAAGTATGCGGATCTACGCCGGGAACTGAAGGAAAAAGGTGATTATGAGGCGCTGCAAAAGCTGCCCCGTAACGCTTCACCAACGCGATTAAAAAGTCGTTGCGAGATCACGGGTCGTCCGCGTGGATATCTGCGCAAATTCAAAGTTTCCCGGATCAAATTCCGTGAACTGGCTCATCAAGGTCAGATTCCGGGAGTTACCAAGTCCAGCTGGTAAGTATGATAAGCGGAGTTCTTGATAAGGAGGTCTCTCCCATGTTGGATATGTTTACGCAGCGACGCATTGTATCCTTGATGAACGGTTATGTCCATGAGAAAGTACCAGCAGAGCTGCGGACGATGGTGAAGTTAACCTACGAGATGAAGGATAATGAGTTGATTCTCAATGAAGAACGTGCAGCTGGACAACGACATCAGTGGGAGCGAATGCCGATTGCTCGCTTTTACTGGGAGGGAGACCAGTGGAAGGTGTACGCTAGCGATGATCAGCACAGCTGGAGTCCGGCAGACATTGCTGTGCCATGTTTCGATTTTGAGGATGTCTTGGAGCAAGTGGAACGTGATGAATCCGGGATGTTTTGGCGCGAACGTGATTAAACAAATAATAATGGTGCATCTGGTCATAGAACTGGAATAACTAAAATAACTGGAGAAGCGCGCATTGGCTATACGGGGATCGGAATCGTGAACAACGATTGGGGTCCTCTTTTTGTTTTATCGTGCAAGATTGCACATACGGAGATGGAACACCATAATGTTAGACACTGGCACAGGCCGAAAGAAGGAAGAGAAGGAAGAGAAGGGTGAGAGTAGGTGGAATAGCTGGGTAGTGCGAATAAGTGGAGTATGCGAATGAAGCGGCTGCAGTAGGCCCGGCTCGTGCCCCCGAAATTCTTCTAGTCCAAAATTCTAACGATCCCCAGGAACGCTATTCACCTCAAAAAAGCGGGTTTGAAATTCTAACGATCCGTAGAAGCGTTATTTTGCTAGAAATAGCGATTTTGGTGGGGAAATCGGTGATTTTCAGCCGAATAAGCTCTGTGGTGATCGTTAGAATTTTCAAAATGCGAAATGTGGCTAAATAAGCTCTCTGGTGATCGTTAGCGTGAGGAGTGTAGGTGGAGAAGCACCTACCACTTCATGCACACTCAAATTTTCTCGACCTACTCTTTACTAAGCCTCAAATAAAACTTCACCCGTACGCGATACGTCATATCCTTCAAATGCTCGCAATTCTTGTCTGAACTCTGGAGATCGGAGGATGTGCAGAACGGATTCAATCCAGGCCTCGTTTCCCTGTTTTCTCAGCATGACCAAGTCGTAGCGCTCCTGCACGAGAGGAATGAAATCGACTTGCCCGACAAGGCGAGCGGCCTTCTCTATGCCGACACCTACATCGGCTTCGCCGGAGCTGACTTTGGCTGCGACACCCATATGACTTGTTTCCTCCACATCATATCCCAGCAGTCCGGCAGCAGATATCCCGTGCAGCCGTAACTGCTCGTCCAGCAGCACTCTGGCGCCAGAACCTTTTTCCCGATTCGCGAGGCGCAGGTCGGATTGGTTTAGATCGGTCCAGTCGTTCAATTGACGGGGGTTACCGCGTGGAACATATAGACCGGCAGGGCGAGACAACAGATTGACCACGACATAGGACCAGCCGGTTAAAATTTTGCGAATATACGGCAGATTATACTCCCCCGTGTCTCCGTCCAGCAGATGAGTGCTGACCAGGTCGGACTCTCCCCGATACATCGAGATTAGCCCATCCAGACTACCCATGAAAGAACGTAGCGGACGAATGTCCCGGGATTGCTTCTCCATGTGACGCATCAGAATATCCAGACTGACGTCCTGACCCGTAATGACGAGATGTCGAGCCGAACCCGCGATGTTCTGACCGTATCCGGCCAGACCGCTTGCGAATGAAGGTGAAGCCGTTTGAGAAAGTGACGCTACCCTATGATTAGATGTCATCGCATGCTGAGACTCGACTTGACCCGTGACTGTGGATAAGCCAGCAGCTGGACTATGCTTCTGGACAGCATCAGTCGACAGCTGCTCGGTTGTTGTCGTTCCTGGCAATGCATTTTGTTGTGCATGTGCCGGGGACTGGAGCTGCTTGGAACGGCGTTTGTAAGCATCCAGATCGGCAGCATCGATGCGCATCTGTTTGCCCACTCGGTAGGCGACAAGGTCTCCCTTTTTAATCAAATCATAGACGGTTAGTTTGGATATTTTAAGCAGCTTGGCTATTTCTTCGGTTGTGTAGGATTGCTCCTCCGTCATTAGTGAAGAACCTCCCTCTATATTATAAAGGCGTTAAAATTTTATATTGAAACCCTATATGTGTAATCCACTCATATTCTAATTCTTATTCCCATCGATACAATGGTGTTTCTTGTACTATACCATTATTTGAAGACACGCATAAACCTTAGAACGCACAATAAATAGCTGACATATTGTCTGGAATGTAGAATGTGATTAATGTCACCTTTCTATTTCGTATGTTCTGTGTATAATTAGTTATAATCAATTATATCTAGTTATAACTAAACAGATATTAAACATGGAATTTGGGGGAGAACGAATGAACAAACGAATTACATATGTACTTGGAACTATGTCACTGGGGCTGGCGCTTGCACTGGCTGGCTGCGGAGCTAACACAGACACAAATAAGCAGGATGCGGCGGCTTCTTCCGCGAATCAATCAGCAGCTTCTGCACCAGCGGCATCTGGTGAAAAGACAACGCCAGCAGCGACTGAGCCACAGGAAAAAGTCGAGCTGACGATATCCGCTGCAGCGAGTCTGACCGATGCAATGAAGGAGATCCAGACGAATTTTGAACAAGCCAATCCGAATATCAGCCTGAGCTTTAACTTCGGAGCGTCCGGTGCATTACAGCAGCAGATCGAGCAGGGAGCACCGGCAGATATTTTTGTATCGGCGTCTGCGAAAAATATGAAAGCCTTGGTTGATGAGAACCTGATTGCCTCAAGCGATCAGAAGAACCTGCTTCAAAATTCATTGGCAGCCATTGTACCGGCGGATGGGACAAAGGCAGTAGCCAGTGAGAGGGATTTAACGAATGATGGCATCAAAACGGTAGCCATTGGCATTCCAGAGAGCGTACCTGCAGGTACTTATGCGAAGGAAGCTTTGACCAATGCGAAGCTTTGGGATCAGCTTGAGCCAAAACTTGTTCAAGGCAAAGACGTAAGACAGGTGCTTCAATATGTAGAAACAGGTAATGCGGATGCAGGATTTGTGTATAAAACAGATGCACTGACTTCCAAGCAGGTAAAGATTGCGTTTGAAGTAGATAAAAGCAGTTACACACCTGCCAATTATCCGCTAGGCATCATTACAGGTACGAAACATCGCACTGAAGCTGAACAATTCTATGCTTATCTGCAAACACCTGAAGTGCTGGATATCTTTGCGAAATACGGATTTTCGATTCCGAAATGAATATGAACGCGATCGACTGGTCCGTGTTCTGGCCCCCGGTGCGTCTGTCCCTTCAGGTGGCGCTGTTATCCAGCGTTATAGCGGTTGTGGTGGGGGTAGCTGTCGCTTGGAAAATGTCACGTACTGCATTTCGCGGTAAAATTTTTCTGGAAACGATTCTGATGCTTCCGCTTGTGCTTCCTCCAACGGTCGTTGGGTTCCTGCTTTTGGTCATTCTGGGCCGCAGGAGTCTGCTTGGACGCTGGATCGAGGCGATCTTTTCGGCTCCTGTCATTTTTTCATGGTGGGCCGCTGTCATTGCTTCGGTCGTAGTGGCTTTTCCGCTGGTGTATCAGACGATGAAATCCGGTTTTAACGGAGTGGATCGAGATCTGGAGGATGCAGGGCGGTCGATCGGGGCCAATGAATGGCAGGTGTTCCGGTATATTACGATGCCGCTTGCGGGCAGAGCTTTAATAACAGCGTTTATTCTGGGCTTTGCCCGTGCACTGGGAGAGTTTGGCGCAACCCTGATGATTGCAGGTAATATTCCGGGCAAAACACAAACGGTGCCAACGGCCATTTATGTTGCTGTTGATTCGGGAAATCAGCCGATGGCCTGGGCCTGGACCATTTCCATTATCGTGATCTCATTTCTCATGCTGCTGATGACGAGGACAGCAGCGCGGTAACCAGTCATCCTTTTGGGTCAAATCCGGTATAAGAGATGGACAGCACAGGTAAACTAAAAACATGCCTGCGCAGCCTGCACTAGCTTGCAAAAATAAATCAAACCCGCTTAGAGAATCTATTCTCCAATAGCGGGTTTTTATTATGATTTGCATGACATATGTCCTAAAAAGCAATGAAAATGATCATATTGGAAAAGTAAAGCCCTTTTAGTCGAAAAAAAACAAATTTTTTTCCAAAATTGTGTCGTTCAGTACTCGCTTTCATAGGGCTTGTTCCTGTAAAATAGGAGGTAACTGATTCCAGCCAAGCATTGAAATAAGGAGAGACGACGATGAACACTAAGCCTGATTGCGACATTTCGTTGCAAATTGATGATTATCTGGATCTTTTGCATTTTGCCATCCAAATTCAAGATCAGGAATGGCGCCAGTCCCTTATCCAGCAGCTCAAAATATTTCAAACGGCACCGGAGCAGCATCATACTCCTGAAGAAGAATTATGGATGAGATTCGATTACATCAACAGCAAATTGACAGGTCTATGTCATCAGATTCATGCCGCTCATTCTGTGGATGAACGAAAAAAGTTCGAAGAACGTGTTGGTGTTTTGCAGCTGCAGCGGGTGGAAGTGGCACGTAAAATCAAATGGGCCAGCCGAAGGTAAATGATACCTGATGATAAGGTATCTGACATGGTTAACATGTAAGCAGGCATACCCACGATTGAGTTGAGACAAGATTGAATTACAAATTACATGATGATCCAGACGCATATAACTTCATATGAACGTACAAAGCCATGCTCCGCACGTAAAGGAGGTGGCTTTTTTGCTTGGAATAGAGAAGTTCTATAAGCATATCGGAATGTCCTATTAACCAGCATATTGCTCTGATTTCACTTCGAATGCTATTCTGTGATCAACCTAATTCCGACTATACAAGTAAGAATGGTTGTTGATAAAGATTCGGAACAGGGAAACAACTTATTAAGCTGTATCTACAGCCTGTGGAGGAGAATGGGAATGGTTAAAGAACGGGGGATACTGAATTTCCGAACAGCGCTGCTGTTCATCACCATGATGGCGGTGCTGGCAGGATGCAGTACAGGTACAGCCAGTAAAGATTCGGGAGCTGCAGCGGCAGAAGGCAGTGCCAAAGTGAAAAAAATCATTGTAGGAACGGGCACTCAGTTCCCGAATGTCTGCTTCATAGACGATAAAGGCCAATTGACCGGATACGATGTAGAATTGATCCGCGAGATCGACAAGCGCTTACCTGATTATGAGTTTGAGTTCAGCACGATGGATTTCAAAAACCTGCTGCTGAGTCTTGAAACGAAAAAAATTGATCTGATTGCACATCAGATGGAAGTGAATGAAGAGAGACAGGCCAAGTTCCTGTTTAACGACGAAGCTTATAATATTTTTCCAAATAAAGTTGTGGTGAGCCAGAAAAACGATACCGTGCATTCCATGGACGACCTGGAAGGCAAAAAATTGATCGTTGGTGCGACCAGCAATGCAGCGGTACTCGCTGAGAAATGGAATGCGGCACACGGTAATACGATCGACATTGTCTACTCCGGAGCCGGAGAAGACACAATTACCCAGATCAAAACAGGACGGGTGGATGCCACCATCAGCACACAGTTTGCCATCGATTATCAGAACAAAGCTGTGGATGCACAGCTGAAGACGGTAGGGGACGCGCTGTCCAACTCCAAAGTGTACTTTATTCTGAACAAGGATGAGCAGGAACTGAAAACTAAGGTAGATGAAGCACTTAAATCCATCAAGGCAGATGGAACGCTGGCTAAACTGAGCAAAGAATGGCTTGGGGCCAACTACACTGTTGAAGAATAATCAAGAAAGAGAACAACGATGAGAACGAGAAAGAGTTAGAGAAAGGTGTGCAGGTGGTCATGGGAAAAGCGTTTGATCTGTCACTTGTTCTGGACTTCGTCCCGGAACTGCTTCGATATCTGCATATTACACTGATTGTACTTGGCGGCTCCATAATGCTTGGACTTGTGGGCGGTGTGCTGCTGGCCGTGCCCCGGCTCTATCAGATTCCGGTCTTGAGCCAGTTAGCGACCCTGTATATTTCGTTCATGCGAGGCACGCCGATTCTGATTAAGCTGTTTCTCGTATATTATGGCCTGCCAGAGCTGCTGAAACCGCTGGGTATCGACTTATCACGGACTGACCCGCTGCTGTTTGTCATCTTGACTTATGCATTCAGTGATGCGGCATCGTTTGCCGAAATCTTTCGAGGTGCAGTGCGCAGTGTGGATAAAGGCCAGACCGAGGCGGCTTATGCTGCGGGGCTGACAACTTTCCAGTCGTTTCGGCGGATTGTTGTACCACAGGCGCTGGTGGTTGCTTTTCCCAATATGGCCAACACGTTAATCGGTTCATTGAAGGATACTTCCCTTGCGTTTTCCATCGGGGTGATGGATATGGTGGGCAGGGGACAAACGCTGATCTCGTCAACATCACATGCGCTTGAGGTATATATCAGTTTGTCCATCGTATATTATGTCATCGTTATTTTGCTTGAAAAAGGGTTTGCCGTAACTGAACGCAGACTGCAGCGTCATGAACGAAAAAGGGTCATATCCAAGCCGGCGTTACGAACTGCTGAACGCCTGAAACGAATAGCGGGGTGAGCACATGTCGATTGATCTGCATTTTATCTATACCTCTTTCTTTCAGATTCTGGAGGCATTGCCGCTCACAATGGTCATTACGATTGTGCCGCTGATTGCGGGTTTTGGTATTGGTCTGGGGACCGCACTGATCCGAATCTACCGTGTACGATGGCTTCACCACATCGCATCGTATTACGTATCATTTCTGCGCGGAACTCCGATGCTGATGCATCTGTTTCTGATCTACTACGGTATTCCGATGATCATTGATCGTTTGGCTGAACGTTATGGTTGGGCGTTTCAATCGTCTTCGATTCCCATACTCGTTTTTGTGCTGATAGCATTCTCACTGACGGCCGGCGCTTATATGTCTGAAATTATCCGTTCCGGCATTCTGGCTGTAGATGGCGGGCAGATGGAGGCAGCCCATGCCGTAGGCATGAGCACGTTTCAGGCGCTGCGGCGTATTATTATACCCCAGGCCATTGGTGCTGTTCTCCCGAATCTCTGCAGCATGTTTGTCGGATTCCTGCACGGCTCAACGCTTGCCTTCACCGTTTCCCAGATGGATATTCTCGGCAAGGCGGATGTGGTCGCTTCCGTCAGTTTGAAATTTCTGGAGGCCTTTATTGCCGCGGCCATCATATATTGGGGGATTACCGTCATTGCCGAGCGAATCACTGCGCTGCTTGAACGCAGAGCTGCCGTATACAGCAAAGGAGGCGTATCATGATTTCTTTGTCCAATATTCATAAGTCTTTTGGGCAGCAGAAGGTGCTCAAAGGTATCGATCTAACCGTGGAGCAGGGTGATGTCGTCGCTGTTCTCGGACCAAGCGGATCGGGGAAAACAACGCTGCTTCGCTGCGTGAACTTTCTGGAACGTGCTGATGAGGGCAGAGTTCAGATCAGCGGGCTGACGGTGGACTGCAGGCATGCACGCAAACATGACATCGTGCAGCTGAGGCGGAAAACAGCGATGGTGTTCCAGCATTATAATCTGTTCAAACACAAGACCGTGCTGGAGAATGTGACCGAAGGGCTGATTATTGCCCAAAAAATATCCAAAGCAGATGCTCGGACTCGCGCTCTTCACGTACTGGAGCAGGTCGGATTGTCCGGCAAAATCGACGCATACCCCAGCATGCTGTCCGGTGGACAGCAGGCGAGTCGGCATAGCCCGGGCACTGGCACTCAACCCGGAAGTGATTTTGTTCGATGAACCGACGTCTGCACTGGATCCCGAGCTGGTGGGAGAGGTACTGGCGGTGATTCGTTCAATCGCCAGGAAAGGAATTACGATGATTGTGGTTACCCATGAGATGGGCTTTGCTCGTGAAGTGGCAAATCGGGTTGTTTTTATGGATGGCGGAAACGTTGTGGAAGAAGGAACACCGGAAGAAGTGTTCACCAGACCGCAGCAGGAACGAACCCGTCAATTCCTCAGCCGTTACTCTTCCGATTGGAGCTATGTAATTTAAGGACGTAGGGAGTTGAACAATTTAAAGATATAAGGGAGTTGTGTAATTTAACGATATAGGCGCAAGCTGGAGTAACTGACGCGCCCGGCCCGGCATATGCTGTAGCAGGCAAATGCTGATAGGCCGGGTTTTTCTATGGGTGAAGCAGGCCTTAACCGAAAGGAGGAGCACCATGCAGAGCAAAATCGATGAGATTATTACACATATTGCACATTCCCACCAGCAGATCGCACGGGTATTGGATGCCAAACGTCAGGTTGCTGTACGCATGTCGGAGATCATCCATCATTTGCCGGATAACGAGCCGGAGCTGGATGGGGTTGAAGGTTTGCTGGACAGCTCGGGACAGATTAACAAAAGCATTATCTCCTACCTGGGGGGGCTTGCTGATCTGGAAGAAGCTGTGGCCGAGACGCTGACCCAGGTCATGCGGGAGATTGCGGTACAAGATGAAGAATAAGCCCGGAAGGCGGGTGATGAAACATGAGCAGAGAACAAAGCCTCATTCTGATGCTGGATGCCGCAGCCAAGATGCAGTGGAATATCGCGCTGATTCTGGAGGCCAAGGCCATTGAGGCGGAGAAGGTACGGAACTGGACGCTGAATCATCTGAACGGGGACAGCTTTTTGACTCATAGCGATCAGGTGGGTGAACCGCTTAAAATGCATGAGCAGTTGGTGGAACTGTTGGAAGGGTTAACCCGGATGGAAACGGGACTGTGCAGCAACCTGAAGGCTGTGATGGTCCAGAATGACAGCGAAGATGGCGGCGGAATGGACGGGGGCATGTTTGGCGGCATGGATCTCGGGGATATGGGGAAATGAGTCTGATGCAGCGTGAGCAGGAGGTTAAACTGGCGCTCATCGAATCCATTGCACACAGCCAGCAGGCACTCGCCCGCATTCTGGACAGTGTTGCCAGTGTATCTTCTCATTCGGAAGTATCCGCCCGCAGTCTCGCTGAGAACATACGTCTGCTCAGCCGTTATCAGGAAGAGATGTCTCGTATGGTCACGGGGATCAGGCTGACTCGAATTCGTTATGGGGAGCCGGGTCTGCCTTGGCTTAAAGACCCCGGATGTGCGATCCGTGCCGCCGGGGACCTACAGGAGGAATGCTGATATGTTAAAAAAGAAGTCTAGGCTGAAATCCAAACGTGCATTGGTAACACGCGGTGCCCGTCTGCGTAAAATCCGTAAGCTGCGTGCGCTGAAATCCAAACGTGTCGTTCATAAACGCACAGGTAAAGGGCGCAGCGCGTGGCTGAAAAAAAAGAAACGTGCGGTGCAGAGGCACCGGACCAAGAAACCCGTACGACCTGTCGTCCCGGCTACCCCTACCGATCCAAACCCGGACAGCGCATACAGTCAGGGTTACAACGAGGCGTACAACGAGGGATTCAACGCAGGTTTCGCCAAGGGATTCGAGGACGGACATCAGTTGGCATACAAAGCACAGTAACAAATGCGGACGTTAAAAATACAGCCCTAACCAACACCGTCGTAAAAGATTCGGAAGGTCTGGATGTTTCGGTTAATGCATCTCGAAATACGGATGCATCCGAGAACTAACAAGCTGCACATCTCGAAAATGCAGCGAAGCACCATTGGACGTACGACTTAACGTCTATTACGACAATACAAGTAACGGCTGAAGCCCGGGGGATTGATCCTCCGGGTTATTTGTATTGACCGCACGAGCGGACATGCCCGTGCAGGCGAAAATGGAGGGCAGACGCCAATTTTGAGCCCTGCAGGACACCCGTCCATGATGCATCTGACCCCGGGGCATATCCTTTAGAGGGAAGACCAATCTCGTGGAGAGTCTGTAAAGGGACCTCCTTGAAGGAAGACAGGGTGAAGAATGTGGCAAAACGAAGAAACCGCCCGCTGACTGAAGCGGAGGCGGCCTACCGCGGCGGATATGCAGAAGGCCGCAGGTTTGGCGGCTGTCAGGCCATCATGGAGCGGGTGCACCCGTTTGAACCGGTTCTGCGGGACATGAAGGTGCTGTATATCCCGCAGGGATTCGACGCCATTGATGAAGGTGTCATATTGGCACTGCAGCAGTCCGTTCGGGAATGCGTTGTTGGATCGCCAGCAGCGATGCTGCAGGAAGCGGATCATCACCGACCTGATGTTGTTCTGGTTATGAACGGTCTGCATGTGTTTCCCGAGAATCATCTGGAGCAGGTGAGGGGAATTCGTGAATTGGGGATTCGGACGGCAGTATGGTTTGTGGATGATCCCTATTTTACGGAGGATACCGCATCCATCTGTCAGCATTACGACGTTGTGTTTACCCATGAAGAGGCAGCCGTGCCCTTCTACAAAGGCCAAGGGGCACAGCACGTTATCTACATGCCGCTGGCCGTAAATCCAGGGATGTTTCATCCGCGCCGCACAGAACCCCAGTATCAATACGACATCTGTTTTATCGGTACAGGGTTCTGGAACCGAATAGACCTGTTCAATCAGCTGGCACCTTACCTCGCCGATAAAAAGGTGTTCATTGCCGGAAGTCAGTGGAACCGGTTGGCGCGGCTGGATGTGTTGGGACAGTTCATCCATGAAGGCTGGATTGAACCGGGGGCAACGGTCAATTATTACAATGGCGCCAAAATCGTTATTAACGTGCACCGGACCTGCGAGAACGGTGAGGATAACCGCAACACCCACCAGCTGCAGGGGCGTTCGATTAATCCTCGCACTTATGAGATCGCTGCTTGCGGCACGATGCAGATTACCGACACGCGTGGAGATTTGCCGCGCTATTATCAGCCCGGGTATGACATTGAGACCTTCACCACAGCGGCAGAGCTGCAGACGCAAGATCGACTATTATCTGCATCATAATGAGGAACGTCAGATCATGGCTTGGCGAGGTCTGCTCACTACGATGAACCGTCATACGTTTAACCGCCGCATCACCGAGTTGTTAGGACATCTGTAGTTTCCCTTCGATAGGAGGGAAGCATCAGAAAGCACGTTATCCCAAATAAAAAGGAGTGGCGGTATGTCTCTCAAACACCGTAAAACTAGAAAGGTTCAACTACCTGTACTCAGCCTGGCAGATCAGGCACGTAAAAATGGGCAGCGGGCCGGATATGACGCAGGGAAAGAAGAAGGATATCTGCGCGGCCGTGCTAACTATATTGTGAATTGTGCACAGGAGCCGCTGCCTTTCCGGCAGCTTCACGTGCTGTATGTTTCTTCAGGTAAAGGCTTCCCTTACTCTCCGCTGGACGAAGCGATAATGGCAACGCTCCAGGGCATGGTCGCACACGTGACGCTGTCTGATCCACGCCAGCCGGTATCCCAAGTCGCGCTGGAAACACGTCCTGATCTGGTGCTTGTGCTGGATGGTATGGATATCCCCATCGAGCACATTGACGCCATACGCCAGGCGGGAATCCAGACAGCGATCTGGCTTACGGACGATCCGTATTATACCGACATGACGCTGGAGATGGTGAGTCATTTTGACCATGTATTCACACTGGAGCTGAATTGTGTCGAACTGTATCGTCAGCATGGCTGCGCGTCCGTGCATTATATGCCCTTCGCTGCTTTTACCAACCACTACTTCCCGATCACAACCCCTTCTCCGCTGAAACGGGATGTCAGCTTTATCGGCTCGGCATATTGGAACCGCGTGTACTTCTTCAACCCGATCATGCCGCAGCTTATGTCGCACAATACCGTCTTCAACGGTATCTGGTGGGATCGTCTGCCTGACTATACGGCGTACGGCGAGAAGATCGAACTCGGCCGCTGGATGAGTCCGCAAGAGACCAATGACGTATACAACGGCACCAAGATTGTTATCAATCTGCATCGTTCCCATGAGGATGATTCGGTCAACAATAATCAGATCAAAATCCCCCCAGCCTCACCGAACCCGAGAACGTTTGAGATTGCAGCCAGTACAACGCTGCAGCTGACCGATGCACGCGATGATCTGGCCCGTTTCTACAAACCGGGTGTCGAGATCGAGACATATTCTTCGCCGCAGGAGATGCTGGAGAAGGTGGAATATTACCTCGCACACGAGAAGGAACGGCGCGAGATTGCCCTGCGAGGACTTGAACGGACGTTGAAAGATCACACGTATGGAAGAAGAATCAATGAAATGTTAAGTATTATATTCCCTTAATCTCGGCCAGGAGGAGGTGTGCACAGTGCCCTGTATCCGTTCGTCTGCTGCATACAGGGTATGTGTGCGGCCATGGCAATGAAACCAAAGCTGATGTTGTTTTCCCATGTGTGCAACACTCGCAGTATCACGGGAGCGGAGAAGCTGCTGCTTCATTTTATGAGAGAAATTGGTGCAATCTTTGATTGTGTACTCGTGGCTCCGCAGGAAGGCAAGCTGACCGGACTCGCACGGAGATTTGGCATACACGTTCACATATGTCATCTGCCGATGCTGCACGGTGTGTACACACCTTATCAGGGAATCGCGCAGGATGCAGAACATTTGCGGCATACGCCTGCATTTCAGGATGCAGTCTCCCTAATCCGAAGTCACCAGCCGGATATGATCTTGACGAATACCTGCGTTAATGTAATGCCTGCTGCAGCAGCAAAGTCTTTGGGGATTCCGGTTATCTGGAAAATTACCGAGATTATTCATACGAATGAACACACCGCCGAAGCGATCCAGATGATTGGACGTTATGCGGACTGGATTATTGGAATTTCCGAGGCGGCTGCGGCGCCCTTCAAACAGGCAGGTATGGGTGACAGAGTAACGATCATCTCTCCGACGTGGGAGCCTTCCCTGCCTGCTCCTGACCGCTGGCTCCATCTGCGTGAGCGAAAACGCAAGGAGCTTGGCTATAAGCCCTCGCACACCTGTATCGGTTACATTTCTTCCTTTATATATGATGCCAAAGGCTTAAAACCCTTTGTAGATATGGCGCTGCAGCTGTGTGAGACTCATTCGCGCTGCCGATTCTGGATCATTGGCGCACCGTCGGACAAAAAGTATTACGACGAATGCGTATCCCGTGTGAAACGTTCGGGGTATGCAGCTCGTTTCAGGTTTACCACGTTTGAGGAGAATGTGTCTCTGGCATACACGGCGATGGATATCGTTGTGATCCCGAGCATGGTAAAAGAAGGATTTGGCATGACTGCGCTGGAGGGACTGTATTTTGCCAAACCGGTCATCGCATTCAATCAGGGTGGTCTCAGTGAATTGATGGAATCCGTAGGCAGCGGTGCATTTCTTGCTCCTCCAGGGGATAGCGATGCACTGGTTAAGCTGGCTGTGACGCTGCTGGATGATTCGGAACTTGCCTCCGATACCGGGTGGCGCAACCGGACAGAAGCGGAAAAGCTGTACGGAGTCGAAACCTACCGAGCGAAACTGCATACGATGGTCACACAGTGGCTGCTGCGTTTCCCCGGATGGTTCACGTATATTCAGCCTCCAAGCGGCCCCGTGTTCACATGGGGAGAAGGAGGACTGCGCACCGTATTGACTCCCGATCCTGCCCTTATTCGGACACTTCTATTTCCAGAAAACATTGTGCAGCTCCTCCCCCGTTCGGTGCTTCCGCCAGTAAGCGTGACTCCGTATGATGAGGGAGCCGTTAAACCTCGTGAGGCAGAGAGGTTAATTCAACCGGGAAGGCGTATAACAAAACGCCGCCGCAGGAGAGGCGTTCCTGCTTCTCGCCGGTTGAAAGAGCTGAAACGAACTGCCCGAACAGGTAAGCGAAGCCGCACAGGCCGCAAAGTGAAAAAACGGCACGCAGCTTCCTCCAAATCGTCAGTGCGCAGACGTCTCTCCCGAAGCAGGAAACGCAGCCGCACGGCACGCAAAGGTTCCACTGTACGATGAGAAACAGGAACTTCAATGCACGATAAGAGAAAGACTCCAACACACGTCCAAAGACGTGTTCCTGATACACAGCAAAAGATGGGGTCTAAGTACGTGACAGAAATGGTCCTGAATACACGAAATATAGGTCCTGAATACACGAAATAGAAGGCAGGGATGACGATGAAGATCATGACGGTGCTGGGTACGAGACCTGAGATTATTCGACTCAGCCTGATCATTTCCAAGCTGGACCAGTATGCGTCCAAACATATTCTGGTACACACGGGACAGAACTTCACAGAAAGTCTTAGCGGTCTTTTTTTCAAGGAAATGGGTCTGCGTGCCCCGGACTACGTTCTTCAAGATGAAGCCGCCTCATTGGGGAGGCAGCTGTCCGCCATGTTTACGCAGATGGAAGACTTGATCCTGCAGGAGAAACCAGACAAACTGCTTCTGCTCGGGGACACGAACAGTGCCTTGTGTGCTGTACTTGCTGAACGCATGGGGATTCCTGTCATTCATATGGAGGCTGGCAATCGCTGCTTCGATCTGGATGTGCCCGAGGAGAAAAACCGCCGCGTCATTGATTCCATCTCCACCATAAATATGCCTTATACCGAACAGAGCAAGAAGCATCTGGTCAGTGAAGGGGTGCCCAGCCGCCGTATTGTGCTTACAGGCAATCCGATCTACGAGGTAATGCAGCATTACAGCGGGCAGGTTAATGCCAGTAAAATTCTGAAAAAGCTCAAGCTGAAACCCGGACAGTATTTTCTGGTTACCGCACATCGGGCTGAAAATGTGGATCACCCTCCACATCTGCTGGAGATTATGAAAGGGTTGAATCAGGTCGCAGAGGAGCATGGACAGCGCGTCATATGCAGCATTCATCCGCGAACGGCGATTCGGATTGCCGAGCATCTGCAGCTGGAGATGCATCCGCTGGTGGAATTCCACGAGCCGTTTGGATTTTTCGACTTTGTCATGCTGGAGCGTCATGCACGTTGTGCGCTGACGGACAGCGGAACGGTTCAGGAAGAGTGCTGCATCATGGGTGTGCCTACCGTGACGATGCGTCGTACGACAGAGCGCCCGGAAACGGTGGACTGCGGCAGTAATGTGGTTTCCGGCCTGGACGCAGCACGAATTGCGGATTGTGTGAACGTAATGATAAAGCTGCCGAATGACTGGGATTGTCCGCAGGGTTACAAGGCGGAAGATGTGTCCAGTAAAGTGGTTAAATTTCTGCTTGGAGGGAAAATGCATGTTTGAAAATAAGCGTATACTCGTGACTGGCGGTACGGGATCATGGGGGTATGAGCTTGTCGCTCAACTGCTGCCCCGGCAGCCGAAAGAAATTATTGTGTACTCCCGCAACGAGTCCAGCCAGGTAGCTATGAGCCGTGACTTTGAAGATCCGCGCCTTCATTTCCGCATTGGTGATATTCGTGACAAAGACGCTCTGACGGCGGCCTGCCAGCATGTAGATTATGTTTTTCATCTGGCCGCACTCAAGCATGTACCGGTATGTGAAGACCAGCCGTATGAAGCGCTCAAAACAAACGTCATCGGTACACAGAATGTCATTGAAGCGGCGATTGAGAACAAGGTGAAAAAAGTAATCTATATATCGACTGACAAAGCGGCCAATCCGTCGAACTTCTACGGAATGACCAAAGCCATCGGTGAGAAATTGATTGTTTATGCCAACCTGCTGCACAGTGATACGAAGTTTGTCACGGTGCGAGGCGGCAATGTACTGGGCACTAACGGGAGTGTTGTGCATCTGTTCAAAAACCAGATTCGCCAAAAAGGTCAGGTATCCATTACAGATATGGGCATGACCCGGTTCTTCCTCACACTGAAGGACGCAATTACACTGCTGTTCAAAGCTTCGGTGGAAAGCGTTGGCGGAGAAATCTTTGTCATGACGATGCCCACGTGCAAAATTGTCGATCTTGCCGAGGTGCTGATTGAAGATTCCGGTGTGGAAAATGTCGCCATCGTAGAACGCGGCGTTCGTCCCGGCGAGAAGATTCATGAAATACTCATGAGTGAATTCGAGAGCATGACTACGGTTGTTTACGACGAGCAGTATCTGGTGATTCTGCCTACGCTCGGCATTCCTGGATTGCGAGAGCACTACACCAACTGCCCGCCCGTGCCGTACAGCAGCTTTAGTTCCGAACATCAGCTGATGACCAAAGAAGAGATTCGTGAAATTCTGAAACGCGGAGGGTTTCTGTCATGAAACTGCTGATTCTTGGGGGAAACGGAATGGCGGGCCATATCCTGGTCGACTACTTCCGCCGTCAAGGCGTGCACAGCGTCTTCTACACCACCCGGGACGCTGCTGACCCGAATGGTTTGATCCTGGATGTGAATGACAGCTTCATGGTCGACAGGCTTGTAGAAGCGGTGCACCCGGACGTCATCATTAATGCGGTTGGGGTGCTGAACAGCTTCGCGGATGAGGATAAAATTGGCGCATATCATATTAACGGTTTTCTGCCGCATCGGCTGCGGCGGATGGCCGATTCCATCGGTGCACGTCTGATCCATATCAGTACCGATTGTGTATTCAGCGGAGATCGGGGTGCCTACCGGGAGGATGATGTCACGGACGGAACGTCCTCCTACGCGATTACGAAAGCACTAGGTGAAGTGCAGGATGAAGGTCATCTGACCATTCGGACTTCCATTATTGGCCCTGAGATCCGGAAAGGCGGCATCGGTCTGATGCAGTGGTTCATGTCCAGCACAGGCGAAGTGGGAGGGTACACCCGTGTCTTCTGGAATGGCGTAACGACGCTTGAGCTTGCCAAATGGGTAGACCATTATCTGGATTCGCCGGTCAGTGGTCTGATCCATCTTGCTCATCCTGTTCCGGTGAGCAAACATGACCTGCTTGTCCTGTTCCAGCAGGTCTGGAACAAGCAGGATGTGAAGATTGTACCCGATGACAGTATGGTGCAGGATCGAACGCTGATATCCACCCGCGAGGATGTGAAGACAGACCTGCCGGACTATTCAACTATGCTGAAGGAGCTGGCATTATGGATGGAGCAGAGCTGACGGGCAAAAAGGTACTGGTTACAGGCGCCTCCGGTTTTACCGGGCGCCATGCGGTAACATATTTTCAAGGCGCCGGGGCGGACGTTGCAGCTGTCGTCCGGCGGCAGGGTGTTTTTACTTTTGCCGAAAACGTAAGTGTACATGTCTGTGACCTCAATGATAAGCATCAAGTGCGGGAATTGATTACCGAGATACAGCCGGATTATGTGCTTCATCTTGCCGGCAAAAATTCGGTGCCGGATTCCTGGGACGATCCGCTGCTTGTACTCGAAACAAACGTCATGGCAGTGCTGTATCTGCTGGATGCACTCCGCAGCTGTCCCGATGCCCGGACGGTAATTGTTGGATCAAGACTCAAATATACACCGGAGCCCGGACAAATACCTCAGCCACCGCATCCGTACAGCTTGAGCAAGGCGCTGGAAGAGATGGTAACCCTGTCATGGATGTCCCTGTTTGGTCAGCAGATCATACTGGCCGAACCGGGCAATCTGATTGGTGCCGGTCCATCCACCGGCATCTGTTCCCTGCTTGCACGTCATGTGGCTGCTTGTGAGCAGAAGGGCATAACGGAAGCGTTCCGATTGTCCGGACGGGATAATACACGTGACTTTCTGGATGTACGGGATGCCGTTCGAGCATACGCAATGCTGCTGCTGCAGGGCACCAGCGGCACGGTCTATCCGGTCGTATCCGGGGTGGAGCGGAGCCTTGGCGAGATCGCCGATCTGCTCTTATCCATGACAGAAGCCGAGGTAAAGGTTCGCTGGGATGGAGCTTCATCCGGGCCTGACGGGGCGGGCAAACAGGAGAGATTATCTGCGCTGCGCAATCTGGGCTGGTCACCGCAGATTCCATTTGAGACATCGCTCCGGGATATTTTGGCGGATGTTCGTACCCAGCAAGGGAGGACGACTGGATGAATCCGCGCGTATCCATTGTGATTCCGTTCTATAACTGCCCTTATGTGCCGATGGCGATTCAGAGCGCGCTGAACCAGACCTATGCCGAAGTGGAGATTATTGTTGTTAACGACGGTTCCACAAGGCATGAGGATTTGCTCCAGCCTTATCTGCCGCAGATCAATGTGCTTGGCAAAAGCAACGGCGGCACTGCTTCTGCACTGAATCACGGCATTCGGCATGCCTCCGGGGATTATGTGGCCTGGCTGAGCTCGGATGATTTCTTTTATCCTGATAAAATTCGTTATCAGCTTGAATTCATGCAGCGTGAAAATGTGCTGGTCTCCCACACGAATTTTCATTATATCAATGAACATGCAGCGGTGACCAAAATGCATGGCGGACCTGAACCGATGTCTGAACTGGACTGTCTGCGCCGGTTCAATGGCGGAAATCCGGTGAATGGATGCACGGTTATGATTCGCAAGGATTTGTTCAGCGGCGTAGGGCTGTTTGATGAGCTGCTGCCTTATACACATGATCTGGATCTCTGGCTGCGAATCCTGCTTAATGGTCATCGCTTTCCGTACCTGAATGAGCCGCTTACAGCCTATCGCTGGCATGGGGGGATGGGCTCGATACGTCATGCGGACGTGATCGGCAGAGAAGCGTCCATGGTCTGGTCGAGATATCGCGAACCGCTGCAGCATCGTATTGCTGCACTTGGCGGTTAGCGAATAGGCCGTTATGAAGCCGCACGTGCGTGCTGATTAGCGGCCTGTTTGGCGCGGCCCTTTTGCAAGGGAAATAAAGGTTGGAGAACCGGACTGCATGTGAATCTCTTGACGCGGAGGGGAGTGCGGCGATTCTGCGACAGGTTACAAAATGTACGTTGACCTCACCGCGAATGCCCGCTACCGCTGCTTGAAACCTTCATATACTGGAGGAGATGCAGTTTTTTATATCAGAGATTCGCGGAGGAAGGGGATGCCCGGATGGAGCCGAAGGTATCAATCGTGATTCCTTTTTATAACTGCCCATATATCGAGCAGGCGGTGCACAGTGCGCTTCACCAGACATATCCTCATATTGAGGTCATCGTGGTGGACGATGGATCCACCAAACATGTGGAGCGGCTGGAACCGTTTATGGATCAGATTCATTACATTCGCAAAGAGAATGGCGGCACAGCGACGGCACTTAACGAAGGCATCAAACATGCGACGGGTGACTTTTTTGTCTGGCTCAGCTCGGATGATGTGATGCTGCTGAATCGGGTGGAAAAACAGCTGAAGTTCATGCTTGATGTCAAAGCTTCATTCTGCCATGGTGCGTATCATTACGTGAATGAACAGGGTGAATGGCTGGATACGGTGCAGCCTGAGGTGGGAAGCCGTCTGGAGGTGCTTCAGGTGCTGATGGAAGGCTGTCCGATCAATGGATGTACGGTAATGGTGGAGATGGAGGCGTTTGAGCGTTTTGGAGTATTTGACACGGATTTTCGGTATACACATGATTATGAGATGTGGCTGAGACTGTTTCCGCTGTATGAGCTGTTTTATTTCAATGAACCTCTAATGTGTTACCGCCTGCACGAGTCGATGGGAACGAAAAGACACTTCAAGGAACTGGTCGCGGAGATGGAGCGTGTTCAGGAGAAACACCGTCCGATTCTGCTTAACCTGCAGCAGGTTGGCGGGTATTGGAAGTAACAGATGATTTGTCTGTATTTAAAAGAAGCAGGGCGATAGATAAAGTATTGTGCAGAAGGGTGAACATCTGGGAAGCAGCAGTTAGATGCTGCAGGGTGGACGCTCTTCTTTTTTGAGATAATCAAGGTAGACTTGGCTGGCATGGAGGAGAGGGGAAAGGAAATGAAAGGAGGAACTTGGTGTGCATGCGGAGATAGGCAATTTCTAGTATACTAGATGGTAACTTGTACATAGAAGGGACTGAACTATGCGCAGATATCAATATTGGATAACCAGACGATTATAATTAATTAATGGAGGTTAACGTATTGATTACCGAATTACACACAACAAGACTGTATTTGCGTCCAATGAAGGAAGCCGATTCGGCCGGCCTGTTTCAGGTATGGTCCGATCCGGAGGTTGCCCGGTTTATGAATATTTCTCCTTTTAAGGATGAAAAACAAGCGGTAGAGATGATTCAGATGCTGGCTGATCTCGCCAAGGATCAACAGGCTATCCGCTTCTCGATTATCGAGAAGTCGTCTGGCGCGATTATGGGTTCCTGCGGTTTCAATTACCTGGATTTTGAACAAGCCAGAGCCGAGATCGGATATGACCTTGCCAAAGCTTATTGGGGTAAGGGGTATGCGGCGGAAGCGGTCACTGCTATGTTAACGCACGGTTTCACAACGCTGGAATTAAACCGGATCGAAGCAAAGGTTGATCCTCGAAATGCAAACTCCATCAAGCTTCTGGAGAAGCTTGGATTTACGCGTGAAGGAACGCTGAGATCTTACGAGAGAGCGGGAACAGAATCAGGAGCAGAAGATACGTTTAACGATTTGTATATGTATTCGAAGCTGGCCTCGGATTAAGAAAGCGGCGTCAACGGCTGCGCACAAGACATAACTAAACACCTCGAAAAGAAGCTGCAGATATAATCTGCGGCTTCTTTCTAATGCCTGTGAAGTGGTGCCATACCCGCTTGTATGATGAGATGTTAAGGATTGCCGATCTTAAACTCACCTATAATAGTTATGCCATCATGTTCATAGAGGGGAATTACCCGGCCTTTTGGGTCGAGTGTTAACTGATATTTAGCGGCTTCTTCAGGTGTGGCCGGGTCATCGCCGATTAACTCAGATGAGCGTACATAACCTAACTTGCCATCCGTTCCTTGTGCCATAATCAGGTCGGGAGGATGTATCGAATCTACAGGTTTACCATAAGTTTCGCCAGCCTCATTCACTGGATATAACGTTTGAGCTTCTCCGGAAGCATGGACGGTATTATTATTAAAGGAATCACTGCGTGCATGCTCCGAAACGTAAAAAGCTAATGTAATGACTGCGACTGATACGCTAAATGCTGCGGCAATAAATCGTTTGAGATTCAAGGAAATCCATCCTTTCATGTAAACTTCTGCTATTCAAACTATAGCATAATATTTACTAGGGGGTGTCTGAAAACGCAATTTTTTTTGCTGAATGTTCGTTCCAAGCCAGGAAGTTTACCGCAGGCATGCCGGGGCACGTCAAGGGAAAGTGAGCAGCAGGGGGCGAAAAGGGGGTAAAAGATATACTTCAGCGGGTTTCAAGACACACCCTAAAAAGGATGTTCATTCTTTCATCAGTACCTAGTCTTTTTCATTCAAAATAACCATCGATGCCGGATCGGGGAATACGTAACCTTTCGGCAGTTTCTGCATTAGTTCGTTCATCGTCTTGTAATCCACCTCAATGTGAGGCGTGGAGACGGGAACAGTAAACCAGCGATTGTACAGATCACTTGGAACAAGCAGTGTCATGTGGAAAGACCTCCTCTATAGATAGCTTCTTCATATACATGCAGTGTTCGCAGGCCCATTTCCTCTAGAGAGCGGTGCTGCTCAGCCCAGGCTTTGGCGGCTGCACCCACCTTTTTGCGGGTGGTGTCATCCTGAAGCAGTGCATGCAGCAGCTCGCTAAGGGAGTCGGCATCCTGTGGAGGCACGACCCAACCGGTACGGCCGGGTTCGACCATTTCGGGCATGCCTGCTGTGCCGCTGACAATGACGGGAACACCTGCAAGCTGTGCCTCGGTAACGGAAAAGGGCTGTGTGTCCTGAAGACTTGGCTGCACATAAATATCGGCATGTTTCAGAAAGGAAGGAATGTTCTCCAGCTTACCCCAGAATACGATATCTGCAGCAGTGCCAGCTTCGGCAGCCTGACCGCGTAATTCGTCCAGCAGGTTCCCGTCCCCGGCAATCCAGCACACCCAGTCCGAACGCTGCTTCTTCAGGCTGGTAAGTGCCTTGATTAGTACATGCACACCCTTGATGTATTCGAGTCTTCCTGTAAAAGCGATGACCTTCTTTCCTGCAGGCGGACGATGGGGGAACCTGGCAGCTGCAGCCCTGCGATAAGCGGGCAGGTCAACGGCGTACGGAATCTGCCTGAATTTGGTCTCAGGCACGGAGAGTTCGGTCAGCGTGCTTTTAATCCAATGACTGGACACCAGAATCAGTTCAGACTGCGCTGCACTTCGCTGCTCCAGCGAGAGAAAATAACGTCCGCGTTTGGATTGCAGATAAGCAGGCAATGTCAGCTGAGGGTTGGAATTTTGCGCATCATAGAAGGCTTCCCGAGCAAGTGCTCCATGGTAACTCGTAACGAGCGGAATATTACGCTTCAAGATGCGTTTAACAGCAACAGCTGCAACCGGGTCCTGTGCGTGGATTACATCATATTGCTCCACCCCCAGATGGGCGGCGGCCATCTCGAAAGCGTATCGGTTCAGCTCGTAATATGCCAGGAGGGAATCCGCTGTGAATTGCGGCAAATCAGTGGGATTCAGCTTGGCCTGCAGCATAGGCCATACCAGACTTTTTGAGAAGGAGCGATTGAGATTACGGACATACACTTCATTCCTGACACTGTTCGTTCCCATAATATCCACTTCTACACCAAGGGCAGCAAGTCTGTCGGCGAGCTGTTTGATATATGTCCAGATGCCTCCCATATGTGTCAATTCCCAGTAAGTAACGAGCAGAACTCTCATAACGACCTCCTTGTCACGGCCAGCACAGGCCGAACTTCTATCCTGTTATTCTATGAAAAAAGCGGGGTGTAAGGTCGGGCACTGACTGCAAATCCTCAAATTTGGGTGATTGTAAAAGCCAATGGACGAGGGAATGCATATTCTGTCTACAGGGGGAAATCGAAGAATTGAACTCCACAGGAGGGATACGAGATGGCGGCATATATTATCCAGATCCACGAAAATTTGCTTCAGACATTTATTCCTGTGAAATACATGGATGTGGAGATTGCTTATGTCGGCGACGGGGAAGGAACTGATGTATACGTTGGAGTGGGTGGGATTCACGGAGAATTGTATCGAAATCTATTTCATATCGGTTCTGGCTCGCATCAGGAAGTGAGCAGTTATGTTATTCATAATCTAAATGTATCGTGTGAAATCTGTGAGCTGAAAATCATAAGTAACAGCTCCATACCCAATCATCTGGTCATTCGAATCTACTGTCGTGGTGGTGAAGGACAGTTGATTGGCATACTGTCAGAGCATCAGATGACAAAACTTGCTGATTAATAGGTTCTTAAAGGAAAGGAGCAGGCGAGAAGCTTGGTCCTTTTTTTCGTTTTATTGCTAAACTTGTTCTTTTAAAAATAGCTTGACAGCAAAGGTAATTTGATTAAAATTAAACCAGTATAAAACGAAAGTTTAAAACAAAGGTTTAAAACGATGGTTTGAAAAAATCATAAGTATAGGCAGTCTGCTAGCCGGTTCTTCCAGAAGCCGCAGACGCCGGAAAAGAGAGTGGATGCGTGAAACAACAAACATCAGTACCACAGGAGACAGAGGAATTTTCAATCAAAACGATTATTCTGCCCCTGCTGTCGATTATCGTCGGCATGATTATGGTTATTCTGGACAGCACGGTAGTTAACGTAGCGATTCCAAATCTTGTACAGTATTTTGAAACAGATCTAAAAACCATTCAATGGACGGTTACAGGGTATACGCTGGCCTTGTCCGCAGTAATTCCATTGGCAGGATGGCTGACCGATCGTTTCGGAGCAAAAAGAGTATTTCTGTTCACTATTGCCATGTTTACTCTTGGCTCTGTATTATGCTCAATCGCTCAATCACCGGAGCAGTTGATTTTATTTCGTGTCATTCAGGGGCTCGGCGGAGGCATGGTAGCCCCAATCGGGATGGCTATGGTTTTCCGTTTGGCTCCACCGGAGCGCAGAGGTTCCATTATGGGGATGCTCGGTATTCCGATGCTGCTCGCTCCCGCGCTTGGTCCGGTATTATCCGGCTGGTTTATTGAGTCGGTCAGCTGGCACTGGATTTTCCTGATTAATCTGCCGATCGGTATCGCAGCATTTATTTTGTGCATCCGGTTCCTGCCAGACACAGACCGCGGACGTACACCTGCACTGGATCTGCTGGGCATGATCCTTGCCCCTATTGCCTTCTCCATGCTGGCTTACGGTGTGAGTGAAGGCGGCACAAGCTGGACATCTGCGACAACACTGACGGGCGTTATTGTAGGGGGAGCAGCGCTTATTCTGTTTATCATCGTAGAACTTCGTCAGCAAAATCCGCTGCTGGAGCTGCGGGTATTTACCTCCTCCGATTTTTCCAGAGGTATTGTTCTGGCGTGGGTATCCCAAGTGGCTTTGTTCGGCGCGATGATTCTGATCCCTCTGTACTTGCAGCAGATCAAAGGATATACAGCACTGGAGACAGGACTTATCCTGCTGCCTCAAGCACTTGCTTCCGGGGTTGCGATGCCGCTGGGTGGTCGCTTGTTTGACAAAATTGGAGCAAGACCGCTGGCCTTTGTAGGTCTGGGAATCATTTCAGGGGCCTTGTTTATTCTGTCTTCCATTACGGCAGTGACGGGGCTTGGCCTTATTATTACGGCGCTGCTTATGATGGGGTTTGGTATGGGCTTGTCCATGATGCCGCTAAACACGCATGTGCTTAATGCGGCACCTCGCAAACTCGTTGCACGTGTGACACCGCTAACTGCGGCAGCACAGCAGGTTGTTGTTTCGTTCGCGGTTGCTGGCCTCACCGGATTTCTGACCTCGCGTGTGACCAGCAGCACGACGGGTACGGAGAAAGCAGACATTGTACACGGGCTGGTGAGTGGATTCAATGATACGTTTTTCCTCGCCGCGTGTATTGCTTTGTTCGGTTGTCTGCTTAGTCTGATTCTGCGTAGACCGAAGCGTATGCCTGAAAAGGAATTGCAGACAGGCGATAGTCCTGACCCGGCAATGATGATGGGGCATTAATAGATAGCAGCAGCCTAGATACAGCAAATAAAGGGCAGTTCGGAAGCGTATGCTTTCTGGACTGCCTTTTGCCTACCCATTCTTTCCGGGGAAAACAGCTGCTCTCCACGTTATTCTGTCTTCTGTCATCGAAATGTCCATGTAAATTTTCCTCAGTTCGAGTCATTCACCATCAATGAAAAATCCTCAAAGCGGTCATCATTTCTCTGAAAGAAGCTGCGTATCGATCAGGTGAAAAGGACAGATTCAGATGCTGTCTTCCTTGAATACGAATATACTCCCGCAGCTTTTTGTTGTTCATTAAATCCATGGCTTCGGTTACCGCAGTTTGAACATTGCCAATGGGATAGAACTTTCCGGTTTTATTATGTGTAATGAATGAACGTACGCCATCCGAATCTGTACTGAGTACGGGACAGCCGCAGCTGATGGCTTCGGCTACAGCATAACCGAAACCTTCCAGTAAAGAAGTCGACAGCATGATCCCCCCGGACTCGGCGACCATAGAATAAAATGTTGGCATTTGCGAGTGAGGAACATTTACAAAGATGCCGATGCGATCTTGTAATCCATACTCGGTCAGTATATGCCGGAACATGACCTCATCTTCCGGATTAGCGAGGGTAGGGTCGTGGAAGAGCCACAGTCTGGCTTTCGGTTTCTTCTGGATAACTTTCCTGGCGATCTCAAGGTATTCCCGCCAGTTTTTGTTATGCTCCAGACGTCCCACCCATGCGAGCACAGGATAAGGCGGAGTGTCAACGGCGAGTGGAGCAAAGGTATCTGTATCCAGCATGTTCGGAATGACAAAACGATGAAGCCATGGACAAATATGAATGAACATATCCAGCAGATGATCGGTTGGCGGCAGTACAGCCGCATCACAGTGGGCTTGAAGGTAAGGAACCGCCATCTGTATAGTTTCCAGTGCCTGTTCACGCGTACCAAGACCCTGTGCTTCAAAAATAATTCGTCCTTTGTAACCCAGGCCTCTCAAACGACCAGGCATGGCAATATCGGAAGTGGTAATAATGGCATCATAGTGCTGACTGTGAATCAGGTGATGAATATCCTGATCACTGGAGGCGGTAAAAATACGTGTATCCGTGTTGTTTTGTAAACCTGAGCCTGTATTCAGATACAATAAATGAGCTTCGATGCCATGACGCTTCAGAACAGCAGTCCGCAGCCGGTTCAGGGTATCTACACCACCGCTGGGAACATAAAACGTAAATAAAACTTTCACACGATTCACCCTCTGACTTTTGGTCAGGAGCTCATTCTCCTGTGTTTTATGTTACGTATAACCCGAGGCTGTGGTGTGGGTGCAATATCAAATGTTCACAATTTGGACAAAAAAAATTAAGCTATATTTTAAGTGATATTAAGCTGAGGCTAGGATACACACTGTATCATACAAAGAACTTCCCGTGTTGTGTTATTCATCATACTGCACGGGTATTTTTAACGGGAAAGGATGAAGGACGTGCTCGAAGTGAGACAGGTCAGCAAAGTGTACGAAGACCAGCGCGGTGTGCACCAATTGGACTTTACCATGGAGCGAGGCGAGATCGTCGGGTTTTTGGGGCCCAACGGTGCTGGCAAAACAACAACGATGCGCATGATTACAGGTTATCTGCATCCCACTGCTGGCTCGGTTCTGGTCGATGGCTTATCCGTGCATGATCAGGGGCGGAGCGTTCGTTCCAAAATCGGGTATCTACCGGAAACACCGCCGCTTTATCCGGATATGACGGTACAGTCGTATCTCAAATTTGTAGCGAATCTGCGCGATGTCCCGGTACGAGAAGTTAAACTCCGAATCAGTGAGATGATCAGCAGGCTGGGATTGCAGGGCAGGGAAAAACAATTGGTACGCGGGTTATCCAAAGGGTACAAGCAGCGGTTGGGGTTAGCAGGAGCGATTATACATAAGCCCGATCTGCTGGTTCTGGATGAACCGACGTCAGGACTTGATCCGAACCAGATTATCGAAATTCGGGATTTGATTCGGGAACTGGGTGAAAATCATACGGTGCTGCTCAGCACGCATATTCTGCCTGAGGTAAGTGCACTTTGTAATCGCATGTTGATTATTAATCAGGGAAAGCTGGTGTTGGACGGTTCTCCGCAGGATCTGGGAACTGCGACGGGAGATCGTTTCAAGGTCTCTCTTGAAGTGAAAGCCTCGGAGCAGCAGCTGCTGCAGGTATTGGCACCTTGGGAGAAGGCGAAAACTGAAATCATATCATCTTCCTCTTTATCTTCGTCTTTATCTTCGTCTTCCTCGGATTTGGAGACCAGTGAATCAGATGCGCTGGAAAATGGCACTTCCAATGCGCCTTCCATGGTACGAGTCAAGCTTACCGGGCATTCATCGGAAGATTTTAGGGAAGAGCTGTTTTATCTATTGTCGGGTGCTGGTCTGCCTATTCTGGAGATGAAACGCGAGAACCTCAGTCTGGAACAGATTTTCCTGAAGTTGACGACATCGGAGTCTGTACAAACGGAGGAAGCAGCGGCTGTGCCTGAAGATCACTTGAAGACAGCACTTGATTCAAGCCTTGAAGCCGCGAAAAACAACGATGAACCTGCTGCAGAGTCAGAGGCCTTATCGGATCGGCAGCAAGCTTCAAATTCCGGTTCAGGGGAGGGAAGCAGATGAGACGAATGATGGCGATCTGTAACAAAGAGCTGCAGGCCTATTTCCTGTCGCCAACCTCTTATTTTGCTTTTGCTGTGTATGTATTGATGACCAGTCTGCTGTTCTATTCAAGCTTTGTATATTACCAGCCAAGCATTGTGGACTATCGCCTCGTATTAGGAGATACATTGTCCATGCTGCTTTTTGTGGTGCCATTGTTGACGATGCGTCTTGTCGCAGAAGAATTCAGACAGGGAACGGATGAGCTGCTGCTTACTTCGCCGACACGCGTGACCGAGATAGTTTTTGGAAAATATTTAGCTTCACTCGCCATACTGCTCGTGCTCATTTTGTGCAGTCTGGTGTATCCATTCATCATGTCGTTCTATGGGAAACTGGATCTGACGTCTGTCTGGTTATCTGCGCTCGGTTTGTTCTTCCTAGGGGGCAGCATGATGGCAATCGGGTTGTTTGCCTCCACATTATCCCAGCATCAGATGGTATCCGCGGTAGCGGGTTTTATTATGCTTCTCATTTTGTGGATGCTTAATTCATTTACAGGTAATACGGGGTCCGCTCTGCAGCAGTGGCTTGATCCGTTTGCACTGACGAAACACTTTGACAGCTTTACGAAAGGTGTACTCAGCGGACCGGATGTTCTGTACTACGTCACGCTTACGGGTGTGTTTCTACTGTTAAGCATTCAAATTGTAGAACGGAAGCGGTGGAGGTGAGAAGATGAAAAAGTGGTTAAGTCATACCAACAGTACCGTATTGTCTGTCGCGGTGATTGGCATCTTTATTTTGCTGACCCTGTTTCTGAATTCACTTGGTGGTTTCCAGCTCGATCTGACCTCCAATAAGCAGTACACGTTATCAGACCAGTCCTTGACAGCAATTAAAAATATAAAAGATGATGTTAATATTCTTGTATTAACGGTTGAAAATGCAAATAATACCGTCCTGAATCGTGAAGTGTCAGATATGGTTCAGGAATATACCAAACGCAGCAGCAAGCTCAAAATGAAAAAGTACAACTTGACGCAAGAACCTGCGCTTGCCTCTAAATACGGGATTACAGGCAGTTCGATTGTATTGGAACAGGGAGACCGGCATAAAGTCATCGACACGGCCAGCCTGTTCACGGCGAACGGGGATGGGAATGATGGATCTTATCAGTTTACAGGTGAAGAGAAATTGACACAGGCACTGATGAACCTGTCTTCTACAGAAACAAAAAAAATGGTGTTCCTCACTGGACACGAAGAGCTGAGTCTGAGTCAGATGGGCATGCTGCGATCTTCGCTGGAACAGAATAATATCTCCACCGAAGAGCTGCAGCTGAACCAGGCTGGCAAGGTTCCTGAAGATGCCGATGTGCTTGCGATTATTGGGCCACAACGGGATCTGAGCGATGCAGAGCTTAAGGCGGTGCGAGCTTACATGAGCAGCGGAGGTAAGCTGTTAATATCCCTCGGTTTTGCAGAAAATATGAAATCCAGCTGGAAAAATATCGATGCATTGATCGCAGACTATGGCGTGGTGGATGAGCATGCTGTTATGGTGGATAACAAACAAGCCAGCACCATGGGACCGCTGTGGGTTGTTCCAGAGTATGGCAGTCATGCGATCACAGACAAGCTTGCTCAAAGCAAGCTGTATCCAATGCTCTCCTTGTCGATTGCCCTGACAAGCAAAGAGCAGGATAAATATAAGTTATCCCCGCTCATGCATTCCTCCAATGATAGTTACGGAGAGACGGATATTAACGGTCTGCTGCAGAATGAAACGAACAATGACAAGGATGCAGACATCCAAGGCCCTGTTGATCTTGGCTATGCTGCAGATACGAAGGATGGCAAACCGAAAGCAGTCATTCTGGGATCGTCCATTTTCATGCAGGATTCGGAAATTGCGAGTGGCGGCAATCGGGACTTTATTCTGAATACAGTCAATTATTTGAGTGAAAAAGAAGACGGTTTGACCATACGCCCGCGCATACAGGCAGGTTATGAAATCGCCTATCTGAATGGTCAGCAGGCCAGAACGATATTTTTCACGGCCATTGTGGCATTCCCGCTTGTCTTTGTGATTATCGGGGTCATCTTATGGTGGAGGCGCAGACGTGTATGAAAAAATTAATACCAACGATTGTGGTCGTTGTTATCTTGATCGCAGGCTGGGTGTATGCCGCCAATCAGAATTATTTTCGGGAAGAAGAGGCGCTAAAGACCAAGCTCCTCGATATTTCATCAGCGGATATTCAGGCGATCACACTGCATGAGGGTGCTGGAGGCAAGTCGGAAGCAGATGCTGTGTCGACGGTCGAATTAAAGGATGGTGCATGGCATATGTCTACGCCGAAGGACTATCCGTTGAATCAATATAGCGTAGGGAGCTGGCTCGATGCGCTGAGCAGTGCCGATCAGGAAATGGTAGTTGAAGAGTCGCCAAAGAATGTGGAGAAATACGGCTTAGGCAGTACGGCCACACGTCTGGATATGCAGTTGAAGACCGGGCGGAAAATCAAACTTGCCATCGGCAGCCAGCTTCCTGCAGGTGATGCACATTATGTACAGGTTGATTCAGGAGCGGTGGTTGCTGTAAATAATGAAGCTGTGACCAATATTGCTCTCACACGTCACGGATTGCTGGATACCACCCCGTTCAATATGGATGAGTCCGCTATTCACACTCTTGAATGGGAAGGTGAAGCAGCGAGCTGGATGCTGAGGGCTTCATCAGAAGGAGATACCGCATCCGAACACGCATGGACGTTAAATGGCAAGTCGATTAAGGCAGAAGATGCAATCTCACTTATTGATAAAATCAAAAACCTCACAACTGCCGAAGACGTTCGCAAAGCGTCCGATTTAAAAGGCGCTATCCCTCGTTCCACACTGTCTGTTGAACAGCAGGTAAACGGGCAGGAGACGACCACGGTGTATCGACTGCTGATCATTCCATCGGAGCCGGATACCATCTGGGTGATCACCCCGGATGGAGGGTGGGCTTACGCGATGGACGCAGCCAGTCTGAAAGAAACAGAAAAGTTTGCGGAAACGCTCAAAACTTCCACTGCATCTGCAAAGTCTCCAGAATCCGCGAAATCCGGAGCGCCTGACCAAACAGCCAAACCTGATAAAGCTTCAACGTCCCAGACATCTTCCAAGAGCTAAGAAAGTAGAAAAGTAAGTAAGTAAGTAAGTAAGTAAGTAAGTAAGTCAAGAACAGCAGTGCTGCTATAAATGCAGTACTGCTGTTTTTTTGGCCCGGTAAAGAGCGTTGATTCGAATTCCATAAATCGTAAAAGCTGGCCATTTGGTAAGTCAAAGTGCCATATCCTTTCAGCATATCGATTACAGCAGACGCGCATCCTATCTATGTGAACCAAACCAAACACATTGGAGGATGAACATTACATGCCAACAGTCAAAAAGGCAACAGCGATTACGTTATCATTATCTACTGCAATTTTTGTAATGGCCGGCTTGACGGGTTGTGGAAATCGCGACAATAACATGCATACGCAAAGTGTTCGTGAACAGGCACATGGCATCAATCGATACGGCGTTGAAACCAATGGCATGGACGGCATTCGTGCAAGAAGTTACCGGATGCACAATGTCACAGACCTGAGATCCAGTGATGAACTGGCAAAACGCATTACTGAAATGAAGGAAGTCGAGTCCGCTCACGTCATGTTAACGGACCGTAATGCCTATGTTGCTGTGCGTCTGGCTAATGGACATGCGGGTAAGCTGGGCAGTAAATCAGCAGGACAACCGAGCAGCCGTCTAAATGGCACCATGCGTAATTATGCCAGTGATACAATGCGTGGTGGCTTGATGAATGAGGATATGGGCGGGATGCGCGTTCATGGAGGATCGGGCACGAATTCCCCATACAGTACAAGCGGAATCGCTCCGGGGCTTAATACGGGTACAGCAACCGACCGCAGCCATATGGGCAATGACCGCGGCCTTTACGGCACGATGGGCACGGGAACAATCGGTATGATGCGCGGCTTGACGGATAGCGGCAAAGCCCGTCCGATGAACGAAACTCAGTATGGCACAAGAAGTGAACGCCCGCGTATGATGGACAGTTCAGATGATAATACACCTGAAGAGATCAAAGGCAAAATCTCAGCTAAAATCAAGCAGTTTGCGCCAAATGTGGAGAACGTATATGTGTCGGCTAACCCGGATTTCGTAGGTCAGGTTGAGAACTATGCAGCGGATCTGCGCAGCGGCAAACCGGTCAGCGGCATGATCGATTCATTCCAGTCGATGGTAGAGCGCATTTTCCCGACGAACGCTGGCGATACCCATCACCGGGACGGTATCCTGGGTGATGGCGTCATGAATCGCAACCACGATGGTTTAATGAATCGCAACCATAATGATGGCGGCATGATGAAACGTATGACTCGGTAAAACAGTGAAATGAACAAGTGTGCCTTTTGCGGAGGGTTGTCCCCAATGCAAGGGCATATTTGTTTTCTACAAAGTACATTACTTGGTCAAAATAAACTAAATATCTATTTAAGATTCATGAATACTAATTAATTGCTGCATGAATTGTTTTAACTCTTTCGTCGTTTCGTTCAAGTGGTTGATCGTTTCCATAAATTCGCTGACGAGCTCAGCCTGTTCCTGTGAACTTGCCGTAATTTCGCCAAGGTCGTTATCTAACAATTGGACGGACTGTCTCACCGTCAGTAAGGACTTCTCAATTTCGTTAGTGGCATTTTTGGTATCAACAGACAGTTTGCGAATTTCCTTGGCTACTACCCCAAAACCGGCTCCTGCATCCCCGACACGTGCGGCTTCAATGGCCGCATTAAGGCCCAGCAAGTTCGTCTGCTCGGAGATCTCGCGAATAAATCCAGCAACCTGAGTTACCCCGCCAGAAGTCTGAACCGCTTTTTTCGTATTGCTCAGCATCTCTTCGGAGGTAGCGCTCAGCTCTTCCGAATGAGCTGCAACATGCTGTACACTGTCCACCAGTTGGTTGGTTAGTCCTTCAACGATGTTCAATAGCTGCTGAGCTTTTCCTGGTTTTCCATGCTGTATACGAGGGTAAATACGGCGACTATCTCGTCAGCGACATTTTTGACAGGAATGAAAGCGACATCGAAGGGAACGCCGAATATCTCCTTCGGAAAGTGACTGTATGTCGTTGTCGTGCCGTTTTGTAGATCGGCAAAATTACGATTAGCCTCAGGGAGTGGATCTCCCGTCTTAAATTTCAGATTCTCCTGAAGAGAAGTACAGATATTTCTCTCGATCAATTAGGGATAACGTTACATCTTGCCGGATGGCTGCCCGAAAATAAGGCATGCTTTCAATTAGTGCTTGAATAATATCCATTCATGTGTGGCTCCTTTTATGGAAGGCTGTCAATTTTAATACAAGTTGTTTTATGTATATCGGCTCTCGAGTGAAGAAAATGAATAAAAGAGAATACCCGTTCAACTGCCCATTTTTCTTATAAAACTGAACCAACGCCCTTGATCTGACATAAGATGAGTTGACTGTATCCCCTTAACCTTGTTACACCAACACAACCCGAGCAAGGAGGGGTGAACATTGAAGGGTATCGATCATCATAAAAGCAAATTTTTGTTAACCCACCGTGAACGCGAAGTATTCGAATTACTGGTTCAGGACAAAACAACGCGTGACATCGCAGGGCAGTTATTCATCAGCGAGAAAACGGTGCGTAACCATATCTCCAATGTGATGCAGAAACTCAATGTTAAGGGTCGTTCGCAGGCAGTTGTAGAGCTGATTAAGCTCGGAGAACTGAAGATTTAGCCGCGAATTACAGTTAAACGAGGCAGCACAAAAGCCTTTCTCTATCCTTCGATATGAAGCATGGGGAAAGGCTTTTTTGTTAATGAATGATTGGATTAATAAACCTATATTGTTCCCAACGTAACCTTATTATCTGCTTATACGTCTAAGTGCAGAGTTTTTTGTGAATAAATAAAAGGGAATCATAAAGTAAACTCGAATACCTTTTTAAGAAGATAAAATCTTCTAGCAATTATGAATGGCGGTGAATGCATGAATGAGCAGATCAAAGCTGAGGCAAGGCACGTGCTGGCGGAGCATCATGGGATTGCTCGAACAAAGGATTTTATCAAAGCGGGTGTATCTCCATATCACATAAAAAAGTTGGAATTCATTGGTGAGATTGAACGAATAAAGCAAGGGCTTTACCGACAATCAGGGCTAATACAGGAAGCGCCCAATGAAATGGTTGAAGTGTCAAAGCTGGTCCCTAAAGGAGTGATTTGTCTTCTCTCTGCACTTTCCTACTACGAGCTGACAACCTACAATCCTTGGGAGTACCGAATCGCTATTCATCGCGGCAGTAAAAAGCCAAAACTTCCAGACTATCCTCCTATTAAAATAATCTATCTGGCAGATGCTCAATACAGCATTGGAATCGATGAAGTAGATATCGATGGCTCGGTAGTTAGAATTTATGATCGTGAAAAAACGATTTGTGATATGGTGAGATATCGAGAGAAGCTTGGAATGGATTTGATGAAGGAAGGGTTGAGGAATTACCTTAAATCATCTAATAAAAACATAACCAAGCTTGTTTCATATGCTGATAAGCTGAGGATTCAAACGGTTTTGCAAAAGTATCTGGAGGTATTAATCTGATGAGTGAGATTAAAAACATTCCCGCTTCTGTTTCAGAACGCTTGAAGAATATAGCCAAAGAATCAGGAAAGGCTTTTGATACGCTGCTGCTTTTATATTTTCAGGAGCGGTTCTTATACCGTTTATCCATCTCTGATTTCAGAGATAAGTTCATTTTAAAGGGGGGACTATTTTTATTTTCGCAAACGCAGTTCAAAGCGCGTCCAACCAAAGATGTTGATTTTCTCGCCAGACAGATTGCTAATGAATTGGAATTATTAAGAGAGTCATTCATTGCAATTTGCTCCATTAGCGTACCCTCAGATGGCGTTTTTTTTCAGTTGGATAAAATGACAACAGAGAGAATTAAAGAAGATGCAGATTATGAAGGTGTGAGAATTAAGGTAACAGCACTTCTAGGGCGTATGAGAAAGAGATCTTGCAGTTTGATATCGGATTTGGTGATGTAGTGATTCCGAAGCCACAGCTTATCGACTATCCTGTTCTGCTGGATATGGAAACACCTCAAGTACAAGCCTACTCAAAAGAATCTATCATTTCCTAAAAATTTCCATTCTATTATGTCTTTGGTGATAAGTCTGGCAAAGGTCAGTGTCCCAACGATGACTCCAATCTTCCCCCAGATATCCATATGTATCACCCCCTTACATATATAATTATATCATGTGCGTTAACGCATGTGCAGATGTTTAATACCCACATGGGGTATATTCAAACCTGAATTTTGCTTATTATTTCCAGATGTTGCTACAGCACATCTAGCCATACCGCAATGTTGGATTTAGTGAAGATACATGCTGAAACGCTACCCTGATCATAGGATATGATGGGGGGATTGAAATCCAAAAAGTTGACTTTCTACAGAATATAGCCGTAGTACTCCTACTCCTACACGATGATTGAAATTTGAATGATTGAATGCTCGCTGGTCACAATGCCACCATCAACACAAATAACCCTCTATAAGTAGGAGGGGGTAGTTTGGCATTCAATTATTATGTTTTCTGAGTCTGCTATATGAAATGGAAAGAGGATACTTCATAAGAAATATCCCCCTAGATGTATAATTACATTAGAATTGTCTTGCTGAAATAGACATTTCGATTTTATGTCCCGTCTTGCTGTATACATAAATTTTATAACTAGTGGTCACACCAACATAAAAAGAGATTGTTTTTTGAGCCCCTTTTTTTACGGAAACTTCAAGAGGGTCATCACCGCCATTTACAAAAACCTTTACCCAAAGGTCATCTGAACTTGTATTCTTGATCCAAAGGTTTCCATCACTTCCGTTACCGGGGTCCATTGAAAAGGACTTCTCATATGCATTGTAACTGCTGTAATTCTCAGGTCTAATAAGTTGAACATCAAAAGGAGTAATAATCGGATCATCAGAGTTCTCCACAGTGATCGGAGGGTTGGTATAAGTATCCTTTACTCTTTCTTCTAATGCACCAGCACTAGCTGAATTTGCAGTTAATAATACAGACAAAGCTACACCAACACCTAAAATTTTATTGAATGCCAATGTAATTCCTCCTCTATGGCGAGTAGTATGTAATTGTGCTCGAATTACTTACATAATTGTATTACTAAAAAATGGAATGGTATATAGGACTAAAGTGTAAATATTAATTAATAACATATATGAAAAATATAAAGAAAGCATTGAACAGTCCTAACTAGGAGAATGTAATAAATTAAGTAAATATTATAGAATTTTTAACATTTTTTTGGTGTTACTAGATAAAAAAAAGACAAATCGCAAGTTTTGGAGATAAATATTTTTCAATAGTGCTTTCGACATATTTCTACCTTATTATACCATAAAATTTAAATTAAAGAACTAAAGGATTGTCCCACAAAGTAAACCAAATGACAGACACAACGTAAGTTGTGGATGAAGGTGAACGTCAGCCATGGAGTGAAACTGAATATGGAATGGATTGGATTTCGTAGGTTTTCTAAGTATGTATTTTCTATGATTCTGTGTTCAGTTACCCATCCGTACTCTGTTATGTATTTCAGGCAAGTCTTTTCTAATTGTTCGCATACGTGCTCATTTAATCTAGATAATTGCTCATTCTTCCTCATGGGGAATATGCGGTTTGCTTCTTCTTCTGCTAACCTTTTCAATAACATTAGGTAGGCTGTAGTTTTTTGTGTGTTTCAAACTACATTATGAATGTGATGCAGAAACTCAATGTTAAGGGTCGTTCGCAGGCAGTTGTAGAGCTGATTAAGCTCGGAGAACTGAAGATTTGGCCGCGAATTACAGTTAAACGAGGCAGCACAAAAGCCTATCTCTAGCCTTCGGTATGAAGCATGGGGAAAGGCTTTTTTGTGGAATGACTTCATTGTATGTTTTATTATGTGCAGCAGACGACAACTTTTTTATCGTATTTCCTTTTAATCAGTAATCGCCCGCGTTCATCAATGAGATACGGAATATCATTCTTCTCTAATGTTTGAGTTACGTATTCAGAATTGTTCTCCATGAAAACATAATATTCATTTTGTCTTTGATTATAATCTATATAAGTTGGAAGCATCCCCACAATAGCGACTACAATGGATGCAGACATCCAAATCCATCTCTTCTTCACTTTCATCAAACCTCCCCTTTACAATTTATGCTTCTTTATAAACCCTATCCATCTTTTCCTCGAAAATGGTTGATAAAATAACCGCTCCAATTCTTCAAACTGCGCGTCATTTAAATGCAGATACAGCGCCTTTTTAGCGATTTTGGCGGCAGGCTGAGACAAGGTGGTGCGTCCTTCCATTTTACGCCTGATCGGCACCTGAAATTGCAAAAACTCTTCGTAATCTTCCCAACCTTCCCAGCTCAACCGAGCTCCGCGTTTCCAGTCGATAGCGCAAAGCGAATAATAAATGGCTGAAGTGTCATTATGCTTAACTGCTATGATCCACATGCTCGGAACGATTTTGCTGCGCTGTCTACGATTCATGAGAAATACCCCTTTATTAATGAATACAGCACGTCAATGTGAGATGTCCTATGAGATGGATGTGCCGTGCACCATTTCATACGATTAACTTTAGCAAATTGTGAGAAAACTTCAAACCAATTGTAACGGATTTCAGCTGGTTTTCTCCGCGCTGCTCACAGCACCAGTTCAAGGGAAAATCCTCTTGCTTTGCCAGATCAACTTGATTAGAATGAAGATATAAAAATAATTTTCGTTATATTTATATAAAAAATAAAAATAATTTTCATAATAAAAGTCAAATAACAAGGAGGTGCCTATGGCGGCTATATTACATGCTTTACAGCAGGAATTAAACAATCTGCCATCACAGGAGCGGCGGATCGCCGAGATTATTTTACAATCGCCGTCGGATGTACCGGGCATGACGATTAATAAATTGGCTGAGCAGAGCGGGACAAGCGCGGCGACGGTAACCCGTTTTTGCAAATCATTTCACTTCAAAGGTTTTCCTGATCTCAAAATGAAGCTTGCTTCTGAGCTGTCGCACACGCCGAATGAAACAGCATATCAGGATATCGTTGCAGGCAACTCATTATCTAAAATTGTGGCGGCCATTGAAGCGAACCATCTTGCCTCTATCGCTGACACTACACGTTTACTGGACCTGGGCAGACTGGAACAAGCGGTGCAGCTCTTGTGCCAGGCCCGTCGTATTGACCTTTACGGGGTGGCCACGTCGTCTATTGTGACACAGGATTTTTACCAAAAGCTTGTGCGGATCGGCAAAAGCTGTACCGCCTTTTCCGATTCCCATATGCAGATTACATCCGCGTCCTCGCTGGGGCCAGGAGATGTGGCGATGGCCGTATCCTACTCAGGTGAAACCCCGGAGACAATTGACGCGCTGACTTGTGCCAAACAGGCTGGGGCTGCTGCTATCTCGCTGACGTCATACGGCAGCAGCTCACTCGCTGCAGTGTCCGATATTCCACTCTTCACCTCTTCTCTCGAAGAAGGAATGCGGCGCGGGGATATGGCTTCACGCATTGCGCTGCTGCATGTGATCGATATTTTGTTCACGGGCATGGTGAGTGCGGATTTTGATCAATTTATACCTAAACTTGAGCAGTCGTATCACAATGTGCAGTCCTATCGTTTCCATCACACCGGAGGTGCTTGACAGATGAATATTCGTATTTTTGAAAATGAAGAAGATTTGAACGCGACAGGTGCAGGCTTGATCGCCAGCTTGCTGCAGACGAAACCTCGTGCCGTTCTCGGACTTGCAACAGGAAGTTCACCTGTAGGAATTTATAAGCAGTTAATTGCAATGTATCAGAAGGGATTGGTGAGTTTCGCACAGGCATCGTCCTTTAATCTGGATGAATATGTAGGTCTGCCTACCGGGCATCGGGAAAGCTACCGCAGTTTTATGAATGAGCAGCTGTTTAATCATATCGACATGGATCTATCCCGCACGAATGTACCGAATGGTGAGGCAGCGGATCTAGCCGCAGAATGTGCCGGTTACGAGCAGCGTCTGGAGGAGCGGGGGCCGGTCGATCTGCAATTGCTTGGCATTGGGCATAACGGCCATATTGGTTTTAATGAACCTGGAACGGAATTGACGGGCCGCACCCATGTGGTGGACTTGAAGGAAGAGACGAGAAAGGCAAACGCCCGTTTTTTTGACAGCATCGACGAAGTTCCGGCGCAGGCGATTACGATGGGTGTAGGTTCTATTTTAAAAGCAAAACAAATCCTGCTCATCGCCCGTGGCGAAGAGAAAGCGGAAATTATCCGCGAAGCGTTCATGGGTCCAATCACAACGACCTGTCCGGCATCCTTGCTGCAGTGTCATCCGAACGTGGTTGTATTACTGGATCGAGCGGCAGGGAGGCTGGTTAGATGACCGAAACGAATCCTAAAGTCAGCAGCAGTGAGTTGGAAAAGAAGCTGAATTTGCTCCGCGGCAGACTGCTGCTTGCCGATGAATTGCTGGAAGACGGCCTGATCGCCTGGTGCGCTGGGAAAATCGTATATGCCGGCATACCGGAAGGTCTACCTGAACGCATTCGGCGAGAAGCAGGATCACTTCCTGCAAAAGGAACAGGCCTAATTGTACCTGGATTTATTGATATCCATGTACATGGCGGTAACGGAGAAGATTTCATGGATGCCAGTCGCGACGTGCTGGACAAGATTACTTCATTTCACAGTTCACAGGGGACAACAGCGATGCTGGCAACATCCATGACGGCTCCGAAAGAACGGCTGGATCACGTTTTGGCTGAAGTAGACCGCTACCGTTCCGGGGAAATGCCGTATGCACAGCTGGAAGGTGTACATTTAGAGGGGCCTTTTTTCAGTCCGAAGTGGCCTGGTGCACAAAATCCCGATCATATCGTGCTTCCCGATGTCAGCTGGCTGCAGGGATGGGAAAAACAATACCCGGGCCTGATCCGGCAGGTGACGCTGGCACCAGAACGTGAAGGTGCGCTGGAGGTTATTTCTTGGCTGCGAGAACAGCGGATTACAGCAGCCCTTGGTCATACTGATGCAGCTTACGACGATGTACAGCGCGCAGTTGAAGCTGGGCTGCATCATGCTGTACATACGTTTAACGCGATGACACCACTGCATCACCGGGAGCCGGGGACGGCAGGGGCCGTGCTGAGTGATCCGCGCATCAGTGCTGAAGTGATCGCCGATGGCGTACATGTCCATCCTGCGGCCATATCAATCCTTGCTCAATTGAAGCAGGGGAACGATCAGCTTGTGCTGATTACGGATGCGATGTCAGCAGCCGGACTGGATGACGGCGAATACAAAATCGGTGATCTGCCCGTGGTCGTGAAGAACGGCGAGGCACGTTTGAAAGAAGGCGGCGCGCTGGCAGGAAGCACATTGACCATGGTTCGTGGGTTCCGTTATCTTGTGCAGGAAGTCGGACTGAGTCTAATGGCTGCTTCTAGAGCTGCAAGTCTGACGCCTGCACGCCTGCTTGGTATTGATCACCGCACGGGTTCCCTGACACAGGGAAAACAGGCAGATATCGTTTGGCTGAATGAGGAACTGGAGATTGACACGGTGTGGGTGAAGGGCAGAAGAATGGCGAAGCATGCTGAAGGAGCAGACGTAACGACGGGTTGACACCATAATGACGATAGTCGATGGCAGCTGTGGGAGTGTTTGAGGAAATATGCTGGACAATATGTTAAAATAGATCTCAAAAATGAGATCTGCGGATCATTACCGGAGGCATGAAACATGGAACGTGGCACCATGCTTGAACATGATCCGTTCATCCCCGTGCTGGCGGAGAAGCTGCACATTCACGGATATTATGCTTTTTATGGCGAGCATTACAATGAGACGGATATGGAACAGTACCGCAAACATTTGTTCACCACCTTTAACAACATCGTATGGATTGAGCTGGATAGTCGCAAGAAATATATGATTGTGGACCATCGCGGACGCAACACAGTGATGAAGCTGATCGAAGGCATGCTGAACACACGCAGAACGCTGCGAGCCAATCAGGCCATGGCAGGTACCGACACGAGAGACGTGGATCAGGAAATCACCCATTTCTCTAAGCTGGTGCACATGCTGAAATTTACTACGTTTCGTTCATAAGGTTGTGCATGATGAGGATGATGGTTGAAGTCGTTCCTCCTGTTTGTCCCAACCACCTGCGCCGTTCAGAAATGATACAGTACTTTCGGATATACTTTTAAAAGGTCGCCAATGGGCGACTTTTTATGTACATATTTTATATGAACGACTAAAGACTACCTATCAGCTGCCCGAATAGGATTACTTTCAGTTTCGTTCTTTTTATTATATTCTATATATCTTTCTGAAGTTGGATGGATATGTAAAATGTGAAGCGGTAAGGGGTAACGCAATATGGGGAGGTTTTATTAGTGACCAGAGTGATGTCCTGCCTTCTTTTAATTACGATCACATTAATAAGTATAGTGGGCTGTACCACAGAGACCAGCGCCACCCAAGAAATGGCACAAAGTTTAATGGAAGAGGATAAGAATAGTGACCTATTTTTAATCGAGTCTGTTCTCTATAAAAAGCTCAAAACCGTTAACGAAACAGAATTTAAAGCTGTAAATACGATTTTGTATGGAGAAATATCAATGAAGTACAACAAAAATAAAAGCGAAAAGTTCCAGTCAGGCATGGCTTCTGTTTTGTCTTCAGGTACAAAATTATATCGTTCTGTAGAGCATCCGGAGTATGTATATTCCAGCGAAGAAGGTAGATATGCAGTGTATAAGTCTGTGCCTGAGGGTTAATCAGCAGCATCATACACATCATACCTAAGTAACTAATTCTTCTTGCGGCAAACAGCTGAAACAAACAGTGGGCTGAGGGTACCTACCAATGATCTCGATTGCCCTTGCAGAAGCAATCTTTTTTTTAGAGCTGCTCTCATGCTTTATTAATCATTCCGGTTCAAGCACTAACGTCTGTCCTTAAAAGCTCTGACGATTCTGAGAAACCTTATTTACCCGAGTTCAACACCGTTCAAATTTTAACGATCCCCAGATACGCTATTGGGTATAAATCAGTCATTTTGCGATGAAAAAGCTTCCGATTATTCCAAATAAGGTTTGTGCGAATCGTTAGAGCGTGGACGCAGCAGTTTCCATGTCTGGTAACCGAACCAAGTTGATATTCCAGTACTGCTGTTAATTGCTGCTCTAATAGCGACCCAGATTATTGGCTGCTTCCTGTTATGCTGCTGGCGTGGAGGAGGGGGAAAGTGGGGAATACGGTAAGACGCATCCCTCATTCAACCCGATAGATGTCATACGCCAATGTACATGTCCATCCTTCAATTAAAAACTGAGATTCACAGCTTCAATGAGGGACTTCGGTTCAACGTGTACGGTGCCGAGGTCACACCTTAAAAAGAGTCCCTTCAATCCAGATTGACGGGACCTTTTTCAGCGGAACTAATCTTCATTCAGCATTAAACCAGAGTCTTCACACAGATATATCATCCTCGGTTCAGCCCAACATTCATTAACCTAAAATTCGCTAACCGAACATTTACCAACTTATCTACTCTCTAACTTATCAAGTATCTTTCATTAACTCACCTTCACCATCTTCAACCCAGCATATAGTGCATTTCATCAACTCATCTTTACCATACCTACGATCCAGCACCTCTCCAATTCCGCACTTACTTTATCCCAGACCCGGTTCATTGCATTTTACATATTACACACATCAGCCTGGGCACATTTTCATCTTCAATTTAATTGGTCTTCAACTCTTATCTAAACGAAGTCACGAAACTGCTGAACAGCGTTCGCACATCGTATTGATACTGGTGGATCGGCTCCACCGGGCGGTTCATGCCAAGCAGCGTATAGATGGCGATCCGTGCAGCGCGCACAGAATATTCTTCCGTAAACACCACGTCGTCGGGGATCTCACAAAATTGACTGATAAACGCCAGGTTTGTTGAACCTTCGGGCACGACTTTGGGGCGGTCGCTGTTCAGCCGGGGCATAAATTGTGCAGTAATATAAGGCATCATACATGGTATACAATTGGCGGTTGCCATAATCGCCTCCTGATGCTCCTGAAAATGAAGATGCCCGATCAGTTCCTGCATAATCTCTTCACCTGTGCAGTCACACATTCTTTTTTTCACATAGTCACCTACGTTGTCCGGGTACAAGCCATAGCCCCAGAATACGGTAACGTGTTCGGGCTGATTCCGAAAATGGGGCTGGAAGGCGAGCACAACGGACATAAACCAGCTTGAGTCTTTAAATGTAACGAGTGCCCCTGTACCCGCACGGTTGCGTGTGAATTTTTCCATCAGATCAAAGAAAACCGAATCTTGGAAGGTGACGGTGAACGATTCCCATTTGGACTCATCGACGTGATCGTTAAAAGAGGACGGGCTGCCCAGCATCGGTTTTTTCGCCGCAATGTTCTCCCACAGCTTCCAGGAGCTTCCCTTGCCGTTCAGTTTTGGAGCAGCAGTCATAGAACCGAGATCGGCACCTTCCGTCATAGAGCCGTTAGTAACGATAACCAGGTCATCCTCATGAATGTCAATCACTTCCATACCGTTCCGCCGCACATGCATACGATTAACCGTTATACCGTCACCTTCTTTGAAGTCCAGATCTGTGACCGTGCATTTCAGTGTGAAGTCTACGCCGTAAGGCTCCAAATATCGGTGCAGCGGCAGGATTATGGAATCATATTGGTTGTAAGGTGTACGTGTAACCCCCTCCAGGGTTTGAATGCGCGGGAATTCGTGAAAGAAGCGAAGCATGTATCGTTTGAACTCCACTGCACTGTGCCAAGGCTGGAATGCAAAGGTAGTCGCCCACATATACCAGAAGTTCGTTTGGAAAAAGTGTGGTGCAAACCAGTCATTGATTCGCAATTTGCCCAGCGTGTCTTCAGGAGTAATAATGAGTTTGCCCATCGCCAGTCGGTCAGCCATATCAAAACCCATGGATAATACATCTTCCACTTGACCATCGCGGTTAATTAATCTTGCATTGGAGTGTGTGGTGTTGGCATAATCAAATGCTGTAATCTCTTCTCTGACCGACATACCTGGATGATCAATAGAAGGGATGGTCGCGAGCAGTTCCCACAGATTTTCATACGCTTCATCATTAAGCATGCGTCCACCGCGAATGACGTAACCCTGCTCCGGGTTACCTGCTCCATCATTACTGCCCCCGAGAACGGACATTTCTTCAATAATATGAATATTCTCGCCAGGGAAGTCACAGTCTCTGACCAAATAAGCTGCTCCTGCGAGTGATGCAATACCTCCGCCTACAAAATAAACCTGTTTATGACCGTGTTCTTTTTTCACGATGAATCGCCTCCAAAAGATGGTGTATACTTCACATTCCCAATGTAAACCTGCACCGAAAAAGAAGGTATGATCAAAAGAAGACAGCTGTCTGAATTTTGGTCACTTTTGGTAAAATGTCTAGGGCGTTAATCAAGCCAAACAAATCTCATCATCCATCATCCCAATCGAACAGCATGCTCTAAGTGAATGATGAACCCGTTCATGACAAAGAAGCCGCACCTCCTTAACAGGAGGGCTGCTTGTCTATTTACGACTGCGAATATGATTCATTGTTTTATTACTGTTTGTTTTGTCCGTTCTGATCCTCCGTCCAGTTCTCCGTCTTCATATCTGTGCTAGAGCCCGTACTTAAGTTCATACTTATGCAGTGCCCTGAGCACATTTCCTTCAATCAATTCACTCAGCTTGGCGATGATCCGTTGTGGCGGCTCTTTCAGCCCATCTCTCATCCATTGAATAAGCAGACCTGTGAAAGCCAGTGTGTAGAAATTGGCAGCAAACTCTTTGTCCTCTCCGGTAACCTTGATCCCGCAAGCCAGTTCATCAATTACACCCATAATCAGATCATGGGTAACTTGATAGAGATAACCATCCAGATGAGAACGTCCAAGGGATTCGAGCGTATTGCAGCAGAAGGCTTTATTATTTTCGATGTAACAAAAGATTTTGTAGAAGCCCTCTGTCCATGTATCATAGCTGCGGTACGCATGGATGCTTTCCACCGCTTCCGTTTCGTAAATCCATCCGAGCAGGGCATAAATGTCCTGAAAATGATAATAAAAAGTTTGCCGGTTAACGCCGCAGTCTTCCACCAGATGTTTTACCGTTATTTTGTTCAGCGGTGTATGTTCCATTAGACTTTTAAGCGAATGAGCGAGTGCAGTTTTGGTCAGATGAGAAGCAGACATCATAGTTCACCTCATCATTCAGATTCAGCTTGCAGGAGAATATTACCATATTATACCTAAAAGTAAAATTAGATTGATCACTGCATTTGTATCCATACGAAAAAACGATGGCCCTGCAGGCCACCGCTCTCTCATCGTTATATGTGGTTCGAAATCCGGGCAATAACAGCGATCGAAAGAACGATTCGCCAACGGAACGACCACCCAGCGCCCCGATGTCTTCTTATGTTTCCAGCTGCTCCCCCTAAAAGTGAGGCTTAATTTTTAAAAGGGACAGATAGGAAGGCGCAGACGTAGTGGAGGAGGCGAAATCGATTCTGGAGAAGCGAAGCGCTCGCCTTTATTGCCGGATTTCACCCATGGAAGAAGAGAATCCAAGAAATCCGGGCAATAACAGCGATCGAAAGAACGATTCGCTAACGGAACGGCCCACCCAGCGCCCCCGATGTCTTCTTATGTTTCCAGCTGCTCCCCCTAAAAGCGAGGCTTGATTTTTAAAAGGGACAGATAGGAAGGCGCAGACGTAGTGGAGGAGGCGAAATCGATTCTGGAGAAGCGAAGCGCTCGCCTTTATTGCCGGATTTCACCCATGGAAGAAGAGAATCCAAGAAATCCGGGCAATAACAGCGATCGAAAGAACGATTCGCCAACGGAACGACCACCCAGCGCCCCCACATCCGTTTTAACCGTTAAGCCAGACTTTTCATAAACTCTACGACGGTCAGCAATCCTTTATCAAAGTTCTCCAGATTGAAGTGTTCATTCGGTGCATGCAGATTTTCGTCCGGCAGACCAAAGCCCATCATTACGGCAGGTACGCCAAGCACACGGGAAAGCTTCTCTACAATCGGAATTGAACCGCCATCCTTAGTGAAAAGGGCACGAACGCCGTAAACTTTTGCATACGCGTCTGCAGCTTTTTGCAGGATAGGATCTGACGGATCGGTATTGAACGCAAAAGCTTTCTCAATCTGTTTGATCTGCAAAGTCGCTCCTGGTTGTACATGAGCACGCAGGTGAGCTTCAATCGAATCAAGCACTTGCTGCGGATCTTGATCAGCGACAAGACGGCAGGTGATTTTAGCGTGTGCTTCTTTTGGAATAACCGTTTTACTGCCTTCGCCTTGGAATCCGCCCCATACACCGTTCAGTTCAAGTGTCGGACGTGCGCCTACACGCTCTACAAAGGAGTAACCTTCCTCGCCATACAGCTGCTCCAGTCCAAGGTCTTGACGAAGCTGTTCTTCGTTGAATCCCTGCTTCACGAATTCTTCTCTCATCTCAGGGGACAGCGGCAGCACACCATCATAGAATCCATCCACGCTCACGCGGCCCTGCTCATCATGAAGGGAGGCCAGCAGCGATACGAGGGCATGGAGTGCATTCGGTACACCACCCCCGAAGGAACCGGAGTGCAGGTCGGTGTTAGCAGTGAACAGGTCCACATGCATGGAGCACAGACCGCGCAGGCCTGTGGAAATGGCAGGCTTTCCTTTTTCCAAAAGGGACGTATCCGAGATCAGCACCATGTCTGCACGCAGTTTGTCCGTATTGTCATTCAAATAAATGGGCAGGTTCGGGCTGGAGATTTCCTCTTCGCCCTCAATGCAGAATTTCACGTTGATCGGAAGCTCTTTGTTCTCAGCAAGCAGGGCTTCAACGGCTTTGATATGTATAAAAATTTGTCCTTTATCATCCGTTGCGCCCCGGGCATACAGCTTGCCGTCACGAATGGTAGGTTCGAAAGGAGGGGTCTCCCACAGGTGAAGCGGATCAACCGGCTGTACGTCATAGTGTCCATAGATCAGAGCGGTTGGTTTACCTGGAGCATGCAGATGATCTGCATAGACAATCGGATGTCCCGCCGTCTGAATAATCTCGACATGTTCCATACCAGCACGTGTAAGAGCATCGGCTGCCCATCGTGCGGCACGTTGGATATCTTCTTTATGCTCAGAAATGGCAGAAATACTTGGAATGGATAACCATTCATTCAGTTCTGCCAGATGTTTGTCCCGGTTTTGCTCAAAATAGGTTTGTTCTTTCATTGAAAAATGCCTCCTTCAAATCTGCTTTCAATCTATTGTAATCCATTTTGTCATGTTAATAAAACATGGGTTAAAAAATGCTGTCCCCCGCACACCTTCAATTAAGAGCTGATTGTGCGTATAATACAGAAAACGAAGGTTATCCATATATTCTCAGAGAAATCGAAAGATTGAAATCCAAAGTAAATAGAAAAAAGGGATACGGGCTTACACCTTAACTATTGAACAGGGAGTTGAAGGATACTTCATGACCGTCAGACTCAAGCATTGGCCAGAATGGAGAGCGACACGACACAAGGGCCGTTTCTACCGAAACAGCCTGATGCTCATTCTTTTAATCGTCAGTATTCCCGGTTTAATTACCGGTATCGTCATGTATCAGCTCGTGGTTGGACGGATGGAAAATGAGTTTAATCGCATGCATCAGAGCCAGATTGAGAACAGGGCAAGGAATGTGGACGACCAGCTCGCTTACCTGGAGATGAACCTATCCCACTGGGCATTCGAACCGAGGTTTGGCAATGCACTGCGGAATCTGGATTTTATTTATTATTTTAATGAAACGCAGGATATTGTAACCACGCTGTATGTGCTGCAGGGGTCTCATCCGTTGATTCAATCTGCACAGCTGTATCTGGAGGAACCTAAGCCGATTCTGTTTAACCGCGATTACAACGAATTGACGGACAGCACGCTTGCGGCAGGTTATCAACGGTATCTGACTATGGGGAACCATGTATACTGGACAGATTGGCTTCCTGGCAGCAGGACCGCGGCATACGCATCCGTGGAGAGCGGTCAAGACAATGGCCTGAGTGCAGCTCAAAATCAGTCCTTGAATTCAGCCGGGGAGAAGCCCCAGAATATCACTCAAGGCAGTCCACTTGTGCTCGTTCATAAAATACCGGGAGAGAGCATGCATCCGTTTGGAGCGTTGATTGTGACCTTGGATAAGGAGAAGACCGCCAGTTTATTGAAAACGCTTACTCCGTATGATGAGGGATTAACCTTTCTCATGAATGAAGAAGGGCGCACGCTCGTTTCAGGCCATTCGGGCAGCGGGCAGTCTTCTGATTTTGAACGGCAGCTCAAAGAAGCAATTGACCTTCATAGGGATAGCCGTTCCTTCCTGTTTCGTTACCAGGATCAAACCTATTCTGTTTCCTACGGCACGTTGGATCGAATTGATTCGGCATGGACATATGTGTCTGCTGCTCCTCTGAATGCAGTCACCTCTCCAGTCAAGTTGTTGTCGAAAATCATGGTTACTGCCAGTGCAGGCAGTCTTATATTAGGGTTGATTCTGTCTTGGTTCGCGTCACGTCGGATTTATTCTCCGATTGCTCGTATGATGCATCTGCTCACACCTGTACGAAGTGATAGTGACAAAGAGACGTTGACGGCCAAATTGGATGAGTTCGAGCTGCTGGAGCAGCAGTGGCATGAACTGACATCACGCAGTATGTCGGCACATCGTCAGTTACAGGAGCAGCTGCCGCATCTGCGAACCAGCTTTGTGTTACAGCTGATCCAGGGGCATATGTATGCGTATACCGAGCAGGACTTGCGTCAGCGGATGTCTCATCTTGGCTTTGAACTGGAGGGCCGGCAGCTGCTGCTGGTGCAGATGTATTTTACGGGATATGACGAGCTGCAGGGCCGATTCGGGAGTCGGGATAAAGGGCTGGTGACCTTTGCCGCCGTTAATATTATTGAGGAAGTTGCCCGAAGGTATTTCAATCAGATCAGCGTGATGAATTTTCATAATCTTTCTTCCGCGATGCTGATTATCGCTCCGGCGACAGAGTCGGTCAAGGTACAGACGCTGCTGTGGGCGGAGGAGCTGGTAGATGTTATTGCACATACAATTCAATTAAAGGTTACACTGATGGTCAGCAGGCCCGTGACTGCACTGCAGGAACTGCCCGGACAGCTGGTGGAGATGGAACAGGCGGCAGCTTACCGCCGCGTAGAAGAGGGCAGTCAGATTCTCGATCTCGAGGATGAGCAGTGCTTTCGTAATGATGAGGGCGCCTCATATCCGCTGGGTCTGGAACGTGAGATCATTCAGGCGCTGCGGCTGGTGCATCTGTCTGAAGCAGAGCAGGCGCTTGCGGCCTTCATGTCTGATATTACGAGTACGGGCCGTACTGAATTTCAAGTACAGCAGATGATGCTGCAGCTGCTCGGCAGTGTTCAGCATATGATGCTCCAGACAGGAGTCACCCCATATAAGATGTTTGGCGGCAGGAACATGTATGAACAATTGTCTGTCATTCGCGAGCCGCTCCAGATGAGGCAGTGGATGGTTCAGGAGGTTTTCCTACCTTATATTCAGGAAATACAGACACGTTCTCAAGAGCCGCTGAAGCAGGTGGTAGAGCGAACTATGAGGTATATCGAGCAGCATTACCCAAGTGATGTTTCGTTGGAAATCTGTGCAGACATCGAGCAGATGACTCCTTATGCTTTAAGCAAAGCCTTCAAACAAGTGTCAGGGAGCAATTTTATTGATTATGTCACTCAGGTTCGCATGGAAGCGGCCAAACAGCTGCTGCGTGAAACAACGATGCGTATCAACGACGTTGCTGCGGCAGTTGGTTACCAGCACAGCTATTTCAATCGTATTTTCAAAAAACAGGAGGGCACCACACCAAGCCAGTACCGTGAGCAGTGGTTTTGACCTAAGCGAGCCTGTTTGAGGTGAAGTGGCTGGAAAGGGTGTATACGGATAGGACACAACACATGGAGCAGCACCATCGGTACATTCCACCCGCCTCGATGTCAAGGTAAAACCGTTTGATCCCGCCGGATGTCTGTATGACGCAGATACCGGCTTTTCATTTTTTAGACCAGACAAAGAAAGAGAAAGCGGCAAAAAAGTGCAATTTACCCTGTAACAAAATGTGCAAACCACCTTGAAAATGGCGCTATAGCGGGATTTATCAACAGCTGTACAGTTACAGCAAAAAATGAAGGTTGCCTGCAAAACGCCTGCTGTATAGTCTGAATACATAACTTTGGTAACGCTTACAATCAAAGCCGCAGACAACAAGGGGGGGAACCATGAACGGGAAGATGAACAATCGTGAAACAGGCCAATCGGCGATGGCTGCTCAGGCGGAGGTAATCTTACAGCCGCTGAAGCGGGAGGCCAACTGGAAAAGACAGATTAAACGAAACAAATGGTTATACGTGCTTGTGCTTCCCGGATTTTTGTATTTTGTGATCTTTAAATACCTGCCGATGTGGGGCATCGTCATTGCTTTTCAGGATTATCAGCCCTTCCTTGGCATTCGTCAGAGCGAGTGGGTCGGGATGGAGAACTTCGCCAACTTTTTCTCGAACCCGGATTTCTTTCGATTGCTGCGAAATACGCTGCTGCTGGCATTGTATGATCTGATTTTCTTTTTTCCGGCTCCGATCATTATTGCTCTGTTATTAAATGAAATTAGAGTTGCTTTCTTCAAAAGAACGATTCAGACACTGGTATATGTCCCGCATTTTGTATCCATGGTGATTATCGCAAGCATCACCTATGTGTTCCTTACCCCGCAGGGCGGTGTACTCTATGATCTGATTGCCTGGATTACAGGCCAGCCTGTCGATGTGCTCTCCAGTCCGGGTTCGTTCCGGCCCTTGATTATCATTCAGATGATGTGGAAGGAAATGGGCTGGGGCACGATTATTTTCCTGGCAGCCCTTGCGGGAGTAGATACGGAGCAGTATGAAGCTTCGATTGTGGATGGAGCAGGACGGATGCGGCGCATGTGGCATATTACACTTCCGGCGATCCGTACGACAATTGTTATTTTGCTGATTCTGCGGCTGGGCAACTTTCTGGATACCGGGTTTGAACAGATTTACCTGATGACGAATTCGCTAAACAGGGATGTGGCCGACGTATTTGATACGTACGTGTACACCGTGGGTATTACACAAGGCGCGTTCAGTTACAGTACCGCTGTCGGACTGTTTAAATCGGTGGTTGGCATCATTCTGGTGCTGGGCAGTAATAAACTGGCGAAGAAGTTTGGTCATCCCGGTATTTATTAGTCGTAAAAAAACAAGGAGGAGCGCCCGTGAACAGCCGTTTATACAACAGCCCCGCCGGTAAGGCATTTGATGTGTTCAACTATGTCATGCTGGGCCTTCTGGGCATCTTAACCGTGCTTCCATTCCTCTATATTATAGGGAATTCGTTTGCAACGGAGGCCGAAATTACAGAACGCAGTTTTTTTCTGATCCCGAAGGTGTTTTCCTTCAGCGCCTACGAGTATATTTTTTCGTCCTCTACCATATTCCGCAGTATAGGTGTATCGGTGTTCATAACCGTGGCAGGCACGCTGGTGAATCTGTTCTTCACACTTACGATGGCTTACCCGCTGTCCCGAAGTGACTTCTGGGGCCGCAGCGTGCTGATGAATATGGTCATTTTCTCGATGCTGTTTGGCGGGGGCATGATTCCGACGTATCTTGTCATTCGCGGATTGGGACTGCTCGATTCGTACTGGGCCTTGATGCTTCCCGGCGCGATTAGCGCTTTTAATTTAATCGTTGTCAAAAACTTTTTTCAGCAAATGCCGCCTGGGCTGGAGGAAGCGGCCCGAATCGACGGCTGTTCGGACCTCGGCGTGCTGTGGCGAATCGTCCTGCCATTATCCAAGCCGGTCATTGCCACCTTTGCCTTGTTCTATGCCGTAGGACACTGGAACAACTTTTTCTCGGCGCTGCTGTACATCTCGGACAGCGACAAATGGCCCTTGCAGGTCATGCTGCGGCAGATCGTACTTTTATCTCAGGCGAGTGTTGGAGATATGGCGAATATGGACCCGAACTTTGTACAGCCGCCCGAGCAGTCGATCAAAATGGCGGTAATCGTTGTAGGCACCATCCCTATTTTGCTGGTGTATCCGTTTTTGCAGAAGCATTTTGCCAAAGGTGTCATGTTGGGTTCAATCAAAGGTTAAAACCAAGGGGGAGAACGTATGGTACACATGAACGCGTTGAAAAAAGGGGCTTGGCTGCTTTCGGCATCACTGGTACTCGGCACGGTTTTAGGGGCATGCTCCACAGAAAGCAAGCAGTCAGGAGCATCAGGAGCAGGCGCGAAGCAGCAGCTTACCGTTATGCTTCCGAACTTTGAAGCGGAGAATCCGCCTGCGAACAGTCCCGTGATTCAGAAGCTGGAGGAGCTGACCCAAGTGGATGTTGATCTGCAATGGGTGCCAAGCAGCTCATATGAGGATAAATTCAACATTACACTCGCATCAGGCAAGCTTCCTCAGATTATGGTTGTGCTTGGCAAGTCGCCCAGCTTTATTAATGCGGCCCGGACAGGTGCGTTCTGGGAGCTTGACCCGTACTTGAAGGATTATCCGAACCTGAGCCAGATGAATGACATCATCAAGAACAACGCTTCTATTGATGGCAAAACATACGGAATCTATCGGGCACGTGCATTAGGACGCAACGGGGTGACGATTCGCAAAGACTGGCTGGAGAAGCTGGGACTGCAGGAGCCAAAGACAATCGAAGAATTCTACAATGTTCTCAAAGCGTTTACGAAGGATGACCCGGATGGAAACGGTAAAGACGACACCTATGGTCTGGTTGCCAGCAAGTTTACGGGTCCGTGGGATAATATGCAGATTTGGTTTGGGGCCCCGAACAAGTGGGGGGATGACGGAAAAGGCGGCCTGATGCCTGCCCATGAGACCCCGGAGTATATGGAGGCATTGAAATTTTTCAGACAAATCTACAGCGAAGGTTTGGTCAACAAGGACTTTGCTGTGATGGACCCGACGAAGCTGCCTGATCCGTTTGTGAACGGGAAAGCGGGCGTTATGGTCGATGTAGCAGATAATGCACAGCGCATGGATCAGAAGATTTTGGAGAAGGACCCGAACGCTGCAGGGCGTGTAGATGTGCTGCAGGCGATGGAGGGGCCGAAGGGACTGCGGGATATGCCGACCTCGGGGTATTCAGGCATGATTGCGATCTCTAAAGGCAGTGTCAAAACCGAAGAAGAGCTCAAGAAGGTGCTGCATTTCCTGGATCAATTGAACGAGCCCGAACTGCAGGCTCTGCTGGGGAACGGTATCGAGGGCAAGCAGTATGAGAAAAAAGGAGATTATGTGCTTCCAACGACCGACAAGCTGGCGCTTAGGGATGTGCAGGGGCTAAATCAGATGCTGATGTTTATTCCGGAGGACAAAACGCTTCGCGTCGAGCCAACCCCTGTCCGGGAGAAGGTTGCACAGGTGCAGAAGGCGAATGAGGAGATCGTTGTAGCTAACCCGGGTGAGCCGTTGATCTCGGATGTGTATGCTCAGAAAGGGCCGCAGCTGGACAACATCATCAATGATGCCCGGATCAAATATATCGTAGGACAGATTGATGAGAAAGGTTTCGCGGATGCGGCGGCTTTATGGAAAAGCAGCGGTGGAGACGAATACGTGAAAGAAATCAATGAGCTGTACGCTGCCTTGAAATAATGAATGAATTTGGTGTGAAATGATGAATGGCTTCTCTTACAATGTAACGGACGCATTTTGTATACAATCATGAGCGAGTCTATGGATGGAGTGAAGAAGGAGCTTATTGTCTGAAACTAATAGGTGTAAATATACACATGAAATCAGAGATTAGTGAGCGTATATCAAGCAGGGAGGCAGATGGCATGAACTGGGATAGTAATGCATTTGAACATCCCGAAGCGCAGTATCGGGTACATCCCTTCTGGTTCTGGAATGGCGAGATGGGAGAGGAACAGATCAGGCGGCAGATCACAGAAATGCATGCGCAGGGTGTGGGTGGATTTTTTATCTGCCCCCGCCAGGGACTGCAGATTCCCTATCTGTCTGTAGCCTGGTTTGACAAAGTACGTATCGCTGTCAGCTCAGCTGCTGCTTATGGCATGCAGGTCTGGTTATATGACGAGTACCCGTATCCAAGCGGAATGGCTGGTGGAGAAGTCACACTTGATTTTCCTGAAGCGAAGCAGCGTGAATTAGTATATCATCATTCAACTGTTCGCGGGGGAGAAGGTGTCGATATGGAGCTGCCGTGGGGGCGCATACTGCTGGCACAGGCGGTTCGTCGGGATGTGCAGGGTAAGCGTAATTGGCGTACATCCATCGACCTGCGCCGTTTTATCGGTAACATCCAGACGGATCAGGTTTACCAGGAGACAGGACTCACTTCGTACAACCGCAAACGTTTCTTCACCTACCAAACCGCATTTCGCCTCATATGGGATGTGCCGGAAGGAGATTGGGAGCTGATTGTTTTTCAGGAAAAGGAAATCGATGATTTCAAATATTACGGCAATTTTGTAGACCCGTGTCACAAGGAAGCGATGAGGCATTTTATTCAACTGACCCATGACCGATATAAAAATGCTGTGGGTGAGCATTTTGAGAGCGGTGTCATACGGGGCATGTTCTCAGACGAAATTGCTCCACTGGGCAGGCTGCCCTGGTCACCGCAGCTGCCCCGTTATTTCAGCGAACGATGCGGATACAGTCTAATGGAGTCCCTGCCTGCACTGCTGTTCCGGGATGCGCCGAATGCAGCTGTGATCCGTTATGACTATTTTCAATCCCTGCATCTGCTGCTGCGGGAATCCTATCACGAGCAGGTGCATGACTGGTGTGAAGCGGCAGGGATTCAGTATGCGGCAGAAGTACCTGGGGTGCGGATGACCACCCAACTATACAGCCATATGCCCGGAGGGGATTCGGCACATGAGAAAATCGGTCGTCCGCTGTCATGGATACTGGAGAGGTATGGTCAGAGACTGCGTGATAATCCGAAAATGGTCAGTTCTCTTGCCCGGCAGCTGGGCCGAAGCCGCAATTTGGTTGAGTGCTTCCACAGCGTCGGCTGGTCGATGACACTGCAGGATGCCAAGTGGATGATTGACCGTATGGCTGCGATGGGCACTAATTTTTATAACTTTCATGCGTTTTTCTATACCATTGGCGGGTTGACAAAGCATGATGCACCGCCATCTCAATTTCTACAGAATCCATACTGGAAGCACTTTCGGCAGTTGGGCGATTACACGGGTCGCCTTAGTTATCTGATGAGTACAGGGACAGCGATAATCCGTATTGCGGTGCTTGACCCAACAACCACCTTCTGGAGCCTGATGGGCAACCCGCTGCATGGCTTCGAATACAGCGGCGAGGATGAAGCGGAACGGGCGCAGCTGAAGCAGCTCATTCAGGACTGGATGCAGATTACGGCTCATCTGCTGCAGCAGCGGAGGGACTATGATCACCTTGATCCTGAACTGCTGGCTGAAGCGGATGTTACGAGTGGAGTTATTCAGATCGGTAACGCCCGATACGATGTATTAATCCTGCCGCCGATGCTCAATCTGGAGGCCGCTGCCTGGGCACAGATCAAGCGTTTGGTGGCAGCGGGAGGTACCGTGATTTCTATGGGGATGCTGCCTCATATCGGTATACAGTCCGGAAGTCCGGTGGGAGACGAGGCTGCTGTTTTTTTTGAAACAGCGGGTCAAAATGGTCCTTCAGGCGAGAAGCGGGGCAGCACCTGTTTTCTTCCGTACGAGGTGGGAAGCGAAAGCGGGCATGCCCTTCCATTGCGAAAGCTATCACAGCTGTTGGAGAAGGTTGTACCTGAGGTGGTCAGTTGGGGCATGGCAGTGGAGAGCACAGCACTGCTGATGCAAACCCGGCAGTTATCTGCCGGAGAGTTCATGGTTTTCCTCTCGAATCAGGAGGGGGAACGCCATGAAGGAGAGCTGCAGATCGATAGGGAACAGATGCAGCAGCGGTACGGTATGGAGCTGTCCGAAGACAGCAGGCTGCTTGTGGAACGGCTTCACCTGGAGACAGGGCAGCGTGAGGTGCTGCCGTACACAATCCGTGAAGGACAGTGGTGCATTGCACTTACACTGGCGCCGTATGAAGCGCATGCGGTTCGGTTTCTTTTACAATCGCGGGTTGCGGGTGGGGCTCAAAAACGTGGAGAATTGGAAATATCCGATGAACGTAAAGAATCAACCAGTTCAGAAAAGGCTGAAGAAGCGGAAAGGCCAGAGGAAGCTTGCAGCAGCCTTGTGCTCTCCTGCGAAGGGCCATGGCGCATTAGGGCAGGACAGCCCAATAATCTGCGTATTGGACAATTCCGATTAGAGGCTTTTAATGAGCGTGGTTTATTTCTGGAAATAGCTCATGCCAGCGTGAAACCGTTCATTGATCAGGCCGCAGCCTCTGCAGAGCAGCCTTCGCTCCCCGTTCAGTTTGAACAGGTGTTTGGTACACCGAAAAAAGCTTCCATCGCATATCCGATTCAGTGCCGATACACGGCAGCGTTCGAGCTGAGCACTGAGCTGTCCGAATGTGTGCTGTTCATGGACCGTGCTGCAATCTCCGGACAGTGGTCCATGGAAATCAACGGCCATAAGGTAACAAGAGAGCAGTTCATGCCAGCCGAAATTACCGATCATACGAATATTGCCTGTAACGCTGTGGATCTGCTGCACAGCGGTCTTAATGAAATGGTCATTACGGTGGAGATCACCAAAGATGAAGATGGTATTGTTGATCCCATATACCTGCGGGGAAGCTTTGGCGTTGAGAACGATCATGAAGGTGCAGTTTGCCTTGTACCCGAGCCGCACATGGCTGAAGGGATCGGACCTGAGCCGCTCGAGCTCTATCCCCATTTTGCCGGGGAGATGAGTTATACACGTATGTTCTGGCTGGAAGAAACTGCTCCAGAGGCATCCTGCTTTGAACTGGAATTTGAGGATTGGCAGGTTCAGGATGTCACTGAAGTACGGGTGAACGGGCACAGTCTCGGTGTACGCTGCTGGTCACCGTACCGCTGGAAAGGGGAGCGAAGCTGGCTGCGATCAGGAGAAAACGAAATTGAAGTGAGAGTAACCAATACGTTAATCGGTCTGCTGGAAGGCATGTATTTTGATGCCACAGAACATCGGCTGCAGGACAGTACACAGATGCAGCGTAGAAGAGAAAGCGAAGAAGAAACTGAGAAAGGAAAAGAAAAGAAAGAAGAAAAAGAAAGAGCAATGGAAACAAGGAAGAGGGGAAGCGAATGAGGCATCGTATCCAGTATGACCGTTATCCGGGTGGAGTTATGAAAGCGGTAACGCTTAGTTACGATGATGGCGTAGTGCATGACAGAAGACTGGTGGATATATGTAATCGTTATGGTTTGAAGGCGACCTTTAATCTCAACTCAGGCTTGCTGGGTAAGGCCGGACGAATTGAGGCAGCAGAAGTGGCTGCACTGTATAAAGGGCATGAGGTGGCTGTGCATACCGTTACCCATCCGACACTGCCATATGTGCCGAATGAGCTGTTGGTTGAAGAAATTATGCGGGATCGAACAGCGCTGGAGCGGCTCGTAGGGTACTCGGTGCGCGGTATGGCCTACCCGAATGGAGGATATGACCGTGCGCTGAGCACCAAACTGGAGTGGCTGGGGATTGATTATGCCCGGACCGTCGAATCCCACGGACAATTTACGCTGCCCGAGCGGCCGCTGGAATGGCATCCGACCTGTCACCATAACGATGATTTGTCGTCATATGCGGAGCGTTTTATCCAGCATACCAAAACAGGCACGCCGCTCCTGCTCTACGTCTGGGGTCACAGCTATGAGTTTAACGACAATGATAACTGGGAGATCATCGCACAGTTTGGTGAGCAGATCGGCGGCAGAGATGATATCTGGTATGCCGCGAATCGTGAAATTATCGCTTACTGGAAAGCGGTGCAGCGGCTGGAATACTCGGCAGACCGGTCCATCATCTATAATCCGTCTGCCATCCCGGTGTGGTTTACCGCCGATCAGCAAGTCGTTGAGATCAAAGGTGGAGAGACCCTGCGGCTTGGCAAGAGGATTCAGGATTAGTACGGGAAAGGAGCTGACGATTATCCGATATTTTCATGAAAACGAGGCGATAGCAAGCAAGGTGTATGATTCCATCCCGGATGTGCTGACAACAGTGGCCCAGCGTTATATTGGCGATCATCCGCAGCACTCCTTTATATTCAGAGCCTGTAATCAAGACGGCTTCCTCAGACTGGGAGATTATCGGTACGATCTCGATCTGGCTGACCGCTGCAGTGAAGCGAGAAGCGGACAGTATGTGTATGTGTGGGGAAAACTTTGGAGTGATGGGCAGACCACGCTGAATACAAGTCTCAACTGTTATAGTCCTGTGACGATCTATGTGAACGGGGAACAGATTTTTAAGTCGGAGCTGCTTCAAGAGCTGTTTCCCGAACGAAGAACCACGATCTCCATGCAGGTGAAGGAGGGATGGAATGATGTGCTGCTCTGTTTTGTGAAAACAGATGTGGGCTTCGGAGGCATCTTCGGTACAGGTTCATTCAAAAATTTCCCGCTGCATTTCCTCACACCCGGCGTGGATCGCAATGGTCAGGAGGGCTGGCTCTACTCCGAACCTGTAGATGAGCCGGTGTTGTCACTACCGCGCGACGGGATGATGGAGGAAGAGACAGGATTAATCTGGTATCCGCGCAAGTTATGGACTGATGAGGAGCGAAGCAGGGGGGCGTTTGCCAGAATATACGGTACATCTCGACCTGCTGCTGCCTACGCATGGTGCAGGCTTGATGTGACGGCACCGGGGCCAGAGCCTGTTATTTTGCAGGGCCATCATGAAGGGGCACTTACGCTTTATCTGGACGGAACAGAAATGTACAAGGCACCGGACAGTGGACATTTTCGTGTGCAGCTTCCGAGGCGATACGGTACAAGCGATCTGGTCGTGAAGGGACTGCTGGAGCATACGGGCGAGAGGCCGTGGGGATTTACACTGGAGCAGGTGGAAGCGCGGGAAACGGCTGTTAATTCATCGGCTGCTGCAGGCTGGAGGCTGATGCCGCCGCGTCCTGTGGCTGGATGTGCCGATGTGTGGCTTTACACCGGGCCTTTCGTTCCGGGCACCGAGCCTTCGCCAGCAGACATTGCGGTAACGGATACCGTATTTGAGGATGGGGCTCAGGGTGTTTATTGGCGTATTGATCTGCCGAAGACTCATGTTCGTCCTTACCTGGAGAATACCCATTACGGGAAATGGAACTATCCGCTTGGTGTCACGCTGATGGGACTGCTCCAGACAGGTCAAGAGCTGGGACGCGAGGATTACGTCCGGTATGTTCGCGATCATATTGGACTTAGTACGGCTTTTGATCAATACGCATTATGGGACAGGGCAGTCTATGGTGCAGCAGGCATCAACAATCAGTTGTCGGCCATAGATAGTCTGGATGACTGCGGCTCATTCGCTTCAACGCTGCTGGCCGCAATGGAGCTTGGCGAGATTCGCGGAGGCAGAGAAACAGCGGACCGGGTTGCAAGTTACATGGCACATGAGCAGGAACGTCTCCCGGATGGCGCATTCTACCGTGTTCGCGGCAGCGGAGAGATGCGTCAGGAGACGATGTGGTGTGATGATCTGTACATGAGCACGCCGTTTCTGATGCGATATGGTCAGTTGACGGGGGATACGTCCTGCTGGGACGATGCGGTTAACCAGTTTCTGATGTTCCAAAAGTATCTTTATCTACCCGATCAGCGGCTCATGTCCCATGTCTATGATTTTGTACGGGGGAAGGCAACGGGCATTCCGTGGGGGCGTGGAAACGGCTGGGTGCTCTTTTCCTTGACCGAGCTGTTATCTGTTCTCCCGCAGGATCATCCGAAGCGGCCTGAACTGCTAACCTTCTACCGGGAAATGTGTGCCGGGGTACTGGCGCTGCAGGGGGAGAACGGACTGTGGCATCAGGTGCTGAATCGCTCAGATTCTTATGAGGAAACCTCCTGCACGTCCATGTTTATCTATGCATACGCCCGCGGCATTCGTGAAGGCTGGCTGGAGAAGCCAGGAGTCTACCTGAACGCAGTGAGAAAGGGCTGGGAAGGTTTAACCCGGATATCTATTGATCACAAAGGTAATATTTACGGTGTCTGCCGGGGTTCAGGTTACTCTTTTACCGCCCTTTATTACCGAGATGACCTCGGCTGGAATCTCAATGATACTCATGGCATCGGCATCGTACTGCTGGCAGGAGTGGAAGTATATAAGATGCATCAGCAGCTCAGGGAGAGTTTTGGTCGCGAAGAGAGCAATGACAGAGGAAGACAGGAAGGGAGTTTAATAGAGAGGATATGAAGCTTCGAGGTTGGCGTTATATACGTTGGTCCCTCAGTTGGAGGCGGAGATGAAGAATATGTCAAAGTTATCGCTGAGGAAGTCGATTCGAGAAAACCGTCTTTTGTTTAACTTAAAATCATTGAATATTCACTCAAGGCTCCCATCTACGTGGAGCTTTTTTGCTTTAACATTAAGGAACATACGGTGAGAAAAGGAAGATTAGTCTTACTAACCTTCCCTCAATTCTTCTCCAAAGTATCTAAAATAACTCCAGCTGCTCAGGCCCTTCTTCCTTTTCAGGCTCCGTGCGGTCGGGGAATGGTTTGACCGGCTGGCCCAGCAGTTCCATCATCATCTGCGCATTGGCGGCGGCGTCTCCGGCGGAGTTGTTGTTGAAAATGACAAACACATCTTCACTCTGCTCCTGCAGCTGCTCCAGATAACCCTTCCATTCCAGCAGCTCCTGCTCGTTGTATCGATATAAATAACGTGTCTCACGCCAGTTCGGTGCACCGTTCTGATGCCAGCCCGACACATTGCGTCCATGCATGCGCACGAGCGTCATTTGCGGATCAGTTGCGATGGGCACAATGGGGATTGAGCCAGTCCCTGCCTGGGGTTCGTCACAGACACTGTGAATCCAGCCCTGTTCCTTCAGAAAGGCCAGTGTGCGTTCACGAAACTTGTCTTCGTACCAGCTCTGGTGTCGGAACTCAATTGCACACGGGATACCCTCCATGCGAAGTTTCACTTCACGCAGTTCATTTACATTGTCCCGGCTGCATTCAAACCAGGGTGGGTATTGAAACAAGGCTGCCTGCATCTTGCCTGCTTCAATAACTGGCTCCAGTGAGTCCCGAAAAGCTTTGTACATCTCGGATGTGCTGTTAAAGTACGGTTTGCCGCGCAGGTGTCCGGTCATTCCCTGGTAAGCCTTCACGATAAACGCAAACGACTCGGGCGTTTCCGCGGCCCAGCGGGCCATTCGGTCCCGGGGCTGCACGGCGTAGAAAGAGCTGTCTACTTCTACGGTGGAGTAATATTGTCCGTACAAGCTGAGCTTGTCCTTCGCTTTGGTGCGGTTCGGATAAAGATCATCATGATCGCCCCATCCCGTAAGTCCGATACGAATCATAAGAACACCTCCTGATGTTTATATTTAACCGATTCGCAGGAGTATGACATGTGTAACATTATATCCTGCGTTATGAGAGCGTTCAATGAAGCTGTATATGATCAGTCATTTTGAGTTTGAGGCGTAAAGCGTTACAATAACTTGAAATGACCAAGAGAACAGACCAGTCTACGCTTAGCAGATAAGCTTCTTCCAGCAGGATCAGCGCAGCGGGGATATAGGGCCGCAGACGATACGGAGGGCGAAGATTTACATGACCGAATGGTACGAAAAGAGTTTTGGTGAGGATTATCTGCTCGTATACAAACACCGGGATGTGCACGGCGCTTATGAGGAAGTACATAAAATGATAAATTGGCTCAAGCTCCGTCCACATGCGGAGGTGCTTGATCTCTGCTGCGGCATGGGCAGACATTCGCTTGCGCTTGCGGATGCCGGACTACAGGTGACGGGGGTAGACTTGTCGGACGTGCTCTTGAACGAAGCCCGGGAGATGGATACCGAACATCGGGTCAAATGGGTTCACGCTGACATGCGCAGCATTCCGTTGGAGGGTGGTTTTGACGCTGTGGTTAACCTGTTTACTTCATTTGGATATTTTCCTGAGGACGTGGAGCAGTTCAAGGTACTGGAGGCCATCCATCGCATGTTAAGACCGGGAGGCAGCTTTATTATTGATTTTATCAATACAGCTTACGTGAAGAAACATCTGGTCCCACATTCGATCCGCGAAAATGAAGGGCAGCAGATTGAGGAATTCCGCAGGATACAGGATGGTTTTGTGCAAAAAGAAATTCGAATCACGGACACTGCAGCCGGCACCAAGCCGCGAATATATAAAGAAAGTGTCAAGCTCTACTCACGTGAGCGGCTCACTCAAATGCTGCAGGATGCCGACCTTCAGGTGGATCAGGTTCACGGAGGTTACGATGAGGAGATATACGAGGAGCAGACCTCACCGCGGATGATCTTTGTAGGGCATCGTCCTGCAGAATAAAGGGCTCTATGAATAGAACTAACAATTCACGCGGCATCGAGTCTTCAGATTATTTTGTTATCGGAGTGTTCTGTGTGAGTTAAGGGAGGGGAAAATCGATGAAACGAATACGTACCGAAGAGCTGTCCATGCCAGCAGGCATGCACCGGATCAAAATTACGATGTCTTTTCCGCTTCGATGGGTGAACAGCTACATCCTGACCGAACCGGACGGTAAGGTAACCATTGTAGATCCCGGCCCGCGAACAGCAGAGACGGAGCAGGAATGGCACGAAGCGTTAGCAGGACTTGGCTTGACGTTACAGGACATTCACCAGATTGTATTAACGCACCATCATCCGGATCATCTGGGGTTATCGGGATGGATGCAGCAGCTGACGGGTGTGCCTGTATTGATGTCAGCACGTTCTCGGGAGGAAGCTGATTATATGTGGGGACCCGGGGCAAGCATAGAAGTGAGACTGCCTGAATATTACCTCCTTCACGGCATGCCGCAGCGTAAAACGACTGAAATTAAGGAACATATGCAAACATTCCTTTCGCAGATCACCCCGCTTCCGGAGGTGACACTTGCTGCAGATGGTGAAATAGTCCGAATGGGCGGTAAAGCATGGATTGCTGTAGAAACGGGTGGACATGCCCCGGGGCATCTGTCATTTTATGCTCCTGAATCCAAAGAAATATTGTGCGGAGATGCGGTTTTGCCACAGATTTCGCCCAATATCAGCCTGCAGCCAGGCAGTGACCCTGAACCTTTACAGTCCTATATGGACAGCCTGCATCGTTTGAATGCATTAGCGGTAGAGCGAGCGTATCCGGGCCACCGCAATCCGTTTACCCGTTTTACGGAACGTACAGCGGAACTGCTTGCTCATCATGAAGAGCGGCTTGCAAAACTGACAGAGCGTCTGCGGGAAAGCCCAGCTAATGCATACAGCATCTGCCTGTATCTGTTTGGAGATCGGCTTGGAACGCACCAGCTTCGCTTTGCCATGAGCGAGACGCTGGCACATCTTCAGGAGTTAATCCGGCGTGGGGTGGCGAGACAGGAACAGCAGCCGGACGGCATTATTTATTTTTATCATCAGTAGTGCAGTTTTTTGTCACAGCCATCGCCTGTGTAAGCGGTGTTGTCCAGAGTGAGGATGTTAGCCATCCTTGCTCTTTTTTTTCTTTTTTTCTAGTGGTATTCAAAAGCTTTAGCGCATCTTAACCGTTTATTCATCTTCTTTTAAGCCAGCCTGCCTATCATACTCCTATAAACTTCGCTCAAGAAAGCAGGGATAAGCGATGGCAAGACGTAACCGGAACCAATGGAGAAAATGGCAGGCTTCGGCTGCAGCAGCGTTAACCGCAGCTGCACTCTTTCAATATGTAAGAACTTCGGATGCTTTTGATACGGCTTATGCAGCTTCAAACAGCAGAGACAAAGACGTGACGGCTTCACAAATTGATCAGAATGCGGACACCGGGTTCGGCAGCGGCAGTTATCACTCATGGACAGGTGTATCATGAGCCGCACAGCACAGGCTGCGTGTCCGCTCCGATTTCAATTCTATGCGATGAACACCGACGTCGAAGTGCAGCTGACGGCAGACAGAGAACAAGCGGAACATGCGGCCTCTCTGGTACAGAACTGGTTCGAGACACAAGAGCGGCGCTTTAGCCGTTTTGTGGCAGGCAGTGAACTGAATCGTCTGAACAAGAGTAAGGGGTGGGTGCCTGTATCGGCTGCGATGGATGAGGTGCTTAGTTTGGCCTATGGCTGTATCGGGCAGACGGAGGGCATTTTCCAGCCCGGCATCTCACGAGCTCTGCGTGCGTCTGGCTATGATATCAGCTTTGAGAAAGTGCAGCAGCGAGCGTTCCGTCGGCCTTTACTGAAAAGACTGCTGGGCACGGAACAGAGTGAACCTGTTCGGAGTCTGCAGGATACACCGGACTACAGTCGTCCAACCTGGATACAGCAGGAAGGCAGCCGCATGGTTCATCTGGACCCGGGAACCGAGCTGGACCTCGGGGGGATTGTGAAGGGCTGGGCAGTAGAGCGTATTGCAGACTGGCTGCAGAGAACAATGAACATTCCGGCGGGCATGATTAATGCAGGCGGTGATGTCCAGGTATGGGGAACAGCACATCACCCACATTGGACGCTTGAGGTGACGAGTCCGTTTTCGCTAAAGCGGGGCATGACTGGTGCTGTTCGGCTGCAGCAGGGCGCTGTCGCTACATCCGGTATTACGCGGAGACAGTGGCAGCATGGTAATGGACGAACCGTACATCATTTAATTGATCCCCGGACGATGGAACCGGCAGACACAGACATTCTGCAGTGTACAGTTATGGGCCAGCACGCTTCGCAGTGTGAGATTACAGCCAAGACGGTATGTATCCTTGGAAGTGTGGAGGCTGTGAGGTGGCTCAATCGGCATTACGACCGTCATGATGTACTTTGGATGACACGGGATGGCTGCCTCTATTTTCGTGGCAATACGGCAGCACTTGCGGAACGCTGGCCCGGATTCGACCCGGATCATCGTTTCAGCTTGATCGGACAGGGAGCGGAACAAAACAAGTCTAAATAGAAGCGGGGGAGCCGGTTATGGCACAGTGGATTGTAGAATACCTGCCAACATGGAATATCATTCGAATTAGCGGAATTGCCTCATATTTACTGCTGTTTGCTGGTGTATTTCTAGGTATTGCCCAAGGTCTGCCTATGGCAAAAGGCAAGCCCAAAGCCATCATGTTTGAGTGGCATACACGGACGACCTGGCTCGCCTTTGGATTTGGGATGGTTCATGCACTCACATTATACATCGACCACTACAGTCCGTTCACTTGGGGCGAGCTGTTCATTCCTTTTACTGCATCCGTGCATCCGGTTGGCAGCGGGCTGGGGACGTTAGCTTTTTACGGCCTGCTGGTCGTATTATTATCCAGCGATCTGCGGAGCAAGCTGGGGAGAAGGTGGTGGTTCTTGTTCCATATGTTATCTTATCCGGTGTTCGTGAGCTTGTTTATTCATGGCATGGTTACGGGCAGTGATTCAGGCCATGTTATCATGCGTCTGATGTATGTATTTACCGGAATCAGCATCATAGGGATTACGGTTTTGCGCGCTCTGCTTCGGGAACGTAAAGGCCCGGAGATCACGATTGGACCCAAACGAACCGATTCGGAATCGAACCATGATCGAAAATGGGCAGAAGTTTATGGACTAGCCGTACCTTTGGGCCAAAATCAGCTCAAATGATCTAAAAAAGCGGCCTGTGCAGGCCGCTTTAATAATGGAGTTTAACATCATCTGCGCTGATCAGAGATGATATGCAGTTGATTCACAAGACAATCAATTCATTAGATCCATTTTGCTGCTGGCGTACTGATCCTGCTGTTTTCGTTAGATCTTATCGTCACTGACCGGTTTTTCACCCAGCGCCTCTTCCAATTCCGACTGTTTGCGGTGGGCAATCCGGCTGCTGGCGGCTGAGGCGATGGCTCCGACAATATCATCGAGGAACGTATGTACAGGACCAAAGCTCTTGTCATTTAACCGTTCCAATACCCCGGGCTTCAGCTTGTCCACGTAACCGTAATTCGTGAATCCGATGCTGCCGTATACATTCACAATCGAGAAGGCCAGAATTTCATCCACGCCGTACAGCCCCTCGTCATTCTCAATCATCTCCTGCAGCGGAGAGATCAGTTGTCCCTGTTCTGCGAGCAGATCAAGCTGGATACCGGTCAATACCGCATTCTGTACCTCACGTTTTTTTAGAACCATCTCCACATTCTCAACGCATTCCTCCATCGTAAGTGCAGGGTAATACTTCTTCTGCAGCAGCATAACCAGTTCTGCAATCTCAGGGATTGTCACGCCCCGCTTGTGCAGCCATTCCCTTGTTGCTTCTGCGACTTTGCGGCTGTTCAGACTGTAAGGGATTTTTTCCTGCTCTGGATGTTCCATGGGCGAATCCTCCTCTGATGTTAATATAAATTGAACGAATAGATTTTACACGGAAACAATCCGATGACAGAAGAACCTGGAGAGCAGCGGTTATCCCCAAGATTTCTCGATTCTCATTTGCATACGGGAAAATCCGGTGAAGCGTATTTCCGATGCAGCTTTCTGTGCAGCGTTCAGGCGACCGCTCCGCTTTTCCAGTTTTTCTGTCCTCATCAATAACGAGTAAAAGAATCGTTCAACTTATATTTCGATGATTGTATTCTTCTTGACTACATACGTTATTAACCGTATTGCGTTGCTTTTATGTTTGCGGTAGTACAAGAAGATCTTCAGGTCCAGCAAGGGCTTGTGCAAAAAGTAGTTATTTTTTGGCCAAAGGCTCGTATACATGGTAGTACAAACTGTAAAAATGATGAGGGGGAACGTGATCATGAGAAAGATCCCATCTTGGCGCAAGGCATCGGCAGCAGCTTTATTGAGTATTCCTGTAGTCCTGACGGGCTGCGGGATGTTTGGTGCCCAATCTTCAGAAGCTGTTGATCCGCCGCCGCGTATTCAGGAAGCTGCCATGATTCAGGCTGCCGAAGGTAATGGGAAGCTTTCTTCGCTTCCACTGACGACCGTATATTTACAGGATCAGCAGGGACTGCTTGCTCCCGTCTCCCTGACACTTCCATCTGGAACCGATGTAAGCAGTCCAAAGACGGCGCTGGATGCACTGGTTACGGGCGGAGCTTATGCGGGAATGTTACCTGAAGGGTTTAAAGGTGTACTGCCGCAGGGGACTGTTGTGCAGAATGTAACGATCCATGCGGATGATAAGCTCGCTGTCGTGGAGTTCTCGGGTAACTTTGCCAAATATGACGCCAAAGATGAACGTAAAATGCTGGAAGCTGTGACGTGGACGCTGACAGGCAAGCCGGACGTAAATAATGTGCAGATCTGGGTGGATGGCAAAAAACTGAGCCAAATGCCTGTGAACAGTACGCCGCTGCCAGAGCCTCTTAATCGTGCGGTAGGCATTAATCTGGATTTGGGTGACTCGTTTACCACGAACAGCAGTCCGGTTACCGTTTATTTCTCAGCCGCTTCCCCTGCGGGCATACAGTATTATGTTCCTGTCACACGTCTTGTGACCCCAGGTGGAGACCGCATTCAAGCCGCAATAAATGAGCTGATCAAGGGGCCGGACAAAGGTGGCGAACTGGAGGAAGTGATGACAGGCGGAACCGTACTGCAATCGGTGAAAACGTCTGAAGACGGTACGGTGACGGTTGCGCTGAAAGACGACATGTTTACTGAAGGCGACGTTGTGCCCAGCGAGCTGCTGCAGTCCGTTGTATTAACAACAGCAGAGAATACATCCGGTAAGGATGCGAAAGTGCAGATTGAATGGAACGGCCAGAAAACAGTCAAGGGTGATGATAACCGCGATTACAGCGCACCCGTATCCAAGCCCGAATACATTAACGAAATCCCGATTTAATGGATAAGAGGGCTCAAGGGTGCTTTTAACTGAACTCTTTGGTAAAATATAAAGGATGGCTGCAGGAGGCTGCAGAAGAGAACAAGTTCAACATTACAGGATGCTTAAGTCGTAGGAGGCAGAAAATATGAGATCTAACGGACGAACCAGCGAACAGCTGCGCCCGATGAATTTAACAATTAACACGAATAAATACGCCGAGGGCTCTGTATTGATTGAAGTCGGTGATACAAAGGTAATTTGTACAGCAACAGTGGAGGAACGCGTTCCTCCTTTTATGAAAGGACAAGGCAAAGGCTGGGTTACAGCGGAATACTCTATGCTTCCTCGTGCCACGCATACCCGGAATCAGCGGGAGGCCAATCGTGGTAAATTAACTGGACGTACCATGGAGATTCAGCGTTTAATCGGGCGCGCTCTTCGTTCGGTTGTGAACTTGCAGGCGCTCGGTGAGCGCACCATTACATTGGACTGTGATGTCATTCAGGCAGATGGAGGCACACGTACAACGTCCATTACGGGTTCATTTGTCGCACTGGCGCTGGCTGTGAACAAAATCGCGCAGCAGCATAAGCTGCAGGTATTCCCGATTACAGACTTCCTCGCTTCCGTAAGTGTAGGTGTTGTGGGCGAACAGCCGGTGCTGGATCTGAACTATGACGAGGATTCCAAGGCCAAGGTGGATATGAACCTGGTCATGACGGGCAGTGGTAAGTACGTAGAGCTTCAGGGAACGGGTGAGGAAGCACCGTTTGATCGTCGTGAATTGAACGCGATGCTGGAACTTGGCGAACAGGGCATTTTGGAAATGATCGAGCGGCAAAAAGAAGTACTTGGTCCGATTGCGCTCAAAATTGGCGCACGCGGATTGGGAGAAGCGTAACATGAGCCTGGACAGCCCGGTTATCATTGTTGCTACCCGTAATGCAGGGAAAGTGCGCGAATTTGCGCATGCTTTCGCTCCGCTGGGTAAAGAGGTCAAAAGCATGTTTGATTATCCGGAGCTGCCGGATGTTGTGGAAGACGGTGTTACCTTTGCCGAGAACGCATGGAAAAAAGCCAAAGCCGTCGGTGACGCGCTTGGGCTGCCCGTTCTGGCAGACGACTCTGGGCTTTGTGTGGATCTGCTGAACGGGGAACCGGGTGTTTACTCCGCAAGATATGCCGGGGAAGATGCATCTGATGCACAGAATAATACCAAGCTGCTGGATGCTCTCGCCGCGCTGAAATCCGGTGAGGATTCCCAGCAGCCGCTGCTGAGTCCGGCACAATTTGTCTGCGCACTGGTGCTGTACGATCCGGTCACTGGGGATAAGTATGAAGCCGAAGGTATGGCTGAAGGCTGGATTACAGCTGATGCGGCAGGCGAAGGCGGCTTCGGATATGATCCACTGTTCTATGTACCGGAATACGAGAAAACGATGGCTGAACTTACACTGGAACAAAAACAGTCGATCAGTCATCGGGGACATGCGCTGCGGGCGCTTGTTTCCCGCTTGAAAGCATAAAAGGCGAAGGTCTGCTCCGGAGTAGACATTTCATCATCAAGTGAGAAAAGTAAGCTGAGGAGTTAAAGCGCAGGCGCTAATGGAAATACAGCGGTCATTCCAGTGGAATAATCCGCATTTCCATTAGCGTCTTTTTTTTATACATTATAGGCTCCGAATGTGCCGTACTTCGTTATACCTAAATACCGTGACTAATTAGGAGTAGAAGTGATGGGAACGTGCGTTCTTTTTCCTATACGTAAAGAGATGTGATTTGCACGATTGAGAAGGACATTGGGACTGGGGTTGGAAGAAGTTGCAAGTCAGGCCGGGTATCGGTTAACATTCAAATGAGTGAAAGACGATTAACCTTATACGGGAGGGATTTGGCGTGCAGGAAGTGAAGCTGGTTGTATCTTACGATGACTATGAAGAGGGTATTCGAATGGAGACACTCCTTCGGGATTTGGCAGCGAAACCGGAAGCGGCAGCGCTGGAAAGCCTGATCATTGGTGATTGGGGACAAGCTTATGAAAATTCTCCGCAGGAATTCAAGGATACCTTGATTGAGCTTGCACCAAGTTTCCCGGCTTTGAAACAATTATTTATCGGAGATATGGAGTCCGAAGAATGCGAAGTTTCCTGGATTATTCAAACGAATCTTGCACCAATTCTGCAAGCTTTTCCGAATTTGACCTCGTTTGTGATTAAAGGCAGCAGCGGACTTGAACTGGAGCCTCTCCGGCACAGCAAGCTGGAAGAATTAATCATTATTTGCGGTGGTCTGCCGAAGAATGTCTTGTCCGACATTGCCACGGCAGAGCTGCCTGAATTGCGCAAGCTTGAACTGTATCTAGGGGTTGTAGATTACGGATTCGATGGTTCTTTGGAGGATGTGCAGCCTTTGCTTGAAAAAGGACGTTTCCCTAAACTGGAGTACCTCGGTTTGAAGAACAGTGAAATTCAGGACGAGATTGCAAAGGCTGCTGCAGAGGCGCCGATTCTCGAGCAGCTTCAAGTGCTCGATTTCTCGGAAGGAACCTTGTCGGATGAAGGGGCAGAAGCACTGCTTGCCAGTGATAAAATTAAACAGTTGAAGCACCTGAATCTAAGCTATCATTACATGACGGATGAAATGATGCTGCGCTGGAATCAATCCGGCATGTCGGTAGATGTGAGTGACCAGCAGGAAAGTGATGAAGAGGACTGGCGTTTCCCGATGCTGACAGAATAGCCGATGTGGGATGAGAAACCTTTGTTATTAATCGGTAACCTGGACAATCGAAGAACAGCAGGACTGCAGGAAGCTCGAAAACAAGCGGGAATGAGTCCTGCCCATATGCTGTCATATGGGCAGCTTCTCCATACTTGGAGAGAGGGAGGAAGTCTCGCCGAACTTGTGCAGGCAAACTCTCCAGCGCCGCTCATTCGACTGGATGCCCCAGGCGAAGATTGGGATGTGGAACGCGGACTGCTGCAGCTTGGAGCTTTAGACTTTAAGGAATCGGGCGATACCATGCACGACTTGAAGAGATCAGCGCGCCGCGTACGAAGTGATCTGTCATCGTCGTCGCAAAAGATAGGTCAGGAGACTTTCTCAGCTGAAGCTTCTCTTAGGTTAGAGCAGCAGTGGGGAAGAATCTACGCGCCTGCCCAATGGTTCCGGGGCTGGAAGACTTTTCTTAACCGGGCTGCGCAAGAAGCACGCGAGGTGTGGCCTGATGTCCAATTTTGGAATGACCCGGCCGAGATTGGCCTGATGTTTGATAAAAGAGAATGTCAGCTGCACTTGGCACAGCATGGTATTCCGGTTCCACCGTTACTGCCCTCTTCACAGCCTATCAATTGCTGGGAAATATTGCGTGAGGCAATGAACGTTTCGCAGATGCACCGGGTCTTTGTCAAGCTGGCCTGCGGCTCGGGTGCATCGGGGGTTGTGGCCTATCAGATAAATCCGCGGACAGGTGAGGAGATTGCGGTTACAACGGTAGGCATGGAAATCTTTCAGGGCCAAACTGTTTTTTATAATGAGGGTAAACTGCAGAGGTATACCCGTCATAATGAGATTCGCATCCTGATGGACTGGCTCTGTGCTGAAGGAGCACAGATCGAGCGATGGATGCCCAAAGCTGCTCTGAATCAGCGCGTTTATGATGTTCGTCAACTCGTTGCGGCAGGACAGGCCGGTCATGCCGTTATGCGTCTTAGCCGCACACCGATCACTAATCTCCATCTGCGGAATGAGCGAATGCTGCCGGCCGAGGCTGGCTTGGACGAACTGCATATGTCCATGATTCAGAAAGCAGCTCAGGATACAATGATGACCTTTCCCGATTCATGGTCGGCAGGCATTGATGTCCTGCTTACCAACGGAATGAATCCCCGTACGTATGTGCTGGATGTGAATCCGTTCGGTGACCTGTTATACCGAGTCAAGCATCAAGGTATGAGTCCCTATGAATGGGAGATGAAGCTTTTGCGAAAGGAGGAGCCTGTTAAACATGCCTGATATGAACACCATTGTAGGCTCCCACAATATTCTAATGATTACTTTAGATACGCTGCGTTACGACGCTGCCAAGCTGGAGGAAGAGCACTGCCCTAATCTGTGCGGCTCAGGCCCTTGGGAGAAGCGGCATACTCCCGGGAGTTTTACATATGCTGCGCATCATGCTTTTTTTGGTGGTTTTATGCCTACGCCTGCGAATACAGAAAAGGCATCTCATATCCGATTGTTCCATTCCCGGAATACCGGGCTCAAGACTCACCCTCACACCTGGTTGTTTGATACACCGGATATCGTTTCCGGTTTAGCCGCAGAGGGATATCGCACCATCTGTATCGGCGGTGTTATTTTTTTTACGAAAAAGAACCCCCTTGCGAAAGTGCTGCCAGGTTATTTCCAGCAGAGTTATTGGCGAATGAATTTTGGGGTCACCAATGCTAGGTCCACCGAAAATCAGGTGAACCATGCATTAAAGCTGCTCAAACAGACGGCACCTGATGAGAAGCTGTTTCTGTTTATGAATGTGTCTGCGATTCACGGCCCCAACCGATACTTCGTTGATGGAGCCCGGGAGGACTCGGTAGAGACGCAGCGTGCTGCACTGCGATATGTGGACAAGGCGTTAGGAACGTTGTTTGAAGCCATGAGAGAGCGAGAGCGGCCGACGTTCTGCCTTGCTTTTTCCGATCATGGTACAGCTTACGGTGAGGATGGGTACCACGGGCACCGGCTGGCGCATGATGTCGTTTGGACCGTGCCGTATCGTGAATTTATTTTGTAAGGAGGAAGCCGATGAGTGAGTATTCAGAGCGAACTGCAGCAGGCGCCGAACAGTCTGGCTCCGAGCCAGCAGCAGCTCTTCGTGAAGTGTTGACCTTCCCTTATCGTTCTTATCTGTATTCTTATCCGCATAAGACCGCATATCGTGAGCTGAATCCGCCGGTTCCACTGCAATCTTTGTGGGAAAAGGAAGACACGGAGACCTATTTTTTATATATGCATATTCCTTTCTGCGCCGCTCGCTGCGGGTTTTGTAACTTGTTCACACTGCCGGATAAAAGGCAGGATAGTCACGAACAGTACGTGGATGCACTTGAGCGGCAGGCGAGGCAGTGGGCACCAGTGACCTCACGCAGACCCTATTCCAGGTTTGCCATTGGCGGGGGAACACCAACATTGCTGCAGGAGAAGCAGCTCAGCCGCTTATTCGACATTGCTGAAGGCACTATGGGACTGGACCCGTCACAGGCTTCAATTTCGGTAGAAACTTCTCCTGATACGGTAACGGATGGCAAATTGAGCATTTTGAAGGAACGCCGCGTAGACCGGGTGAGCATGGGAATACAAAGTTTTATCGAAGCGGAAGCAGCTGCAATCTATCGTCCGCAGAAACCACAGGAGGTAGAACGTGCGCTGGAGAAGCTGGTCCGTCATGATTTTCCGCTGCTGAATCTGGACTTGATCTATGGCCTGCCTGGCCAGACGATTGAGACTTGGACGTATTCACTTGAGCGCGTGCTGGCATACGATCCGGGTGAAGTGTTTATCTACCCGCTGTACACACGAGAGAATACGATTGTAAAGCCAGAAGATATTCAGCGTCAGGGACCAGACATTCGAATGGAGCTTTACAAAGCGGCGCGTGAGCTGTTAAAAAGCAAAGGGTATACGCAGTACTCGATGCGCCGGTTTGCGAAAGAGCAGTCTTCTGTCAAAACGCTTCTTCCTTACAGCTGTCAGGAAGAAGGGATGGTTGGTCTCGGATGTGGTGCACGCTCCTATACGAACAGGGTTCATTATGCTTCCAAATATGGTGTGACCTATAAGGCGACACAGAGCATTATTGCCGATTATGTTAACGCTGAACGTTATGATGAGGCAGATTACGGTATTGTGTTAAGCCGTGAAGAACAGAGACGCAGATTTATCTTAAAAGCGCTGCTGCATCGTGAGGGATTGATGTTGTCCCTTTATCAGGAAAGGTTTGGAACAGATGTACTGTCTGATTATCCTTGGCTGAGCGAATTACTGGAAGAGGATATGGCCTGCTTCGATATGGAGGGAGATGAGCAGGTGCTGCGTTTGACGGAGGACGGTCTTGGATATTCGGATGCGATCGGAGACTGGCTCATTTCTGCTGATATCCGTGAGCAGATGGAAAGGTTTGTTTTCTCATGAGAGCGACCTTGTATTATCGAGGGAAGTTGTCGTCTTGTAACTATGACTGTCCTTACTGTCCTTTTAGCAAAACGGTAGATTCCAAAGAAACGTTAAACGTGGATGAACAGCAGCTCCGCCAGTTTGTAACCTGGGTTAGAGAACAGGAGAGTCAGGGGCACCGTTTCTCTATATTCTTCAATCCCTATGGAGAAGCCTTGGTTCGGCGCTGGTATCGGGAAGCAATGGTTGAATTGTCACATATGGGGCACGTGGATAAGGTAGCGATTCAAACCAATCTATCTGTCAAGCTCGATTGGGCACGTGAGCTGCATGTGCGCAAAGCGGCCTTCTGGGCCACATATCACCCTCGTGAGACGAAAGAGGCGTCTTTTGTCAATCAATGCAGGACTTTGACAGAGATGGGGCTGTCTTTTAGTGTGGGTACTGTTGGACTGCGGAGTGCGTTTCCGGCGATAGAATCCATGAGGCAGGCACTGCCTGATGATGTGTATATGTGGATCAATGCGTTCAAGGATCGGTCCCAATACTACACTCCGGATGAGATTGAGTTTCTCAAAGGAATTGATCCGCTGTTCGAGGGGAATTTACAGGACTATGACAGTTTGGGCAAGCGCTGTGCCGCAGGTTCAGATGTGTTTTATGTTCAAGGCTCGGGACACGTAAAAAGGTGTTACAAGGACCGTCGAATCATTGGTCATCTCTATCGTGATGGCCTGCAGGCTTTGTCTGCAGAACGGCCATGCGGTATGAAAAAGTGCGGCTGTTACATCGGTTATATTCATATGCAGGATTCCCCGTTCAGAGAAACATTCGGTACAGGATTATTGGAGCGGAATCCAGCATTTATTCATCAATAAAAACATCTTTCAGCAGCAGCTTGTGTCAAATCGGAGAACGGTTTGGATACAGGCTTTACTGAAAGATGTTTTTTTTGTAATGAAAGGATAGTAAGTGATCTCCTGTAAATGGGTCTTGACTTTTTTATTGAAAATTTTAAATATTGATGATTCAACTTTGGTTTGTTTTGGGTTAGTATCAATTAGGAATAAAGACCTGTTTTTGAGATAGTGAATATGAATATTATATTAACATATATCATTGTATGGGTCTTTTGACTTAATAGGAGGAGGAGGTTATTACGCAATTAAATAATAAAATTGTTTTACTTCTATTGAAATTTAGGAGGAATTCGACGTGAAAAAGATATCCATTAGTCAAAAACTGCTTATTGGTTTCTCATCCGTTCTATTATTGTTGGTAACGGTTACGGTTATTTCATACTTCCAATTTGTAAATCTGGAGAAGACATACACGAATTTAATCAATGATCGAACAAGCAAACTGCTGAAAATCAAAAATATGACGATTGATCTTAAATCACAACAAATTGCCTTGAGGAACTACATTATGCAGGCAAACAAGGAGAATGAAGATGCTTTTACCAAGGCTTACGAAGATTACATAAATTTGAGTGAAGATTTGAAATCGACGGTTACCAGTTCCGCTATGAAACAATATCTGGTCAGCTCTGATGAGATGATGAAGCAGTACTATGATTTTTCAAAAAATGTAATGTCACTCACAACACAAGGAAATGTAGGAGAAATTTCTCGCTTAATGGAAAGTACAGCCCCTCAGCTTATTGCCGAATTTGAAGGGATTGTAGAATCCATGGAAAAACATCAGCAAAAGGCAATGGATGAAGGATCGGCTGCGGCGAATCTTCAAACAGCCAAAGTACTTCGTTGGATCAGCATTATTGGCACCGTATCTATTCTCGTTGGTTTAGCAATCGCCATCATTATTGGCCGTCTCATCTCTAAACCGGTTCAATCTGTGGCTCAGGCAGCTGGACGAATTGCTGAAGGGGACTTGACGGGAGAGCCTATCAAGGTACGCAGCCGAGATGAGATTGGAGAGATGGCAGAGGCATTTAACGTTATGTCTGTCAATCTGCGGACGTTGATTCATCAGGTGGGGGATGGTGCCGAACGCGTTGCAGCCTCTTCGGAAGAATTGACGGCGAGTACAGAACAGACGGTTATTGCGAATGAGCAAGTAGCAACTACGATGGGCGAGATTGCAGAGGGAATGGATGCGCAGGTTCGTATGGTTAGCGAAGGATTCCAGACTATGAATGAACTGGCAGCCGGTTTCAGGCGGGTGGTTGAAAATACAACCGTTGTTTCCGAGCAGGCTTCAGAAGCTTCTGCCCAGACAATATCCGGTAGTGAATCGATCCGCTCCGCAGTTGGACAGATGAATTCAATTCAAAACACCGTTGCCAGTCTTGCCGGAGTCATTGAAGAGCTTGGCAAACACTCGTCAGATATCGTGAAGATGGTGGATACCATCTCTGAAATAGCTGCTCAAACGAATCTGTTATCCCTGAATGCAGCCATTGAAGCCGCTAGAGCTGGGGAACATGGAAGGGGGTTCCAGGTTGTCGCGACGGAAGTACGGAAACTGTCTGAGCAGTCTGCACAGTCTGCAGGAGAGATCGTGAAACTGGTTACCTCCATTGAAGCGGGCATGAGTAATGCCGCCAACTCCATGAGCGCTGTATCTTCCGAAGTGCAGGCAGGGATTCAACTGGTGAACCAGGCAGGAGATACATTTGATGAGATTCGGAATGCGGTTAGTAGTGTAGCGGGGCAGACACAAGAGGTTTCTGCTTCGATTGAACAGATGAATGCCGGTGTAGAGCAGATTAATGCGTCTATGAAGTCGATCATGGAGGTCACGGAGAATGCGGCTGCTGGAACAGAGGAAGTAAGTGCGACGACAGAAGAACAGCTCTCTGCAATGCAGGAAATTGCATCGGCCGCCCATGATTTGTCATCCATGGCCGAGGTGCTGCAGCAGTCCGCAGCCCGTTTTAAAGTTTCCTAGCGCAAAGATTTGAAGAGAAATAACATGTTTGTGTTGTAAGTTTATGTGAGAAAAGTGAGAATAAACAAAGAATTAAAGAGAAAGAACAACCGTAATAAAACATAAGCAAAACTGCCCTTATACCAACTGGATGGTATAGGGGCAGTTCTCGTTCCAAAAGATAAATTTAACAAAAGATGGCGTCCATTATCGAATAGCAACATGATACGTCTTGAGCCAGCTGTTGATTTGAGTTAAATAAGCGAACAGCTGCGGTCCTGACATTAATTGTCCGAACCAGGGCAGATTCGATGAGGCATCGGGTGAAGATGCAAGATTCCGAATCTGCACTTTGTCGATTAACGGTAGAATTGGTGATGTTGGATCATCCAGAATTTCAAGTACCTGCTGCTTAACGGCTGCCAGGTATTGAGGGTTATGTGTTTTGGGATAAGGGCTTTTTTTACGATATAACACATCGTCAGGCAGAACGCCTTCAAGTGCTTTTCGTAAAATGCCTTTCTCACGTCCTCCGGTAATTTTCATTTCCCAGGGAATGTTAAAGACATATTGGATCAGCCTATGATCACAGTAAGGAACACGGACTTCCAGGCCGGCACCCATGCTCATTCGGTCTTTGCGATCCAGCAGCGTAGGCATAAAACGTGTAATGTTTAAGTAAGACATAACACGCATCTGAGCTGTTTTCCCTGTTTCACCATCCAGTAACGGAACCTCGGCTACCGCATCGGAGTATCTGTCGGCCAGATAGTCAAGCGGTCTAATCCACTCGCGGATATCCGGAGATAGCAGCCCTGCCCGCATATCAGGCGCCACTGACCAAGGGAAAGTGCCTGAATTCAGCATTTCATCGCGGTGAAACCAGGGATAGCCGCCAAATACCTCATCTGCAGCTTCGCCAGATATGGCGACAGTCGCTCCCTTTTTGATCTCTTTGCAGAACAGATATAAAGACGAGTCGACATCGGCCATTCCCGGCAGATCTCTTACAAGCATAGCCTGAGTTAATGCGTGTACAAGCTCTCCATTTTCAATCTCGATCCAGTGGTGATCGGTTTGGAGCTCATCCACCATTCGCTGAATCCATGGACCGTCTGCACCGGGCTGAAAAGAATGGGCCTGAAAATGTTTGGCGTTGTCTACATAATCTACCGAATACGTACTGACTTGCCCCTGCCCCGTCCGGTTGTAATAATCAACAGCCAAAGCAGATAAGGCACTGGAGTCAAGGCCCCCGGATAAAAGGGAGCATACAGGAACATCGGAAGCTAATTGGCGTTCCAGTGTATCCTGTAACAGACGGCGGACTTCAGCTGCTGTTTCTTCCAGGTTATGTTCGTGTTTGACAGATTCCAGCTTCCAATAGGCATAGGTTTTCATTCCGCTGCGGCTGTAAATCATCGCATGAGCAGGCTTCAATTCATGAAGTGAGGAATAGACCCCATGCCCCGGTGTTCGCGCAGGCCCTACAATAAAAACCTCCGCCAGTCCTTCAGGACCTACGGCAGCTTCTACATCGGGGTGAAGAAGCAGCGCTTTGGGCTCAGAACCAAAAACAAGGGCATCCTTAGCATTACTGTAGAACAAAGGTTTGACCCCAAGGCGGTCACGGGCTATAAAGACCTGTTCCCGTCCTCCATCCCATATAGCAAAAGCGAATATACCATTAAATTTCTCAACACATGCTGGCCCCCATTCGATATACGAAGCCAGGAGGACTTCTGTATCACACTGGGTGCGGAAATGATGCCCCCGCTGAAGCAGTTCTTTTTTTAACTCGGGTGCATTGTATAGTTCTCCGTTATACACAACAGTATAGGAGTAGTCTCCTTGTAATGCATGCATTGGCTGTGCCCCGTTCTCCGGGTCCATTACACTGAGGCGGCGATGCCCAAAAGCACAAGGGTTGGAAATCCATGTACCTGAAGCGTCGGGCCCACGGTTCGATAAGCTATCCGTCATCCGGACGAGCAGCTCCGATTCCTGTGTCAAATCCCGATTCCACTGTACGAAGCCGGTTATACCGCACATGGTTTGTTCATCCTTTCTTGGTCGAGTCGTTCATCCGTATGCTGCCAAAAATCAAAAGAAGCTGGCAAATGTTGTCTTTTTCGTCAGAGGTCGTAACAAATATATGCCGAATGCAGGCATAAAATGTCTGTCCTTTTCGGAAACTACATCTAGGGATAACAGTCTTAAGCTGCCTGTGAAGGGGAGAACATGGAATGGACAGGATCAATTATTATGTGTCTGTCATGGGGCGCTCTGTCATACCGGATTCGTCTGTAACATCGTATGAATGGGTGATTCAGGCAACACCGCAGGAAGCCGAACATTTATTGGGATTGCTTTATCTTATGCAGGAAAAGGAAGAAGAAGCCTTTCCGGGAATGGTATTTCCCTGGCCGGATACGCCAGAACATGATGTGAATCGCGCTTATGAAGCGGTTCTGCAGCAGGTTTACCGGGAGATTTATCGATTGGGGACGCCGGAAACCAGGCACCAGATCGAACAAAGCACATGATGAGAATAAAGGAGAGCGATAACGATGTATGCAATTCAGGATGCCAAAATACGCAGATTAACCGAAGTGGATGGATTATCTTGTGCCGAAGTTGAGGTGCAGCCGGGAAATGCAGGCGATCCGTCATTACTTGTATATGTAGCAGCAGCGCAGCCGGGCAGCGAACTGCAGGTGGTGCGTATTGTGCGGAATCACTCGGATGGAGCGATTGACTGGTATAACAACAATATGCATACTGCTTTTGAAGATGCGACGGAAACGGCGTTTGAAAATAGTGAGGGTATTACGGCCGAGGAAGACAAGGCTCGGTTTCAAAGCAACCTGTTTGCCTTCGGTTTGCTTGGAACAACGCTGCAGCGGTATTTGATTGGTCAAGGATAAAGTCCTTTCTGCATAATTGATTTGCATATAGCGGCTGTGAAGCAGGTCGGCGAAAAAGAAATTAGAACGACCCGCCGTATAAATACGGCGGGTCTGTTAATCATTCTGCTGTGTTTGATATGTTTGCTTAACGCGGCTTAATAATATTCACGCAGGACTTGAATTCCTTTTACAACATTATATACAAAGCTCAAACCATAGATAACAAAGAACAAAATAACGAACCCTACTGCAGATCCCAGGCTGTGAGATGTCACGAAGAAATAAAACAGGGGGATCGCCGCCAAAAACGGAAAGACATGGGAGAACAAGGCGCGTTTTGCGTGTCCTGCAATGTACTCATCCTGTGCCACGATCCATACAACGATGGGAAACAGGAACGGGGCAAAGAAAATGCTGAAATAAGATAGTGACGATAGAAGTTGTCTCATACGATTCTCTCCTTTAATAAAACTGCAAATGATATGTATGCAACAGATTACCCCGCTAGGGGTTTGTTGAATAAGCATTTTAGGCTCATACGGGTATTATCAATATTACCTCAAAGCAGATAACCTATGCTGCTTCCTGTTTGAATATACATATTATACGGAGTCGGCTGGTTTTTAGGTTCATTATTAATTTTTAATAAAACTATTGAAAAAAATAGAAAAGGGAGTATAATAGAGAACGTTCCGCATTTTATTATACATATTTGTCTCAGTAGCTCAGCAGGATAGAGCAACGGCCTTCTAAGCCGTCGGTCGGGGGTTCGAATCCCTCCTGGGACGTTCAGAAAAAGGCTTCCTTCGGGAAGCTTTTTTTGCGTTCAGGGGATAAAGACTCTCCTCTCTTAATTGCTTTTACCTATAAATGAAATAGATTATATATATTTTATCAATAAGGAAATCTGTGCCACAATGAGGATATCAATATAGGAAGCGACGGTGGAGCAGATGAAATCTATAAATCAGTGGCAGGCCGAGGACTACGACAAGCAGCTGGCTTTTGTATCAGAGTATGGGAAAAATCTGATCTCTTGGCTTCGCCCCAGAGAAGGGGAATCCATTCTTGATCTCGGCTGTGGAACTGGAGATTTAACGTATGAAATTGCTCTTTCAGGGGCGGCGGTAACGGGCATGGACGCCTCATCAGACATGATCGAACATGCCAGAAAAAAGTTCCCGAGTATTGAATTTTGGGAAGCTGACGGTCAGCAATTCACAACAGAGAAGCTGTTCGACGCTGTTTTTTCCAATGCAGCACTGCACTGGATGCGTAATTCCCGTAACGTTGTAGATTGTGTATGGCATGCATTGAAACCGGGAGGGCGGTTTGTGGCTGAATTCGGAGGCCGAGGTAATGTGGAGGTCATTGTAAATGCTATCGAGGAAGTACTAAAGCGGCACACGGGGATCAACGCCTCGGAACGCAATCCATGGTATTTTCCGACGATCGGACAATACAGCAGCATCTTGGAAGAAAGAGGTTTTGTAGTTCGGCAGGCCTATCTTTATGACCGTCCTACCAAACTAGCAGATGGTGAACAAGGAGTTATAGGCTGGCTGACTCATTTTGGAGATGACTACTTCGAGGGATATGGCTCCGAGCAGGTGGAGGAATGGTGTCAGGAGATCAGCCGGATCGTGGTTCCGAAGCTTTGGAGAAATGATGGAATCTATGCAGATTACAAGCGCCTTCGCATTGAAGCATTTAAGCCGGAGGTCTAACAGGAAAACAACTAAAATTCATTGTTAAATGAGTTTCTGCTTTTAAAATGCAGTGTCACAGCTCTGCTTTACGTCTGAAAAAGGAGTATGGAATCAATCGTTCAATCACATGAAAACTCATGCAGTTCACCTATAAACCATGCCTTTCTTCAGTACAGAGGAGCATGGTTTTTTTATTTTGCTTCCCGTATTTTAAATTTTAATATTCAAACGACAAAATTATACAAACGGGACTATATATCCTTCTTAAGAACCATATAAGTGATTTTTATATCATAATGTAAGTATTTAGAAGGAAAAAGTGATATTTTGGTAGAATAATTTACCAGGGGTCAAACATTTTGCGGATTGGTGGTGAATTGGTCGAACGTATTGCAGTGCTTCCTGCATTGGATCCCATTTGGTGAGGCGTTTACACGAAGAAGGAGGGCATAGCCTTGAATAAACGATTGATATCTATGTTAATGAGTGTCCTTATGGTTTTTTCCCTTATCCCGCCTGCGGCTGGAGCCGCTTCTGCGGATTCTGCAATTCAACTGGAGAACACACTAAACAGCACTACAGCAAAACAATGGAGAGACGTGCTTGCCGGACGGGAAGCTCGAATTGCTGCAGATCCGTTTCTGGATAAAAGTCTGGAGGGACTTGGCGGAGAGAACACACGAGTCATCGTTGAACTATCCACTAAACCTGTTGCTGTAGCACAAGGCGAATCAACCCTCTCAGGAAGATCATTCACCTCCTCTATGGAAACAAATGCTGTAACTCAAGTTGAGGAGCAACAACAGTCATTTGTACATAGCCTCACTCAGAAAAAAATCAAACACGAAGTGCTGGACAATTATGCATATGCCCTTAACGGTGTAGCCCTTGAAGTAAAGGGGAACCAATTGGGACAATTGCTTCAAATACCAGGCGTAGTCAGTGTCTACCCTGACCTTGAAGTGACGCTGGCACCAGACCAAGATGAAGTTAATCCGCATATGAAAGATACAGCGCCTTTTATCGGAGCTCCTGAAGTATGGGATCTCGGCTATAAAGGCAAAGGCGTTAAGGTAGGCGTCATTGATACCGGAATTGACTATACTCATCCCAATCTGCGCGATGCTTACAAAGGCGGATGGGACTTTGTAGGAAATGATAATGATCCGTATGAAGCAACTTATCAGGAATGGAAAGCCTCAGGCCAGCCTGAATTTGACGAGGATGGGCGCCCTTATTATACATCTCACGGTACACACGTTTCTGGTACGGTGGCTGCTCGTGAAGCAGGAGACTATGGTATCGTTGGTATCGCTCCCGAAGCAGATATTTATGCTTACCGTGTTCTAGGTCCATACGGCAGTGGACAGACGTCATGGGTACTCGGCGGAATTGACCGTTCCGTAGCGGATGGCATGGATGTTATCAACTTGTCACTTGGTGCCGCAAACAATGATCCAAGCTATGTCACTTCGGTTGCATTGAACAATGCGATGCTGTCTGGTGTTACTGCGGTTGTATCCAGTGGTAACAGTGGGCCTAACCGTTATACTCTTGGTTCACCGGGCGCATCTGCCATGGCGATTACTGTAGGTAACTCCACAGGTCCCAGCCAGGCGATTACGGCAAACACCCATTTCTGGATTGGTGAAGAGAGTCAGGAATCAGCGCCTGAACAACAACCTGCTCCAGATCAAGAGCAGACTCCTGAACTGGGAAATGCTCCTGAAACGCAGGAACCTGGTTCTACACCGGAAGCTTCGCCTGAAGGCGGTGTGGAGGCGGAAGGCAGTGCACCTGAATCGGAAGAGGCAGCGCCTGCACAGAATAGCGGAATTACTGCTGATGCAGCATCGTCCAATGAGCCGCATCAGGCTGATCAGCCTGATGTGGACCAAGAGAAAGCTTCAGACGCAATAACGGATAATGGGACAACAGGTGAAATTCCTGCTCCAGCGACAGAAGGAACCGATGCGGCTTCACCATCCGATCCGGAAGAGGAAGCCGCTGCACCTGAGGAAACAGCAGAAACGGAGCAGTCGCCTCTGGCTGTTACCGAGTCGGTATATCGTCTGGATGTCATGGGCTGGAGTCTTGCAGCCGATCCTGAATCTGTCCTGACAGACCGATATGGCGTTGAGTTCGCAGGTTTGGGTAAACCTGCTGATTTCGAAGGTAAAGATCTTACAGGCAAAATCGCGTTAATTCAACGCGGGGAACTCGCTTTTGTCGAGAAAATTGCAAATGCCAAAGCAGCCGGCGCTGTGGCGGTTATCGTATATAACAATGTCCCGGGTCCGATTGGCGTTAGTCTCGGAGACAGCTTTGACTTTATTCCGACACTGAGCATGTCGAAGGAAGACGGCGAAGCAATCAAGGCTGAACTGGATGCAGGTCAGTCTGTGGAAGTGAACTTTAGTGATTTTGAACGCAGTCAGACACCTGGGGATGAGATGAGTTCCTCCAGTTCTCGCGGACCTGCGAAGGTGACGCTGGATATTAAACCGGATGTTGTTGCACCGGGTTCCAACATTCTGTCGACGGTTCCTGCTTATGGCAAAGATGAACCAGAAGCTGATTATGCACAGGCATATGACCGGAAAAGTGGCACAAGTATGGCTGCGCCGCACGTCGCGGGACTTGCTGCTCTGCTGCTTGAAAAGCACCCGGAATGGACACCTTTTGATGTCAAAGCGGCTCTGATGAATAATGCCAAAATCATGGATACGGCCAAATATGATGTGTTTGATCAGGGTGCAGGCCGCATTCAGGCGGTCAAATCAATTGATCCAGCAGCTTTTGTTAAAGTCATGGACGTGACCCAGTATACCGAGAGTGGTTCGGTAGTTGAGAAAGAAAACATTACGGGAAGCATCAACTACGGCAATTTCATGAGTACAGATGAAAAAACAGTAACCAAAACGATCAAGGTGCAGGCCTTGAACGGAAGCGGTGGTGAGTACACGGTAAGCGTGAATCCAACGCGTACAGTGCCTGGCGTATCTGTTGCAGTTGATAAAGCTTCATTTGCCTTGAATGGAGAAGAAGAACTGGCAGTAACGGTAACCGTTCCTCGTGGTGTAACAGCGCAAACCGAGGCACAAGGTTACATTGAAATTACGAATGGGACAAATATATTTACCGTGCCGTATGTGGCGCACTTTAATGTGACATCTAATGGAGTAAAATACATTGAAACGGTGAAAGGGAACGAGAAAAATCCTTTCCACTATCCGTTGAAAGCGGACGGTTCGCTGGACACCTTGAACGTTGCAATGGAATTTCATAATCCTATGACGTTTGCATTAATTGAAATTTATGACGGCTTTGATCCTCAGGGCGGACATTATAACGATGGTTACATCGGCTCAATCTTTGGCAATTATTATACCTTTAACGCAAATACAAGATACAATCTGGCTTGGGATGGTCAGTATTCCGACTACGCGACGGAAGAAGTCACCGAAATTCCGGACGGCTTGTATACCGTGGACATTACAACCATCGGTACGGATGGCAAAACGTATAAGGAAGATACTTCACCTTTTCTGGTGAAAAAGACAGCTCCGGCAGTGACTGCTCCACAATCACTGGAGTTTAAAGCGGAAGATGCCGTTGAAATTAACGGTACGGTGGATGATCTGTATTTCCGTGCTGCCCCTGCGCTGGCCAAAGGTTGGAGCATCCAGTTTGATCCGGCAGCTGCGCTGGAAGCATCCTATGCAGTGAAAAAAGAAGATGGCTCGACGTTAAAAGAAGGTACGTTGGATGTCCAGGCCGATGGCAGCTTCCAATATTCATTAGAGAATCTGGAAGGCGGCAAGTACACGGTGGAGACGACGGTGAAAGATGAGCAGGGTCTTGCAGGTACGAGCAGCACAGCCATTACGGTGGAGTCCACAGAAACTGAGCCTGAATCACCGGCTGTGAGAGCGCCTGGTACTCCTATGTTGTCTCACAATAACGGTTTTGTTAACGGACTGTTGGGCGGCAGCTATACGGTGTCCATGAACATGTGGTGGGGCGAGAATGCGACCAGCTACAAGTTGTACGAGGATGGTGTATTGGTTGATTCGCAAAAGCTGACCTATAATGCGCCTTGGGCACAGTTTGCTCAAACAAAAATTACAGGCAAAACCAATGGTACTTACACTTATGTTGCCGAGCTGGCTAATGATAAGGGAGTAACGCGCAGTCAGACGCTGACTGTACGGGTTACCGATGCACTGCCTGGTAAGGGTGTGCTCTCTCATGATAATTGGGATGTGGACGGCAGCTACAAGGTCATGATGAACTTGTGGTGGGGAACCAATGCAGCCGAGTATCGTCTCTATGAGAATGATGAGTTGATTGATACACAGTCACTTAAAGCATCAACACCGCTGCCGCAGTTCGCTGTAACTGCAGTGAAAGGCAAAGCTTCCGGCACATATACGTACCGGGCGGAGCTGGTTAACGATGCTGGCGTGACAACGACCAATACGATTAAGGTGAAGGTGAAATAAACGGAATACTAACGTAAACGGGTAAAGCCAAGTTATGAACAGTACGGAATAAGCTTTATTCCTAGCGTATGGTTCGGGAAAAGCAGCGCTTCATCCTTGTCCGGCATAAGCCGATGATCGGGACGAAGTTGGATATGAGAAACGGCCTCCTTCCTGTGAAATTACAGGGGAGGCCGTTTCTATTGTTTGCTCCGGGGAAGAATGGATTTCCGGTTTCCTGAATGAAGAAGTGATTTTTATCAAGTCATTGAAAAAAATAGAATCTATCCTTACATACGATGGTTATTTAATTTAGTGTGATTTATTTTTAGACACGCCCTATGTCGATTATTTTTTAATCCATTTATAGTTCATGAACTTTAATAGTTGTCCATTCATTTCAAATTCATGGTCACTAGTTTCTATATGCTCGAACCCATTCTTCTCTAAAACTTTTTGAGATGCTGTATTGTTATTGGTTGTTTTTGCATGGATTTCTTTTATATCTGAATCGACGATTGTCTGGAGTAATAAATGTAATGCTCTTGCAGCAATGCCCTTTCCGGTGCAGGCTTGTGCCAGTCTATAGCCAAGAGATCCTGTTCTATTTTTATTGGAATAATGAATATCCACTACATTTATCCTTCCAATAATAGAATGGTGTTCATCCTTTATGAGATAAAAAAGGGAGAGTCCTTGATCTTGTTCATCAAGAAGATGTTTATTTTTCACCTTAAAAACTTCGGGCTTGTAATAATCATCTCCCCGGGAGGGTACAAATTTCTCGAAAAAAGGTCTGTTTTCAACCTCAAATGTGTATAAGTTTTCGAAATCTTTCTCTTCTAACTTCTCAATTACGATGTCCATGAATCTTCCTCCAATCTACTTCAGCTCTAAATACTATAAATCTGTTTATGTAAAATCTAGACCGATGCGAGCTTTACACAGCCATTGTAACATTCTAATTTCTTGGGCAGTGCACTTACAGAATAAAAAGAATAGTTTTGATTTAAATGAGTATTTAGGTCGTGGTACTAGCAGTGTGAAAAAAGCTTGATTCCAAGCACATGGTTTGGAAAAAGTAGTACCTCGCCCCTGTCCGGCATAAGCCGATGATCGGGACGAAAGCTGGATATGAGAAACGGCCTCCTTCCTGTGAAAATACAGGGGAGACCGTTTCCGTTGTTTGCTTCCAGGGAAGGATGGATATCCGATCCCTGAAGGGATTATTTTAAAGCGAAGAGACTGTTCTGTTTTTGCTTGCCTGAATCCCTGTCATGAGCAGTCCTACTGCAAGCAGAACCTGGATGAGCAGGGGCAGCGTCCAGCCCTTAGTCCAGTCGTGCAGTAAACCGAAGAGTAGAGGTCCACCTGCCGCGAGCATATAACCGAAGGATTGAGCCATTCCCGATAGACTTGCGGCCTCTCGCGCATGACTCGTTCGAAGAACGAAAAACATGGTGACCAGACCAAAGGAAGCCCCGGCACCAATCCCGGCCAAAGTGACTCCAATCGTTACAAGCACAGGTATGCCGCTGAACAATAAAGCATATCCGATAATGAGACACATACATGTTATTGTAGTCAGCAGGCGTTGATCCTGCGTTCTTCCGGCCAGAATTGGCACAATGAAGGTGGCGGGGACGCTAACCAGCTGCATCAGAGACAGCATCCATCCAGCCGAGGCTGCACTGAAACCTTGGTCTGCGAGAATTTCCGGGAGCCAAGTGATGGTAGTATAGAATATTAACGACTGTAAGCCCATGAACAGGGTCACGAACCAAGCAAGTGAAGATGTACGCAGACGTGCAGGCTTACTTTCATTTTGGGAAGTCACATAAAGCATTTGTTTGCGCCCTCTTCCTGCTTGAGGGAGCCATAACAGGACACCCAGTATGGAAAAAACGGCCCACATCCCTAATGAAGCTCGCCAGCCTAGTGATGAGGCTTCTGCCACGGGTACACTAATGCCTGACGAGATCGAGGCAAACATATTCATGGAAACCGAGTACAGTCCGGTGACAATGCCGACACGCAGCGGGAAGTCACGTTTGATTAAACTCGGCAGCAGTACGTTACTTAGAGCAATGCCGCATCCCAGAATAGCCGTTCCTGCATATAAAGCCAGAATAGAGGGCAGCAGGCGCAGGGTAATTCCGCCAGTAACGATGATTACAGCCAGCAGGAGAGCGGTCTCCAGTCCAAAACGTTTAGCAAGACGCGGGGCAAAAGGAGAGATCGCTGCAAAGGCGATCAAAGGCAGTGAGGTCAACAGCCCCGCCATCGTGTGTCCAATCCCGGTATCGGAGCGGATTAATTCAACCACAGGCCCTGCAGCCGTGATGGGGGACCTCATGGTAGCGGCAATAACAATAATTCCTGCGAGCAGCAGTCCGATTTTTCCCGAAGCCTGTTGTAACGGTTGTTCGGCCTCGGTATGGACGGAATGCTGTTGTGTTGATGATGACATAGTTATTCTCCTGTTTCTAGAGGGTTAGATGATGATTAGTCATTTTTATTTTTTGGTAATTTATTGAGACGTCTTAACAGTAAGATTACATAAACGCGACCAGTGATGTGCGTGGTGGACAAAAATGATCTTTCGAATAGAGAAGTCAACGCAAGGGTTTCAAGTTTCAGGGCTTAGTTTCCTCATTGTTCTATGCTAATATGTAGTTTAACTTGAATGGTCGAATTCGGACAGTCTTTATCGGATGCTCCACTTTTTATTTTGTGAAATCGAACCTTGTTGGATAATAGATCCGTCTAACTTAGGATTCAAGCAGCTGCATCCAGCAAGGGGGTATCCTGTACTTTATATGTATTAATAAGTGTTTTCTATGATACATCAATTGAATTTCCATGAATATAAGACAGACCCGCACAGCTGGTATGATCCAGTAGTGCGGGCCTGTTTTCAGCTTGTTATCAGGCTTCGGACTCGGCAGCAGCTTATTCCAAAAAGCTCTTGGCAATCTCAATCAGCTCTGCCTTAGTGATCTTTTTAGTGGCCTCTATATAGTAATTAATATGATACTCGCTATTTGGGATATCATAAATGAATTGAATGGATCTGTTGCTGCTGCGATTATTTGCTTCCTTGTACAGTGCATCCACACCTGATATTTTCATTTCTTCCTTGGGATCTACGTGGTTCTCATTAAAGTAGATTGTTAACTTCTCCTTGCTCTTCCTTGGCTGTATGACGATCTGACCGTCTGCACTCTTGTAGCTGATATACATGTTCCAGTTGTCCTTGACGGTCTCAAGGAGTGCCATGGCATACCCAACATCGGATTCCAATGCTTGCCGCTTGAGTTCCTCTGTCAGTGAGGTTTCAGCTTCGGCTGTCAGCGGCTTTGGGGTGTGATAGCTCAGACTAGCGCGATCAAAGGAATACACCTGCCTGCTTGTACGGATGCTGTTCGTGAGCTTTATCTCCTGATTCTTTAACTCCTCTGTCAAAGCACGTGCATCTTTGAAGCCTAGTCCTGGACCAGTGACTAGGTTCAACGTTTGGTGAGGATTGTTCGCGGCAATGTATAGAGCCGCAGACTCGCCGGGCTTCAGCAGCTTGTAGCTGAGTTTAGCAGCCTCACGATTACGCAATTCTTCTTGAGGGTTCTTCTTCTCCAGAATGGATGGCTCGAAGATCTTTTCCTCATAAACGGTCCCACCCTTGCTGTTGGTCAGTGAGTAGAGATGCACCGCGGCGAAGCCTGTAGAAATACTGAGCAGCATGCAGGCTGCTATAATCACACTAACCCTGTATTTCAGGTAGGGTCGATCGAGGCCTTGCCGCTTGGGCAGTTCACCTTGCAGCTGTTTCATTACAGGCCCGGACAAGTCTGCATGGGGCGGCTCAGCCTTATGGAATAGTTCTCGAAGATCCTGATTGCTGTTTGGCTTCATTGCGGCCAGCTCCTTTCACTGGATAATAGTGCTTGCGGAATTTGCCTACCGTTCGTTCATACTTCTTACGCAGATAAGCGCTGTTTCGCTGGAGAATCGTACTGATCTCCTCATAGGTCTTGTCCTCCACACATCGCAAAATGAGCAGGCTGCGCTCCTCCGTCGACAGTCTCTTCATGGCTTGAAGCACCTGCTCATCAAAATAAATGTCCTCAATTCGCTGGTCTATCGGGCTATAATCCCTGGTGGCATGATATAGAAAAGGCAGGTACTTGACAAGCCGGCGCTTGCGCAGCGCGTCAATACACTGATTGTATGCAATGGTATACAGCCAGGCCTCGAACGATTTCTCCGGGTCATACCTTTTCAAATGCCTGAAGGCCTTGAGGAAGACCTCCTGTCCGCAGTCCTCGGCCTCGGCATAGTTGTTTAGCATATGATAACAGTAGAGAAAGATCGGTCTCTGATACTTATGCATGACTCTCTCGAACTTTGTAGTATCTCCACTCAGGATATCGCTTATGATCTGGCGAAGATCTATGTCTTCCAAGTCCCCACCCCTTTTTAAAGTGTTTTATGAAGGAGACACCTTGTATTGTGACAGTTTACCGTTTTTTTTTGCTTAAGAAGGCACACGATGCATCCCTCCCGGTTCATTTCAACCCAACGTATCTAATACAGGGGAGATACACTGTGTGCCTGAATCTGCTTAGGAACATGAATGCATCATATTGGTTACGGATTAACCGCTGCTATCTGGACGCAGCGATCTGAAAGCTATATCCCAAGCGCCGCGGCGGCTTAAAGGCTGCCTTGCACTCCGCGTCCTATTTCAAATACGATTCGGCCAGCTTGATCAGCTCCTGCTTGCTCAACTTGCTGCCGATGTCTTCAATATGGTACCAAATATGAAATTCGCTGTTAGGGATGCTGCACACAAATGTAATACCTTGGCCTGAGGACTTGAAATCCTGATTTTCGGATTCGCTGTAAGACGAATAGACCATTTCTGTTCTTCCCGACTTGATCAGCTCATACGTGACCCCGGTTTGTACGGATGGAGTATGGAGCGTGATTTTCTCATCAGATTTTATAGCCTGAACCAGCAGCTCGCTGCTTCCATTTTTATATGTGCTGAAAAGGTTCCAGTGCTTGCCGATCAGTTTAAGCTTTTGCATGGCATATCCTTTGCCAGACTGAGCTGCCTGCTGCTCAAGTTGATCGGTCATCTTGGCTCGCTCGGGATCCGACAGGACCGGATGATAGGTCACGCTGGCGCTGTCAAATTTATATTTTTGCTGGATGGTATCCAAAATTTTAACCGATTGTCCTTTTAGCTGCTCACGCAGCTTGGCTGCTTTCTTGAAGCTCATCGATGTTCGCTCAATATTGGTCTTGCGCTCTGGATTATCTTCAGCAATGTAAAACAGGGCGGCTTCCCCTTTCTTCAGCAGCTCATTAGCTAAGCTATGGCTTTTTGAGGAGCGAAGCAGATCTTCGCGGGAGTGGTCCGACTTATGAGAGCCCTCGTAAGGCTTCTGCTCATAGATAACCTCCCCCTTGTTGTTAGTTAACTTAAAGACTTGATTGCTAATGGTATCATCGGCAAAGGCTGTGGCCGGAATGAGCAGCAGAGCTGCTGTCAAAGCAATTAGACTTTTTTTGTACTTCTTGTTCTTTTTCATGTAGAATCTCTCCTTTGAACTACTGTATTTATAAGGTATTACGTTTTAGGTGTTCCAGAATGTGACATTTCATTGATTTTTATTTATGAGCCAATAGGATGAAGGAGAGAGGCAGGAGGGCAGATGAAGTCGGAATGTGAGAGATGGTAGTACTGAGAGCATTGCAGAGCGGCTGAACAGTTCCAGTGATCTGTCAGGTATGCTCAATACAGTGATGGAGAGCAGCGAGAGCTGACAGGGCGGCGACAAGGTGGTGTTTCTGCAGTTAGAGGAGACCAGAGTATAACGGGTGTTTAATGATCGGAATCTTCTGCCAGGACTCATATTTTGGACAGATTAGAGTTGACCGTCGAGGCTGAGAGGCATATGTTAACGAGTAGATGCCCAGGCGAACCACCCGGGGTTCTCATCCCCAGAACGCAAAAAAAGCTTCCCGAAGGAAGCTTTTCTTCTGAACGTCCCAGGAGGGATTCGAACCCCCGACCGACGGCTTAGAAGGCCGTTGCTCTATCCTGCTGAGCTACTGAGACATGAAATTTTTCAAGCAAAAATGATTTTATCATAAATAAAAATAAATATCAAATGTTTATTTTTTGTTCCATTTTCGTATATGATATTTGGCGGCTGTAACGTTTTTTTCTTTCTAATAAAGGTTATGTTAGAATATCAGAAGAACTTACAAAATAGATCGATATTTGTTGATATATATCTATTCATGGTCAATTCCAACTAGAGATGCAGGAACAGAGGAGGTGCTCCTATCAAGGAATCCACGACCCCGGAAACCGCGCATAACAACAAAATTGTGCTGTTTCCAAAAACGCTGGACTATTATCAGATACAGCTGACGGTTATGCTTGAAAACGAACGTTATGGTGAAGCCATGGACCTGCTTCGTTTTTTGCTGCAGTGTCAGGGGCAGGATGAACGTCACTACGATGAGTGGAGGGCGCTGCTTGAATGGCTGCAGGCAGCATTTCCTCAGCATGAAGAGATGGACCTGCCGGTGATTCGTCAAGAAGAGGAAGAGGATGTCAGCGAGGAAGAGATGGCCCGGCAGCACGCCAAGTTGAAGCTTGCGCAGGACGACGGTTACGCTGATAAGCTGCTCCGTACAGTTATGGAAGGGCCGCTGTCCGAGCAGACGATGCTGGCACTTGAACAGCTGGCATTTCTGGACGTTTCGAAGGTTGATGAGCAGCTGATTCAATGGCTTCAAACGAAGACGCTTCATCCGCTTTTACAATTCAGAGTGCTGCAGACGTTGCGGCGCCGAGGAGTGCAGGATATCATTCGCTTCACGAGAGGCGACGAAGATGTAGAGGTTGATATCACTGGCGTCCCGCTTAAGCCGGAAGAATTTCCACTTCAGATTGTTCAGATTCTGGAACGGGTAGCAGACCAGACGGAGGTTCATGAACCTACGCTCTTTTATTTTGCCCAGGAACTGTGGATACAATATGTAATGGCGGTCTATGGAACAAGGGATTACGAGTCTATGCTGGAACAAAATGACGCTGCTGCAGACATATGGGCTGCTGCGCTGCATATGACGGTGGCAGACAGTCTTGGTGGTTCACATGATGAAGAAAATACGCGCTCAATGTACGCTGTGACTGGTGCAATGAGGTTTCGTCTGGAGCAGGCTTATCGTTCGATGAAACAGTTTGTTTCGGCTGGTTTGGACGGTCATTAAAGGGCGGAAACGTTTACCTTAAACCGTATCAAGGGATTCCTCTTGAAAAAGAATGTAAACTTGTTTATACTAAAATGGTTATTTTGTACGTGATCGCCTACGTGAACATGTGAATTTTGGAGGGGAAAGTATACAATGAAAGCAACTTGGGAAAAGATAGAGAAGAACCTTGGGGTTCTTGAGGTTGAAGTCGGTGCAGAGCGCGTAACGGAAGCACTCGACAAAGCTTTTAATAAAGTAGTGAAACAAGCAAACGTACCTGGATTCCGTAAAGGTAAAGTACCACGTCCAATCTTCGAAGCTCGTTTCGGAGTAGAGAGCCTTTATCAAGAAGCAATCGACATTTTGCTTCCTGAAGCTTACACAGAAGCGATTGATCAAACGGATATCTTCCCGGTTGATCGTCCTGATGTAGACATCGAGCAATTCGGTAAAGGACAATCTTTCAAATTCAAAGCGAAAGTAACCGTGAAACCAGAAGTTACCCTGGGTGACTACAAAGGAATCGAAGTTGCTGTAGCTAAAAGTGAAGTAACTGAAGCAGAAGTAGCAGAAGAGCTGGAGCGTCTGCAGCAGCGTCATGCTGAACTGGTTGTTGTTGACGAAGGTTCCGCAGCGAACGGCGATGTTGCTGTAATCGACTTTGACGGTTCTGTTGATGGCGTACCTTTCGAAGGTGGCAAAGCAGAGCGTTACTCCCTGGAACTGGGTTCCAACACATTCATTCCTGGCTTTGAAGAGCAGGTTGTGGGATTGTCCACTGGTGACTTCAAAGACGTAGAAGTAACTTTCCCTGAGAGCTACCATGCAGCTGAACTGGCTGGCAAACAAGCGGTATTCAAAGTGAAAGTACATGAAATTAAACGCAAACAGCTTCCAGAACTGGATGATGAGTTTGCTAAAGATGTTAGCGAGTTTGATACTCTGGAAGAGTACAAAGCTGACCTCAAAACACAACTGGAATCCCGTAAAGCAGATGAGTTCAAAGCTGCACAGGAAAATGCAGTTGTAGAAAAAGTAGCTGAAAACGCTGAAGTAGATATCCCTGCTTCAATGGTTGACAGCGAAGTACAAAACATGATGCGCGATTTCGACAACCGTCTTCGCAACCAAGGCATGAACCTTGAAATGTTCCTGAGCTTCTCCGGCCAGACGCAAGCTGACCTGAGAGCACAAATGCAGGATGATGCTTCCAAACGTGTCCGCAACAACCTGGTGCTTGAAGCGGTAGGCAAAGCGGAAAACATCGAAGTGTCTGACGAAGAAGTGAACCAAGAACTCGAGAAGATGGCTGAATCTTACAAGCGTCCTGCTGAAGAGATCCGCGGCATTCTCGAAGGTAACGGTTCCCTGGACAGCCTTCGTGATGAAGTGAAATTGCGCAAAACAATCGATGTTCTCGTTGAGAACAGTAAAGTTGTTGAGCCGGTTGAAGCTCCAGCTGAAGAAGCTGCTGCAGAAGCTGACGAAAAATAAGACAAGCTGTTTAACTTAACAGCTGCATACATGATAAGGCACGTGAGTTACTGCGTGCCTTATTTTTAAATTATGACATCCATTTTATAGAAAAATGAGTAATGATATGGATGGTTGTTTATTTTTCTGCTGGGTGCCCGTTTTCGGTTTATTCCATACCTTTGCGCGCGGCTGTAAATAAAAAAAGCCAATACGGCATAGGATGGTTGTAATTTGCACATACATAGAAAACATGGTTAAATATGATCAGGCTAAATCGTAAACATCCCTAGGATGACATGATTCCTGAAAAATGACATTGTCACAGGAACATGTTAAAATGATTTTGGGTTTGCTTTACAGTCAGCCTATGTCTAATTACATGTAGAAAAGAGGTTGGTCTCATGAGTCTGGTGCCAATGGTTGTTGAACAAACCAATCGAGGCGAGCGTTCTTACGATATATATTCACGTTTGCTGAAAGATCGCATTATTTTTCTGACCAGTGCGATTGATGACGATGTAGCCAATCTTGTCATAGCTCAGCTTTTGTTTTTGGCAGCCGACGATCCTGAGAAGGATATCAGCTTGTATATTAATTCACCTGGTGGTTCTGTTACTGCAGGGATGGGTATATACGATACGATGCAGTTTATCAAGCCAGATGTATCGACCATTTGCGTAGGCATGGCAGCGAGCATGGGCTCTCTATTGCTGACCGCAGGCGCTCCTGGCAAAAGATATGCGCTTACGAACAGTGAAGTCATGATTCATCAGCCGCTTGGCGGCGTACAGGGACAGGCTGCGGACATTAAAATCCACGCAGAATGGATCATTAAAACTCGTCAGAAACTGAATCAAATATATGTTGATCGTACAGGTCAGCCCCTTGATAAAATTGAGCGGGATACAGACCGTGACTTTTTCATGAGTGCAGAAGAAGCAAAAACGTACGGCATTATTGACCAGGTGCTCAGCAGACCGATCAATTCCTAAAGGGGTGGTTTCATGTTTAAATTTAACGATGAGAAAGGGCAGCTGAAATGCTCTTTTTGCGGTAAATCTCAGGAGCAGGTTCGCAAGCTGGTCGCTGGACCAGGCGTATACATCTGTGATGAATGTATTGAACTTTGCACCGAAATCGTGGAGGAAGAGCTCGGTCATGATGAAGAGCTGGATCTGAAAGATATTCCAAAGCCAAAAGAAATTCGCGATATTCTCGATCAGTATGTTATTGGTCAGGAACAAGCGAAAAAATCTTTGTCTGTTGCGGTGTACAACCACTACAAACGCATCAATACACAAAGCAAGATTGAAGATGTAGAGCTGTCCAAAAGTAACATTTTGCTGTTAGGACCTACCGGTTCCGGTAAAACGCTGCTTGCCCAAACGATGGCCAAAATCCTGAATGTTCCTTTTGCGATTGCGGATGCAACTTCATTAACAGAAGCCGGATACGTGGGTGAGGATGTAGAGAACATTCTGCTCAAGCTGATCCAGGCTGCAGACTATGATGTTGAAAAAGCAGAACGCGGCATTATCTATATTGATGAAATTGATAAAGTGGCACGTAAATCGGAGAATCCGTCCATTACGCGTGACGTATCCGGCGAAGGGGTTCAGCAAGCCTTGCTGAAGATCCTCGAAGGTACAGTTGCTTCTGTACCGCCGCAAGGTGGTCGTAAGCATCCACATCAAGAGTTCATTCAGATTGATACAACCAACATCCTGTTCATTTGCGGTGGTGCCTTTGATGGTCTCGAACAGATGATTAAACGCCGGATCGGTAAAAAAGTCATTGGCTTTAATGCCGCTACGGAGCAAAAAGATTTGAAACCAGGTGAGTACCTGGGTATGGTACTGCCAGAAGACCTGCTGAAATTCGGTTTGATTCCGGAATTCGTAGGCCGTCTGCCTGTGATCTCGACTTTGGAGCCGCTTGATGAAGATACATTAGTGCGGATTCTGTCTGAACCGAAAAACGCACTGACGAAGCAGTACCAGAAACTGCTTGAACTGGACAATGTTAATCTGGTGTTTGAACCGGGTGCATTGCTGGCGATTGCCAAAGAAGCAATCAAGCGTAACACGGGTGCACGTGGCTTGCGTGCAATCATTGAAGGCATCATGCTGGAAATCATGTACGAAGTGCCTTCACGTGAAGACGTGACGAGCTGTGTCATTACAGAAGAAGTCGTTGAGAAAAAAGTTGTGCCTGAACTTGGCCAATCAAAGGACGATAAGCAGGAAGAGAGTGCCTAAAGCACATTTTCTTCAGCTGAGCTCTGAAATATAGACTTGTCAGTTCTCCACTTGGGCAGAAGGCTTTTATAAGGTCTTTTGTCAGGGTGGAGCTTTGACGTTGTGGGGAGAGAAATCACTCATGTATTTAAGACAGGATACCCGTCCCGTAAAAGTAGGGAACTTGACCATTGGCGGTAGTAACGAAGTTATTATTCAGAGTATGTGTACAACCAAAACAGCAGACGTGGAGGCGACGGTTGCGGAGATTTTGCGACTGGAAGAAGCCGGATGCCAAGTGGTGCGTGTAACGGTGAATAATGAAGAAGCTGCGGCCGCCATTAAGGAAATCAAGAAGCGGATTCATATCCCGCTGGTTGCAGATATTCATTTTAACTACAAGCTGGCTTTGCTTGCCATTGAGAATGGTATTGATAAAGTTCGGATCAATCCGGGCAATATCGGTAAACGAGCCAAAGTAGAAGAGGTTGTTAAAGCTTGTAAGGACAAAGGTATTCCGATTCGGATTGGAGTAAACGCGGGTTCACTGGAGAATCATTTACTCGAAAAGTATGGTTATCCTACTGCAGATGCTATGGTTGAAAGTGCATTGTACCACATTGGTATTCTGGAAGAACTTGATTTCCACGATATCATCGTGTCACTTAAGGCCTCTGATGTACCTATGGCGATCGAAGCGTATACCAAAGCAGCGCAGATCATTCCATATCCGCTTCATCTCGGGATTACGGAAGCAGGTACATTGTTCTCGGGCACGATTAAAAGTTCCGCGGGCATGGGCGCTTTGCTCTCCATGGGCATTGGTTCAACAATGCGGATCTCGCTGAGTGCCGATCCGGTAGAAGAGATTAAAGTGGCGCGTGATCTGCTCAAAACGTTTGGTTTGATTTCCAATGCTGCGACACTAATTTCTTGTCCAACATGTGGACGTCTGGATATTGATCTCTTTTCCATCGCTAACGAAGTGGAAGAATACATCTCGAAGCTGAAGGTGCCGATTAAGGTATCCGTGCTTGGCTGTGCGGTAAATGGTCCAGGTGAAGCGAAAGAAGCGGATATCGGTATTGCCGGTGCCCGCGGAGAAGGTCTTTTATTCCGCCATGGGAAGATGATTCGTAAAGTGCCGGAAGAGATCATGGTAGATGAATTGAAAAAAGAGATCGACAAAATCGTCGAAGCGTATGAAGAGACTGGTGTAATCCCTGGACGCTCGCACTAATAACGATTGAATTCTTTATGAAGGCCCGCCATACTGGCGGGCTTTTTGCGTACACTCGAATAATTCTCCGTTACAATTTCGGCTTCTTCCGTTTACGTCTCGTTGAAAAGGCTATACTACCAAGTATTAGCATGATCACAGTTGAGAAGAAGTACAGAACAGGAGGAGTTTGGAATATGGGTGACCTTGGCATGGTATTCATGTTGATACAGTTATTTTTTGGCGTGGTAGTCGGGTTATATTTTTGGAACCTGCTTCGGGGCCAGAAAACGAACCGTACTGCCGTTGAGCGTGAATCGAAGAAAGAGTTGGAGAAGCTTCGCAAATTGCGCTCCATCTCGCTGACCAAACCGCTTGCGGAGAAGACGCGACCGGCTACCATCCATGACATTGTCGGGCAAAAAGATGGGCTGCGTGCGCTCAAGGCAGCATTATGCAGTGCCAATCCGCAGCATGTAATTATATATGGTCCGCCTGGAGTGGGAAAAACAGCTGCTGCAAGGGTCGTGCTGGAAGAGGCGAAGAAAAATCCGTCCTCGCCGTTCAAAGCGGATGCCAAATTTACAGAACTGGATGCGACAACGGCTCGTTTTGATGAACGGGGCATTGCTGATCCGCTGATTGGTTCTGTTCATGATCCGATCTATCAGGGAGCAGGAGCCATGGGTGTAGCAGGCATTCCTCAACCCAAACCGGGTGCGGTGACCAAAGCGCATGGCGGCATGCTTTTTATTGATGAAATTGGAGAATTACATTCCATTCAGATGAATAAGCTGCTCAAAGTACTGGAGGATCGCAAGGTCTTTTTGGAAAGTGCGTACTATAACTCGGAAGATACGCATACTCCTGCTTATATCCATGATATTTTCCAGAATGGGCTTCCGGCAGACTTTCGGCTGGTTGGAGCGACGACACGTTCCCCGCATGAGCTTCCTCCTGCGCTGCGTTCACGATGTATGGAGGTCTATTTCCGTCCCCTGCTGCCTGAGGAGATTGGCAGAATTGCGGAAGATGCCGTACAGAAAATCGGATTTAGTCCCTGCCCGGATGCGGTTGATGTGGTCAAACGATATGCAACCAATGGACGTGAAGCGGTCAATATCATTCAGCTGGCTGCGGGTCTCGCACTGACTGAAAAGCGGGAGACACTTCAGGCTTCCGATGTCGAGTGGGTCGCAGGGAGCAGTCAGATCCAGCCAAGGCCGGATCGCAAGGTTCCTTCACAGCCGCAGGTCGGGTTTGTCAATGGGCTTGCTGTTTACGGACCGAACATGGGTACCATTCTGGAGATTGAGGTGTCAGCGGTTCCTGCGCCGAAAGACCAGGGCCGCATCAACATCACAGGTGTTGTGGATGAGGAAGAGATTGGAGGCGGTTCCCGTACACTCCGGCGGAAAAGCATGGCTAAAGGCTCGGTTGAAAATGTGTTAACCGTATTAAAAGCGATGGGCATCCGCACGAGTGATTACGATTTACATGTGAATTTCCCGGGGGGGACGCCAATCGATGGTCCCTCGGCAGGGATTGCCATGGCGACAGCAATTACTTCAGCCATTCAGGGACGCCCTGTAGACCACGAGATCGCAATGACGGGCGAGATTAGTATTCACGGCCGTGTGAAGCCGATTGGCGGCGTGCTGGCGAAGGTAGAGGCGGCTTTCCAAGCTGGTGCGAAGACGGTCATTATACCGGCAGAGAACTGGCAGTCCATTTTTGACAATTTGGATGGTTTGCAGGTGATTCCCGTAGATACCGTTCAGGACGTGTTTCGTGAAGTATTTGGTTGGGAGCCTGGAGCGCATCAGGTGGAACAGCAGGTAGCGGCCGAAGAGACGACTGCGCAGAAACCGGAGATTTTCCCTCCAGCATCCGCCTCTTATTTGCGGGCAGAGCCACCTCGTCCGGGGCAGGTTACAGATTCGGGAAGCTGCTGAGCGCTTCCCTTCATTGGTTTTTTATGTGAACATTTGATAGAATAATGGATGACTACAACCTGAGAGCCATTGGAGGTGCGAAAGCGATGGGACCGAGCAAATCGAAAGGTCGTCGTTTTCCTTTACTGCCTTTAAGAGGACTTCTCGTCTACCCGAGTATGGTGCTGCATCTCGATGTGGGCCGGGAGAAATCGGTCAAGGCTTTAGAAAAAGCGATGGTAGAAGAACATTTGATTCTCCTATGTTCCCAAGCCGAGGTCAATATTGAGGAACCTACACGAGAGGATATTTTCCGAATTGGAACCGTAGCCAAGGTGAGACAGATGCTGAAGCTGCCGAATGGAACCATTCGAGTGCTTGTGGAGGGCTTGGAACGGGCTGAAATTATTGAATATACGGACAACGAGGATTATTACGAGGTGCTGGCACAAGAGCTGCCTGAGGAAGAGAATAATCATCCCGAGACGGATGCCCTCATGCGTACCGTTCTGAACCAGTTTGAGAACTATATTAATCTGTCCAAAAAGGTAACCCCCGAGACACTAGCTGCTGTGTCCGACATTGAGGAGCCAGGACGCCTCGCGGATGTCATTACAAGCCATCTGTCCTTGAAGATCAAGGACAAACAGGAAATTCTGGAGACCATCGATGTGCGGGAACGTCTGGAGAAGCTGCTGGACATCCTGAATAACGAGCGCGAAGTGCTTGAGCTTGAACGCAAGATCAGCCAGCGTGTGAAGAAACAGATGGAGAAAACCCAGAAGGAATATTATTTGCGTGAACAGATGAAGGCGATCCAGAAGGAACTTGGTGAAAAAGAGGGCCGTGCAGGCGAAGTGGAAGAACTTCGCAATCAGATGGATAGTCTTGGCCTGCCGGACAAGGTAAAAGAGAAAGTCGAGAAGGAAATCGATCGACTGGAAAAGATGCCGGCAAGCTCTGCCGAGGGCGGTGTCATCCGCAACTATGTGGATTGGCTGCTTGCTTTGCCTTGGACCCAGCTGACCGAGGATGACCTGGATATCCAGAAGGCTGAAGATGTGCTTAATGCAGATCACTACGGACTGGAGAAACCGAAAGAGCGTGTGCTGGAGTATTTGGCCGTGCAGAAGCTCGTCAAAAAGCTTAAAGGTCCAATCCTCTGTCTGGTTGGCCCGCCAGGAGTAGGTAAAACCTCTCTTGCTCGTTCGATCGCCAGATCGCTTGGGCGGGAGTTTGTTCGTATCTCTCTGGGCGGCGTGCGGGATGAAGCCGAAATTCGCGGACACCGCCGTACTTATGTAGGTGCGATGCCGGGCCGAATTATCCAGGGTATGAAAACAGCAGGGTCACTCAATCCTGTATTCTTGCTGGATGAGATCGACAAGATGGCTTCTGACTTCCGCGGAGATCCTTCGGCAGCACTGCTGGAGGTACTTGATCCGGAGCAGAACAATACGTTTAGCGATCACTTTGTGGAGCTGCCATTTGACTTATCCAACGTTATGTTTATTACAACGGCCAACACCGTGCACAATATTCCGCGTCCCCTGCTGGACCGGATGGAAATGCTGAATATTCCGGGTTATACCGAACTGGAGAAGCTGCAGATATCCAAAAACTATTTGCTGCCGAAACAGAAGAAGGACCACGGCTTGGAAGAAGATCAGCTTGAGGTTCCGGATGACAGTCTGCTGAAAGTCATTCGTGAATACACACGCGAATCCGGTGTGCGGAATCTGGAGCAGCAGATGGCATCGCTGTGCCGGAAAGCGGCCAAAAATATCGTGTCCGGGGCAGAAGGCCAAATTGTGATCCTGCCGGACGATGTCAAAGATTATCTTGGTCCAGGTAAATTCCGCTATGGCATGGCTGAACTGGAAGATCAGATTGGTACCGTAACGGGGCTGGCATGGACTGAAGTGGGTGGAGACACACTCGTTATTGAAGTGACCGTGGTACCGGGAACAGGCAAGCTGACCCTCACGGGTAAACTGGGAGACGTCATGAAAGAATCAGCTCAGGCGGCCTTCAGCTATACCCGTTCCAAAGCAGCGCAGCTCGGTATCGCCTCGGATTTTCACGAGAAAAACGACATTCACATCCACGTACCGGAAGGTGCCATTCCGAAAGACGGCCCATCTGCCGGTATTACAATGGCAACGGCCTTGATCTCAGCGCTGACGAATAAACATGTGTCCAAGGACATTGCCATGACAGGCGAAATTACGCTGCGCGGACGGGTACTGCCTATCGGTGGCTTGAAAGAGAAGTCACTTGCAGCCCACCGTGCCGGATACAAAAAAATATTACTGCCCAAGGATAACGAACGGGATCTGCGTGACATTCCGGACAGCATCAAGGAAGATGTGGAATTTGTACCCGTAGCTCATATGGATCAGGTGCTGCAGCATGCGCTTGTTGAACAGGCGGGCATTCCTCTGTAATTCGTATCCACAGGCATCTTTGAAGAACAGACCGTTCTGCGGAGGCTTCGGCATCCGTTGGAGCGGTCTTTTTTGTGATGAATATACGTTTTTTGGAGAGAAAAGCCGATTTTTTGGGTACAAGAGGTGTTTTTTTGGTATGATAGAAAGAATGATGGCATAATACGAGATGAATATGTAGAAATGTTACACTCGCATCACAGGAGTTCAAGAGAGGAAAGATGCAATTTGAAAGTGAATCAATCTGAATTTATTATTAGTGCCGTTCGGCCTGAACAATATCCAGATGACGGTCTGCCGGAGATTGCCCTGGCCGGGCGCTCCAACGTGGGCAAGTCATCCCTGATCAATCGAATGATTAATCGTAAAAATCTGGCGCGCACGAGTGCCACTCCTGGTAAAACCCAGCAGCTGAACTATTATAAGATCAATCAAGATTTGTATTTCGTCGACTTTCCGGGTTATGGATACGCCAAGGTATCCAAAGAGCAGCGCTTTGCCTGGGGGAAAATGATGGAGAAATACCTGCTGCAGCGTGATGAATTAAAACTGGTCATGCAGATGGTGGACATGAGACATGAGCCATCCAAGGATGATAAAATGATGAACGAATGGCTGCGCCATCACGGGCTGCCGCTGGTTGTCGTGGCTACGAAGATGGACAAAATCCCCAAGACACGCAGAGCCAAACACATTAAAGTGATCAAGGAAGCGTTGGGGCTTCGCTCAGGCGACCTGTTCGTTCCTTTTTCATCCGAGGAAGGTCTGGGGAAGGAAGAACTGTGGGATATCATTACCCGCCATGCCCGCATAGACAAGTACGCACCAGTTGATGAGGATATCGATAACGAGACTGAAGAAGCTGTTTTAACACCAGAAGATACCAACCTCTAATATGTAACGTTTGAAAATACATCATGTGCCCGCACCTTAGATAGTCATGGAATATTTCCATGGCTATTTGTTATAAAACGTCTTGAAATCGCGTGCAGAGCACTTCGTCACATTGAATATCATCATTTGTCCCATTTTACGCATAACGGTGAACATTGGTGAGACACTACAATAAATGACAATGCATATGATATCATCATGTTGATTTCATAAACATTTCATAAAAATGGGCGAGTGATGGACTTGATGTGTGATATAATTAACTATGTCAATCTGAACTGGATAGACATATACAGTAAGCACTTTGATTGGAAATTTATTAGGCAGGTGAACTTGCAATGCACATCGTTGTTGTTGGTTTGAATTATCGCACGGCGCCTGTAGAGGTCAGAGAACGATTCACATTTGCAGAAAAGGACTTGTCTGAAGCGCTGCAGCAGCTCAAGCTGACCAAGAGTGTATTGGAAGGTGTGATCGTAGCCACTTGTAATCGTACTGAATTGTACGTTGTGGTTGACCGTCTTCACATGTGCGGTTATTTTATTCGAACATTTATGGAACAGTGGTTTAACGTTCCACGAGAAGAATTTACGCAGCATTTATATATATATGAAGATGATCAGGCTATGCGCCATCTGTTCCGTGTAATCTGCGGACTAGATTCGATGGTCATTGGAGAGACCCAGATTCTTGGCCAAGTGAAACAGGCTTTTTTCAAAGCGCAGGAAGAGAAAGCGACAGGAACTTGGTTTAACAAGCTGTTCAAACAGGCTGTTACTCTGGGCAAGCGGGCACATTCGGAAACGTCCATTGGGGAGAGTGCCGTTTCTGTCAGCTATGCGGCGGTTGAACTGGGCAAGCGAATTTTTGGTATGTTCACTGATAAAAAGGTGCTTATTTTGGGTGCCGGTAAAATGAGTGAACTTACAGTGAAACATCTTTACGCCAATGGAGCGTCTGAAGTTATTGTAGCCAACCGTACGCTCGCCAGAGCCGAGGAGCTTGCCAGCAAATTCCGGGGCACTCCTTGTACCATGGAACAGGCACTATCGAGACTGGATGAAGTAGATATCGTGATTAGTTCCACAGGTGCAGAGCGTTATATTCTGGATGCAGGTATTGTACGCGAAAGCATGAAGCGTCGGCAATCCCGTCCGCTGTTCCTGATCGACATTGCGGTACCACGTGATATCGACCCGGCTATCGGTGAAATCTCCAACGTATTTCTTTATGATATCGACGATCTGGAAGGCATCGTCGAGAGCAATATGGAGATGCGTAAGGTAGAAGCAGCCAAAATTGAAAGAATGATCGATCTGGAAATGGAAGATTATTATCAGTGGCTCAGAACGCTTGGCGTTCGTCCAGTCATTCGTGCGCTGCAGGAGAAGGGCGTTTCCATTCACGAAGAAACGATGGATAGTCTGTTCGACAAGCTGCCGGAGCTGGATGAGCATCAGCGTAAAGTGATTCGTCGTTTGACCAAAAGTATTGTGAATCAAATGACCACTGATCCGATCAACCGAATCAAGGAAATGGCAGGTACGAAGCAGGGTGACGAAGCACTGCGCATGTTTACGCAGATATTCGCGCTGGAAGACGCAGTAGAGATGGCTGCTGAAAAAGTGAATCAGAGTGATGCAACAGCTCTGGGCAAACCAGCGGTTCACCTTAACGAAAACCGGCAAGACCCCGTGCCGGCTTATGTTCCGGCAGGCGTATAAGGCGGGTGGGCGGCTTGACCCTTGCTGAACAAATCTATGAAGTATTAATCTATATGTATGCCCTGAGCCTACTGTTCTATTTCTCGGACTGCATTCGACGCAATGCGGGGGCGAAGCGGACAGGCACAGGGTTTCTTGTTGTTGTATGGGGACTGCAGGTGACCCATGTGATCCTGCGGATGTGGATCGAAGGCCACTTCCCGATCTATACCACATTTGACTTTCTATTTATTTTCTCTTTCAGCATTGTGCTGATGTCATTAATTATGACTCGGGTGCAGCGTTCAGAATTTGTCATCCTGCTGCTGAACATCGTTGGATTTTCGGTAACGGTATTGAACAGATTATGGTTTACAGCAGGCGAGATCTCACTTCACAATTGGCAGACGGTTCACGGTTTGTTAATCATGCATATTACCTTGGCCAACCTGGGCTTTGCGGCTTTGACGGTTGCGTCGGTATTTGCACTGCTGTATCTGTTCCTGCATCACAAGTTGAAAAACAAAAAATGGAATGATACGGTGCGGCGTTTGCCCAGCCTGGAGGTCATAGGGAAATACATGGATGGTGCCACATTGATAGGTACGCCACTTCTAGGTGTATCCGTTGTGCTGGCTGTGCTGTCCATCGTCGCAGAACGGCGCTGGCATCTGCTGCTGGATTCAAAAGTGATTGCAACAGGTTTGGCGATTGCGATCTATGTGGGTTATTTTATCGTGAAGAGAAGAAAACAGTTTTCGATGATCGTGATGTCTAGGTGGACATTGATTGGATATGCTCTTGTCATTATCAGCTTCTTATCCAATGCGTACTCAGCGTTTCATCGCTGGACGGGAGAGTGAAAGGGATGGAACACTACACGCCGATTTATGTGAATACTTCAGGACGGTCCGTCTTTGTTGTCGGCGGAGGTCGCGTGGCCGAGCGCAAAGTGAAGGGATTGCTGCAGACAGAAGCCCGAATTACGGTAGTCAGCCCGCAGCTTACGCCTGCTCTCGAACAACTGCATCAGGAATCCCGATTCGATTGGATAGCCCGGTCCTACCGCAATGGAGATTTGCGGGGGGCCTTTCTCGTATATGCGGCTACGGATCAGCAGCAGGTTAATACAGCTGTAGTTCAGGAGGCTGAAGCTGCATCTATATTGGTGAATGATGCCATGTCTTCGGGCAGCAGCAGTTTTATTACGCCTAGTGTGGTGAGACGAGGGCGATTAAGCATTGCCATCTCGACTGCCGGTGCAGGACCTGCGGCGGCGGCCGAGATTCGTGCTATGCTGGAACAGCAGTTCGGAGATGAATACGAGACGTATCTTGATTTTTTGCACCAGATGAGGATGGAGATCAAATCCCGAGGGTTACCTCCAGCGGTTAGAACCAGACTGCTGCGGCGTCTGACGGAGATGAATCTGCTGGAAATGATACGTACAGGTCGGTTCCAATGGTGGACTGAAGAAGAAATCGGGAACTGGATATCCCGTAATCAGGAGGAAGTGTAGATATGCGGACAATTAAAGTAGGCAGCAGACAGAGTGCTTTAGCACTAACCCAGACGGGGTACGTTATTCAGGATATGCGTGATATTTGTAAGCGGGAAGGTTTAGCTTTTGACTTTGAGGTACATAAGATTGTGACGAAAGGTGACCTCATTCTGGACGTTACGTTGTCCAAAGTGGGCGGTAAAGGTTTGTTTGTTAAAGAGATTGAACAGGCAATGCTGGATCGTACCATTGATATGGCCGTACACAGCATGAAGGACATGCCCTCCGAGCTTCCCGAAGGGCTGGTTAACGGTGCTGTTCCCCGGCGAGCAGACCCAAGGGATGCACTTGTATCTCGCGGAGGGCTTACGCTTGATCAACTGCCAGAGGGCGCAAGAGTTGGAACAAGCAGCCTGCGCAGATCAAGCCAGTTAAAGGCCTATCGCCCGGACCTGCAGCTGGAATCCATCCGCGGCAATATTGATTCCCGTCTGCGAAAGCTTGAAACCGAAGGGCTGGATGCCATCATTTTGGCAGCAGCAGGTTTGTATCGCATGGGCTGGCAGGATCGAATTACCGAGTATTTGACGGAGGAAGCTTGTCTTCCGGCTGTAGGTCAAGGGGCTCTTGGTATTGAGTGTCGTGAGGATGACGAGGAGCTGCTGCATTTGTTGTCGCTCTACAATGATCCGACAACCGCTTCACCCGTAATGGCGGAACGACGTTTTCTCAGCGTGTTAAATGGAGGCTGTCAGGTACCGATCGGAGCACATGCGGTATGGGTACCGGAACAGGATGCTGTTTCCCTGAACGGTGAAAACAAGTTACAATTAACCGGGATGGTTGGTACGCCGGATGGCGGACTGATTTTGAAGGAAACATTGAGCGGCAAAGATCCGGTCCGTTTGGGAGAAGAAGTGGCCTGGAGATTAATTGAGCGCGGAGCTGAACAGATACTGGCAGAAGTTAGGGGATGAATGCATGGCGGGGAAGGTCTTTTTGGTAGGTGCGGGTCCTGGAGATGCAAGGTTGATTACCGTAAAAGGATGGGAAACCATCGGCAAGGCGGATGCTGTAGTGTACGATCGTTTGGCGAGTCCACGATTGCTGAAACTCATGAAACCGGGTGCGGTTAAAATCTATGTAGGGAAACGTCCGGATCGGCATACGATGAAGCAGGAAGAGATTAATCAGCTTCTTGTTGATCTGGCTCTTGAAGGCAAGGTTGTTGTACGTTTGAAAGGCGGAGACCCCACAATTTTCGGACGGGTTGGGGAAGAAGCAGAACTGCTGCACAAAAACGGTATTCCGTTTGAAATTGTACCTGGTGTAACCGCCGCGATCAGCGTGCCTGCATATGCAGGCATACCGGTGACACATCGTGATTATGCTTCTTCCATCTCAATTATTACCGGACATGAAAGTCCGGATAAGCTGGATCGCAGCATTCATTGGGATAAAGTAACGAATGCAACGGGTACACTGGTATTTATGATGGGTGTTGCCAAGATTGGTTATATCAGCGAGCAGCTCATTCGTCATGGGCGTCCGGCAAGCACACCTGTAGCGCTTGTACGTTGGGGAACACGTGCAGAGCAGGATACCATTACAGGAACGCTGGAGGATATCGAAGCTAAAGTTACTGCGGCAAACTTCCAGCCACCTGCTGTAATCGTTGTCGGAGATGTTGTGAATCAGCGGGAGCAGTTAAAATGGGCAGAGGTGCTGCCGCTGTTTGGCAAACGAATTCTGGTTACTCGCGCTCGCAGTCAAGCGAGTGAACTGGTCAGTCGCATCGAGGAACTCGGCGGAGAACCGTATGAGTTTCCAGTCATTGAGACGGTCATGCCGTCCAGTGAATCGTCCAAACAAAGTGTCAAAGAGGCACTCCATGTGTTAAATACGTTTGATTGGGTCTTTTTCACAAGTGTGAATGGTGTAGAATTTTTCTTCCGTCATCTGGAAGACGAAGGCAAGGATATTCGCTCGCTTCATCAAGCGAGAATTGCCGCAGTGGGGCCGTCTACGGCAGAAGCACTGCGTAAGCACGGCATTGCACCCGAAGTTGTAAAGGGGCCTTTTCAGGCGGAAGGTATGCTGGAAACATTTGAGAGTGAATTAAAGGCGGGTCAGAAGGTGCTTATTCCACATGGCGATCTTGCACGCTCCTGGCTGCCGGAACAACTGCGAGAAAGAGGGCTTCATGTTACTGAGGCCATCATCTATGACACCATTCTTGCGGGTGAGGATGACGATGAACTGCTCAAGCTGCTTGAAGAGGGCGGTATCCATGCGATGACCTTTACAAGCTCTTCCACCGTGAAGAACTTTATGAAGATGCTGAAACGCATGGGTGTAGACGATCCGCTGCCGCTGCTGAAGGGAGTAGAGGTTGCGTGTATTGGTCCGGTTACAGCCAAAACCGCAGAGGATGCTGGATTGAACGTCACTTTGATGGCAAAGGAAGCTACGATGACCAGCTTGATCGATGTATTGTGTGAGTGGAAACGTGCTGGCGGCAGTGGAACTGACAGCAGCATGGCTGGGCAGCTGCACGAATAACAGTTGTGAGAGTCAATTAGATTAAATCATTATCCTCTATGGATATCGTTATATGGAGAAGAGACAAGCTTCGGCTGAACCTAGGAAGCGTGCTGCATTCGATAAGAAACAGCGCGCTTCGCTTTTTGCAGCATAAAATTTCAGGGAGGTATATTATAAATGGGGTTTCCAATCGTACGTCATCGCCGTTTACGTCAATCAGCAGGCATTCGCAGTATGGTAAGAGAGACACACTTGACTGTGGATGATTTTATTCAGCCGATCTATGTCACATACGGCGAAAATGTTAAATCCGAAATTAAGTCTATGCCGGGTGTATTTCGTTTCTCGCTGGATCGTTTGCAGGAAGAAGTGAAAGAGATTGCTGAGTTGGGCATTCCGGCTGTACTGTTGTTCGGTATTCCGGAAACGAAGGACAGTGTAGGTTCGTCCGGTTTTGCTGAGGATGGTATTGTTCAGGAAGCCACGAGATTAATTAAATCCTGGTATCCTGAATTACTGGTGATCGCAGACACATGTCTGTGTGAATTCACAGATCATGGGCACTGCGGTATGGTGCACACAACTGAGATTGACGGCCATATCTGCGGTGACGTTCTCAATGACGAGTCACTGGAGCTGCTTGTCCAGACGGCAGTGTCACAAGCTAAAGCTGGCGCAGACATTATCGCTCCTTCAAATATGATGGACGGTTTTGTCCAGGCGATTCGTGCAGGTCTGGATGAGAATGGATTCAGTCATATCCCGATTATGTCATACTCCGTTAAATATGCTTCTGCGTTCTACGGTCCATTCCGTGAAGCAGCAGATTCCACACCGCAGTTCGGGGATCGCAAATCATATCAGATGGACCCGGCAAACGCTCGGGAAGCACTCCGCGAAGCAGAGACCGATGTGCTGGAGGGAGCCGATATGTTGATGGTCAAACCATCGCTATCCTATCTCGATATCATGCGTACCATCAAGGATCAATTCGATCTCCCGCTCGTTGCTTATAACGTAAGTGGAGAGTATGCCATGGTAAAGGCGGCTGCCATTCAAGGATGGATTGATGAGAAAAAGGTAGCTATGGAAATTTTGCTCAGCATGAAACGTGCAGGAGCAGATATGATCATTACGTATTATGCCAAAGATGCATCAAGGTGGCTGGCTGAAAAGTAAGCTGCTGTATACCAACGGGTTAAATATAGACCGTGTATATATATCCAAATAAAACCCATAGGCCTTACTCTTTTAAAAGAAAGATACAAGTAAGGCCGTTAAAATAAGGAGGATGTTCATGACTGCACAACAAGGCAATCGCCGCAATGATGAGCGCTCACGCAGCGCATTTGAGGAAGCCAAGCAGTACATACCTGGAGGAGTAAACAGTCCGGTGCGGGCATTCAAATCGGTGGGACTTACGCCAATCTATGTCGAGCGTGGAGAGGGCTCCAAAATCTACGATATTGATGGCAATATGTTCATTGATTATGTAGGCTCTTGGGGACCATTGATTATGGGGCATGCCCATCCAGATGTTGTGGAGGCACTCCGGGAGACCGCCCAGAAAGGCACTAGTTTTGGTGCGCCAACACTGCTCGAAACAGAAATGGCGAAGCTTGTCTGTGAGCGTGTGCCTTCTATTGATATTGTGCGTATGGTTAATTCCGGTACAGAAGCAACGATGAGTGCAATTCGATTGGCGCGTGGAGTAACCCGACGCAGCAAAATACTGAAGTTTGAGGGTTCCTATCATGGACATGCAGACAGCTTGTTGATTAAAGCTGGTTCGGGTGTAGCCACATTGGGATTGCCAGATAGCCCCGGAGTTCCAGAAGGGGTAGCTGTGAATACAATCACGGTGCCTTACAACGATTTGGAGTCCGTACGTCTTGCTTTTGAGCGGTTCGGAGAAGAGATTGCTGGAGTGATCGTAGAGCCGGTTGCAGGTAATATGGGCGTTGTACCTCCGGCTTCCGGATTTTTGGAAGGCTTGCGCAGTGTGACTGCGGAGTATGGAAGCTTGTTGATCTTTGACGAGGTGATGACTGGTTTCCGTGTAGGACTTAACTGTGCACAAGGCCGGTTTGGGGTTACACCGGATTTGACATGTCTGGGTAAAGTCATCGGTGGTGGGCTTCCAGTAGGCGCTTATGGGGGCCGCCGGGATCTTATGGAACAGATTGCACCGACAGGACCAATCTATCAGGCTGGTACACTAAGTGGTAATCCGCTGGCGATGGCTGCGGGTTATACTACGCTGAAGCTTTTGACACCGGAAGTTTACGATCGTCTGGAGCTGCTGTCTGCACGTTTACAGGCTGGATTCGAGAAAAATGCAGCAGAAGCAGGCGTTGCTGTAACGATTAACCGTGTTGGTTCAATGGTATGTCCATTCTTCAGTGCCGTTCCGGTAACTAATTACGATATTGCGAAAGATAGCAATCTGGATCAATTCCGCCGTTATTTTGCAGCGATGATAGATCATGGTGTTAGTGTTGCACCTTCCCAGTATGAAGGGATGTTTGTATCCGGAGTGCATACGGAGCAGGATATTGAGGATACCATTGAGGCAAACCGCAAGGCTCTGCAATCGTTATGAGTATCAGAAGCTGGAAACGCCGCGGGCAGTGGCTTGAGCTGATGCCGGGTAAAGCAGTAACTGGAAGCGAGGACAGACAGGCTGCCGCTGAACAATGGCTTCTGTCCGAGCTTCAATTCCCGGAGAAGCTGCTTCGCCAGCTCAAGGCATCTCAGGGCATACAGCTAGCAGGGGACCGGCTTCGGCTGGCCCTTTTTGCTGTGCAGGCACTAGATGTGGAGCCTCGCTGGGCTGATCTGGATGTATTGTACGAAGATGATTTCTGTCTCGTTGTGCATAAACCGGCCGGGATGAAGCTTCATCCGGATGGAAGCCGTGAAGATCAGGCAGTTACACTGGATCATGCGGTAGCTTCTTATTACGAGATGAACGGAATCCAGACGAGTGTGCGGCATGTTCATCGTCTGGATGAGGATACGACGGGTCCTGTTTTATATGCCAAAAATACGTTTGCGCTCGCCAAACTAGACGAAGCGATGCGTCATAAAGCGATTGATCGTCAGTATGCTGCCATCGCAGGCGGCCAAGTTTCGGGTGATCTCCGCAAAATTGATGCACCGATTGGAAAGGACAGGCACCATAAGCAGCGCAGACGTGTGTCCGAAGGAGGACAGGATGCGGTTACTCATGTGGAGATCGTACACGTATGGGACAGGGCTACGCTGGTGCGTTTGAAACTGGAAACGGGTCGTACACATCAGATTCGTGTTCACCTCAGTTATGCCGGGCATCCGCTTGTAGGTGACAAGCTGTATGGAGGACGTTCAGATCAGATTGGCCGGCAGGCTCTGCACGGTGAAGTCCTTCGATTTACTCATCCTTTAACCGGAGCTTCCATTGAAGTACATGACCCTTGGCCGGCGGATTTTGAACAATTAGCAGCAAGAGAGAGTCACAATTAGAGCACGGACCTGTTCAAGCAGGTCCGTTCTTTTTTTGTTTACACTTACTTTGAAGTCTCAAAAATTGCTGAAACCCGTGCATGCTTTTCATAAAAGGTGGCATGCCCATCCCATTTCGGGCATATAGATGGGTAACGAAGGATTGAACCATGGATCAGTCCCATGAGAAGGATCATGGTGAACATATGCCGAAAGGAGGACGCCACCTTTGTTGAATCAACCTTATGGTTTGCGGTTCGATATTTATGAGCGTGTTCATTTGTCTGAGGGAGTGCCTGCCATTGAGGAACTGGAAGAAATTGAACTATATCCGCGCATCCAGGTAATCGGACAGGACGACCATGCCACCCTGAGGGGGCATCTGCTGCTTACAGGAACGTACCGGGGGGAAAGTGAAGATTCAGAGGAATTAAAGCATTTTATACCTGTCGAAATTACTGTACCATTAAACCGGGTGAGATCCATTGATGATATTTCGATTGAAATTGAAAATTTTGATGTTGACCTGTTATCCAGCCGGAGTCTGAATATTACAGGTGTACTTTCATTGCGAGGCATTGAGGGCTTCCCTGTAGAGGAACCTCAGGTGTGGTCTGCAGATGAATTTACGGTTGTTCACTCGTCTGAAGCTGAGCAGGACAGCCGTACGAATGAACGGGAACAGGCGGAGCAGTTCGAACTGCAGGAACAAGCGGGGCGATATGAGCCAGATGATCAGTTCCAGCAGGGTGAAGAAAACGAGCTTGCGAATGCGGCTGAACTTGCTGCGTACGGTTCTCCCGAATCAGCAGATTTGTCTGTGAGAACCCAGGGAGAAGCGGGATATGAAGAGCTCTCGCAAGCTTATTGGAATCAGGCATCGGCCGAGCCGTTAACGCCGGACACTGCTGTAGCTGATGAACGGGATGTACACAGACAGCCTGAGGCAGACGACGGAAGTTTGCTCTCACAGACATCAAATGAAACATATGAAGCGCCTTCTCCAATCTCTTCATTTGAAGCCCCATCTCCAATCTCTTCATTTATGGCGGAGACGGCCGACAGACTCGCTTCCTATCCGGAGTCTGAACCGCTTCTTCCGATAGAAGAAGAAACGTCAGCATGGACTGAGCCAACCGTAATTAGCGTACCCGAGAACCTGATATCTTCGAGTTCCTCTGCTTCTGAACAGGCCCGTTCAGAAGCAGAACAAAGACCGCTGGAAGATACAGCTCCTAAGGTATGGCACTTTGAAGAAGCTCGGTCAAGTGCCCAGCAGGAGGAGCAGGTGATTCCAAATACCTCAGCTCATGCACAGACCGAGAACTGGCAGGACGTATTTGCTTCATCTGAAGCGGTTCAGCCAGAAGAAGAGCGGCCTGTGCTGGAACCGGCGGAGGAAAACGCCCTGCTGCAGCATGAGGCATCTGTTCCTGAACCCATTGCTGAGGCGGAAGACAAGCCGGAACTGAAGGTTGCTTTCGGCAGCAAGAAGGAGTCGTCACCAAGAGAAGAAGAGGGTGTGGGCATCTCCTCGCTGTTATCATCCGGCCGTGCCGCTCGGGAAGTTGAGGAAGAGCGCGGTGAGGAGACCCCTGCTGGAGCTGTCCCAGAAGATACGAGTCAGGCAGAAGATGTAGAATGGAAGAATCTGTTCCTGGGAACGATTGTAGATCAGACACCGTTCCGCAAAGTAAAGCTGTGCATTGTGCAGCGCGAAGATACACTGGATGCCATTGCAGACAGGTACCAGCTCAGTACCAGAGAACTGCAGTTGTATAATCGATTGACCGAGCAGGTTGTAGAAGAAGGACAGATTCTGTATATTCCCTAAATTGCTGACTGGGATATGGCAGTCTAACCACCCGTAATCCTCTGAAGGGATTGCGGGTTTTCCTTGTTTTTTAGAATTCCACGTGTTCATAGTCAGCTTTCACTGCTGCCAGGTTGACTATCGCGCACGAGCAGGGTATGATGTGTTTAGGTTTTTTGAATAATGACGTGGATCGGGAGTAGTAGACAGTATGACCTTTCAGAGAGTGGGATCGATGCGCTGTGAGATTCCGCAGGAACCAACTGATCGAAGTCGCCCGGGAGTTGCCTGTTTGAGTTCTGTAGGTGGATGCTGCATATCCATTAACCTCGGAGGTAGGATGGGCCGGTCGCAGCCGTTATCTGCTTGAAGTGTCACGCCAGATCCAGGATGAACAGTTATCCCGATGTCAGCGTGAAACAAAGGTGGTACCGCGAAAGCTAACCTTTCGTCCTTTGATGGATGAAAGGTTTTTTTTGTTTTTTAGCGATGATGATGATGATGAAGTAACGGAGGAATGACACATGTCTGAACAAAAAAAAGCAACAACCGAAATGCCGACCACATATGATCCAAAGGCTGCAGAGGACAAATGGTACTCCACTTGGACAGAGCGCGGGTATTTCCAAGCGGGCAAACGCAAGGATGCTGAGCCGTACACGATTGTAATTCCACCTCCAAACGTGACCGGTATGCTTCATATCGGGCATGCACTTGACTTCACACTCCAGGATATCCTCATTCGTACGAAACGTATGCAGGGATATGATGCGCTTTGGCTGCCGGGCTCTGACCATGCAGGGATTGCTACGCAAACGAAGGTGGAGCAGAAGCTGCGTGAAGAGGGATTGACGCGTTATGATCTGGGACGTGAGAAGTTTCTGGAGAAAGTATGGGACTGGAAAGATCAATACGCTACAACCATTCGTCAGCAGTGGGGTAAAATGGGGCTGTCTCTTGACTATTCCCGTGAACGTTTCACACTGGATGAAGGTCTGTCCAAAGCGGTACGTAAAGTATTTGTACAGTTGTATGAGAAAGGTCTCATTTATCGCGGTAAACGCATTATTAACTGGGACCCGGTAAACCGTACGGCACTGTCTGATATTGAAGTTGAATATAAAGAAGTTCAGGGACATCTCTACCACCTGCGTTATCCGCTCCAAGATGGCAGTGGCCATATTACTGTGGCAACGACTCGTCCGGAAACGATGCTGGGTGATACGGCTGTTGCTGTTCATCCGAAGGATGAGCGTTATGCAGATATGATTGGTAAAACCCTCGTACTTCCTATTATTGGACGTGAGATACCGGTTATTGCTGATGACTATGTCGACAAAGAGTTCGGCAGTGGTGCGGTAAAAATCACACCTGCACACGACCCGAATGACTTTGAAGTAGGTCTGCGCCATGAACTGCCTCAAATCACGGTTATGGACGAAAGCGGGACAATGAATGCCGAGGCGGGTAAATATCAAGGGCTGGATCGCAGCGACTGCCGCAAACAGATCGTTGCAGATTTGAAAGAACAGGGTGTGCTGATCAGTATCGAAGATCATATGCACCAAGTGGGTCACAGTGAGCGTACCGGAGCAGTGGTTGAGCCGTATCTGTCCACACAATGGTTCGTTGAGATGAAACCGCTGGCGGAGAGAGCGATCAAAAGGCAGCAGAGCGGTGAAGGTGTTAACTTTGTTCCGGATCGTTTTGAGAAAACATACCTGAACTGGATTGAAAACGTTCGTGACTGGTGTATTTCCCGTCAACTATGGTGGGGACACCGTATTCCTGCTTGGTACGATGAGGAGACGGGCGAAGTGATTGTATCGGCTGAAGACCCGACGACACTGCCTGAATATGCCGGACGGAAGCTGAAGCAGGATGAAGATGTTCTGGATACATGGTTCAGCTCGGCGCTGTGGCCTTTCTCAACATTGGGCTGGCCCGAAGATTCGGAAGACCTGAAGCGTTATTATCCAACCAACGTACTCGTTACCGGTTATGACATCATCTATTTCTGGGTGGCACGTATGATCTTCACCGCCTTGGAATTCACGGATGAAATCCCGTTCAAGGATGTACTGATGCATGGTCTTGTACGTGATGCAGACGGACGTAAAATGTCCAAATCTTTGGGGAATGGTGTAGACCCGCTGGATGTTATCGAAAAATATGGTGCAGATGCGATGCGTTATATGATTTCGACCAGCAGTACGCCGGGACAGGATTTGCGTTTCCGCTGGGAGCGGGTTGAACAGGCTCGTAACTTTGCCAATAAAATCTGGAACGCTTCCCGCTTCGCATTGATGAACCTGGAAGGTTTCACCTACGAGGATCGAGATATCAGCGGTGAGCTCGGAACGGCGGATTATTGGATTTTGCACCGTCTGAACGAAACTTCCCGTGATATTACGCGTCTAATCGATGCATATGAATTTGGGGAAACAGGCCGCGTGTTATACAACTTTATCTGGGATGATCTGTGTGACTGGTACATCGAATTCGCCAAGCTGTCATTCTACGGAGACGACCCGATTGCGAAGAAGAAAACACAGTCGGTGCTGGCTTACGTGCTGGATCAGACCATGCGCCTGATCCATCCGTTCATGCCTTACATCTCTGAAGAGATCTGGCAGCACCTTCCGCATGAAGGGGAGACGATCACACTCGCTTCCTGGCCGGAATATGATCCTGCGCTGGAGAATCCGGAAGCTGTTGCCGAGATGAATCTGCTGATGGATACCATTCGTGCTGTTCGTAACATTCGTGCCGAAGTGAATGTGCCTATGAGCAAAAAGATCGAGTTAATGGTGAAGGCGAACAATGACGAAACATCCAGCATTATCGAGCGCAACAGTCATTATATCAAGCGTTTCTGCAACACATCCGAGTTTGAGAGCGGACTGAATTTGAGTTCACCAGACAAAGCCATGACGGCCATTATTACAGGAGCTGAACTGTACCTGCCGCTGGCTGGCCTGATCGATATCGAACAGGAAGTCGCTCGTCTGGAGAAAGAACTGCAGAACCTTGAAGGTGAAGTACTCCGCGTAGAAAAGAAACTGGCGAATGAAGGTTTCGTAGCCAAGGCTCCGGCTAAGGTTATCGAAGAAGAACGTGCCAAACAAGCAGACTATTCCGATAAACGGGATAAAGTCATTGCTCGGATCAAGGAACTGAAAGGTTAATACCAAAAGAGTCGGATGGAGTGCTTACCGCGCCATCCGGCTGCTTTTTCAACTTTCTATCAAACAGGGGACCGAAGGTGAATAAGATGACGGAATTAAACGGGACACATACAGCTGCTCCTTTACAAACGTATGACGAGGCCGTGGACTGGATCAATGGCCTTATTCCTTTTGGTATCAGACCTGGTCTTGAACGAATTGAGGGTCTGATGTCGCAGCTTGGCAATCCGCACCAACGACTCAAATTCATCCATGTCGCGGGAACGAACGGTAAAGGTTCGACTTGCGCTTTTTTGACGTCAGTGCTGCTTCAATCAGGGTATGACGTTGGGACATTTACATCGCCTTACATCACCAAGTTCACCAATCGTTTTCAATACAACGGCAAAGACATCCCGGAAGAAACCCTGCTGAAACTGTCGAATCGGCTGCTTCCACTCGTGATGGAGATGGCGTCTACACCGCTGGGTTCACCAACGATGTTTGAAGTATCCACAGCTCTGGCCCTGCTGTATTATGCAGAAGAGTGTTACCCGGATGTTGTAGTATGGGAGACCGGGCTGGGGGGAAGGATGGACGTAACGAATATTGTTACTCCCGTCGTGTCCGTCATTACCAATATCGGTATGGATCATACGGATGTGCTCGGAGATACCATTGAACAGATTGCCGCGGAAAAGGCAGGCATTATCAAACCGGGTGTACCCGTTGTCACTTGTGCCGTTCAGCCTGAAGCTGTAAAAGTTATTCAGGAGAGAGCGAAGGAGCTGCGGTCAACGGTGTATTTGGCAGGCGATCAATTTTCCTATCGCAGGATAGACAGCAGCAAGGAAGGACAAAGCTTGCAGTTTACCGGTCCATTCCGTGATCTGCATGTTCATATTCGCATGCAGGGTGTGTATCAGTGTGATAATGCAGCGGCCGCATTAATGACTCTCGAAATACTGAGGCAGTATATGGCCTTTATGCTGGATGAAGACGATATTAAACTTGGCTTCGAAAATGCCTTCTGGGCAGGGAGATTTGAGAAAGTCAGTGACAGTCCTTTGATTGTACTTGATGGTGCTCATAATCCCGAAGGGGCGGAATCGCTGGCCAAGAGCATTATCGACGGTTATCCCCAAAAAAAGTTAATTTTGATGATGGGTATGCTGGCGAATAAGCATCACGAAGCGTATTTGCAGCATATACTGCCACTAGTGGATACGCTGATCCTGACCGAGCCAGATTTCCGGCGCAAAATGGCTGCAGCCGAATTGTTGCAGATTGTTGAACGGGTACGTCCCGCCATTGCGAAGCAGGAACTGGATATCATCGTCGAGCCTGATTGGGCAAAGGCACTTGATTTATTGAAGTCACGGACGGAAGCGGAGGATCTGGGGGTGGTTTCCGGCACGCTTTATCTCATTGCGGACGTGCGGGCAGCCCTTTTGCATCAAACCGATTCTGAAAAAGGTTGGTGAAAGTTTTGTTAAACACATCGGAACACGTTCATTTTATAGGGATTGGCGGTTATGGCATGAGTGCCATCGCCCGGGTTATGCTGGAGATGGGATACACCGTTACCGGATCGGATGTCGCTTCACAAGAGTTGACAGAGAAGCTGGCAGCCAAAGGGGCGAAAATATATATTGGACATACCGCAGAGCATGTGAATGGGGCAGATCTGGTGGTCTACTCTACTGCAGCGCCTGCGGATAACGTGGAACGTGTTGCTGCTGAGCAGCTTAACATACCCATTCTTCATCGCGCGCAGATGCTGGCGCGTTTGTTGAATGAGCGTAAAGGCGTCGCCGTTGCAGGAGCGCATGGCAAAACAACGACTTCTTCCATGATTGCACTCGTGATGGAGCAGTGTGACACAGATCCGACCTATATTATTGGTGGAGAGATCATGAATCTCGGTACAAATGCCAAAGCAGGTCAAGGCGAGTGGGTGGTAGCAGAAGCGGATGAGAGCGACGGTTCCTTTTTGCAATACCATCCATGGCTCGGCATCGTCACAAACATTGAAGCTGACCATCTGGAAAATTACAACAGCGATTTTGAGGAACTGAAGAAAGCATATGTACAATTCCTCAGTCAGATCCGTCCAGAAGGCACAGCTATTGTATGTGCTGATGACGAAAATGTGCAGGCTATTCTGCCGCACCTCAAGTCTCGTATTACAACTTATGGTATCGACCGGGCTGCTGATTATACAGCTGCTGATATCGTACTTGGGGATCGCCGTATTTCCTTCACGATGAATCATCAGGGTGCTGCCATGGGGACTGTTGAACTGTCGGTACCAGGCAAGCACAATGTATATAACGCGATGGCTACAGTTATTACCTGTCTTGAGGCGGGCATTCCATTTGAGAAAATCACAGCGGCCATCGTGCAGTTCCATGGAGCCAAGCGCAGATTCCAAGTGCTCGGCGAAGCACGCGACATGCTGATTATTGACGACTATGCACACCATCCTACGGAAATAGAAGCTACGATCAGTGCGGCGAAAGCGACAGGCAAGCGAATTATTGCCGTATTCCAGCCGCAGCGGTATACACGTACATTTTTCCTGCTGGATGCATTCAGCCGGGCATTTGCCGAGGCGGATGAGGTGCTGATTACCGATATCTATTCCCCGGCTGGCGAGAAGCAGATTGAAGGTGTGCACTCCGCCAGACTGGTTGAACTAATTGTGCAGAACAGTAATGCTTCGGCAAGATATCTTCCGACGAAGGAGGAAGTTGTTGCTGACCTGCAGCCGCGGCTGCAGCCAGGAGATCTTGTGCTTACAATGGGTGCAGGAGATATCTGGAAGGTGGGCGACGCGCTCGCCAAGGGTTTAAAATAAATATTTAATTTTAATCCGAAACGTCTGTCTTCTTCGTGAAGCAGGCGTTTTTGGTATGCAGCACACGGAGCATCGTTTGTACACAAGAAAATATCTTTTCACCGATGATTGGAATAATCTCCTCTTTTCCAGCATATAGCTGATATAAATGGGACAAAGGAGAGGGTACGGGTGAGTAATGCCAGAATGACGTTTCGCTTCGGGGATCGCGAGTCGGACAAGCTTGAGAATAAGGAGATGCCGTCATCCAGTCCGCTTGTTACAACGAACGATGACATACCTTACACTTTACAGACACTGCCAAAGCCTGAACCGGAAAATAACAGCATGGCAGCACCATCTTGGACAGCAGAGGACATGCCTGTGGACTGGGGAGGAACAATTCTGGCAGACGCTTCCCGAACGGAAACGGAGCGTTTGAAGCATACGGACTCAATGGACTACAGAAGCGCTGATTCTGATACGAATTCTCTTTCTGATTCAGACTCTCATTCAACCTACAGTGATATCACCTCAGAGCGAAATGTCCAGTATGACCTATATGAGTCTCCAAGAAGTCAAGACTTGGATCAGGGCCACAATTGGATGGTTGAATCCGAGAACTATTCTTATAAACGAAACCGCCCCCCAAGGGGATGGAAGATGATCGGGTCAGTCTCAGGCGCATTGGTGACCGGAGCGTTGTTCGGCATGGTAATTCTATCTTTCTTTAACAAGGATGGCACGGCGAAACCGGAAGAAATGCTTCCTGTGAATCAGACCGTTTCCGCTGGAACAGATCAAGGGGGAGCAGGCGGAACGGCGGTGCAGCTGGAAACTTCTTCTGCAGGAGGCACCTATTATGCCCTTCAATACGGGGTGTTCAGTTCCCCGGAAAGGGCGGAACAGGCCAAACTTGAACTCACCCAGGCAGGCATAGCTGCGGGTTCTGATCCTGAAGACGGCAATCGGGTCTATGCCGGTATCTCTGCTGATCGAGAAGAGGCCAAGCTCCTCAGTACAAGGCTGAAGTCCCAAGGCGTTGAACTGTATGTAAAAGAGATCGTTAATCCCGAAGTGAATCCAGCGATTTTCGGTAACAAACAGGAGGATGCTTCTCTTTTTTTCCAGAACAGCTCTGCTCTTGTCGATCAATTATCAACACTGTCGATCCAGCAGCTGGGGCAGTCGGTTCAGGCAGCTGTTGCACCAGAGCGGATGGCGGCGCTGCAGACACAGCACGAAACGTGGCTGACGGGGATAAAGAATCTCGCGCCTGGAATGGCTGCGGATGTGCAGCCGATTGTGGCCAGTATGGAGAAATCGATGAACAGCGCTGTAACAGCCGTTGCCGAATATAACAAAAATCCAGATGCTGTTCACATGTGGGCCGTTCAGTCTGATTTAATGGAGTATGTGCTCCAACAGAAAAAATGGCTGGAGTCCATAAAGCAGTGAGCGTGATCTCGTTCCCATAACAACGTCTTAAAATCCCTGTCCGGCAAGGAACTGGAAATAGTTCCCCATGCCGGATTTGTGTTTGTATTGACGTACAAAACCCCGTATAATAATGTGGGTGTCAAAAAATGGCGAGGGAAGATTAACCGATGAAAAAAAACTTCGGCATGTTGTTATTATTTCTGCTGCTCGGCTGGATGGCCGGAGCGTGGATCGCCAAGGCACTACAGCCTGTAAAGGCCGTAGCCTTTCTAACCAAGGTCACGACGATTCGCTGGTCGCCCCAGGCTGATCTGGATATTATCAGTTATGACCTTTCATTTCAATTTCAAATGAGCCTCCTGAGTCTGATGGGTATCATTGCGGCTGTATGGCTGTATCGCAGACTGTAGGAGAATGACGAATGTTGACCCAAAAAATAAACTAGTGACATCTATTGTTGTGATTCGGACAGGTGTTGCCGTAGTATAAGGAGCCATTCATGTTGAATAACACAGAGCAGCGCCCGATTATTCTGGCCTCCACATCGCCGCGGCGCAGGGAACTGATCGCTTCACTCCATTTAGCGTTTGAAGTTATACCAAGTTATGCAGACGAAGATACACCATCTGACTGGACCCCCGAACAGACAGTCCAGGAACTGGCACTGCGCAAGGCACTTGCTGTGTATCGCGGACTTGAGGGCCGCGGGCAGGATGCGATTATCGTTGGCAGCGATACGGTTGTTGTGCTGGATCAGGAGATTCTGGGTAAGCCCGTGGATGAGGCGGATGCTGCACGAATGCTGTCACGGCTGCAGGGACGGGAGCATCGCGTGTTCACTGGCATTGCATGTATTGATGCAGCCAACGGACATTCCGTGGTTCATTACCGCCAGACGAATGTTACGATGAAGGAGCTGTCTGAAGACACTATTCGTGCTTACGTGAAGACGGGAGAACCTTCGGACAAAGCAGGATCGTACGCTATTCAAGGTATTGGCGCTTCACTGATCGACCGCATTGAAGGATGTTACTTTAACGTCGTGGGTCTGCCTTTATCTTTACTCAGTGATATGCTGGAGGGATTTGGCGTATACGTCCTGCCGCGAACATAATCAAAATGAATGCTGTGAAAAGAGGGAATATATGGAGTCGCCTCAATATATGATGCGCGACATCCCCCAGGAAGAACGCCCGAGAGAACGCATGATGGAATATGGGGCGGGCGCCTTGAGTCATGCCGAATTGCTGGCTATCTTACTTCGAACAGGAACAAGACAGGAATCTGCTGTGCATATGGCACAGCGGATTCTTAATGAAGCAGGCGGCGTCCGCTCGCTAATGGATCTGAGCCTTGAAGAATTGACGGCAATGAAAGGCATTGGACAAGCCAAAGCGGTTCAGCTTAAAGCCGGTATTGAGCTAGGCCATCGAATCGCGAAGAGCCGACTTGCCCCTTCGACCACAATCCGTACACCGCGTGATGCTGCGGATGTTTTGATGGAGCAGCTTCGTTATTTGCAGAAAGAGCATTTTGTGTGTCTCTTTTTGAACAGCAAAAATCATATCATAGCTCAGGAAACACTCTCCATGGGCAGCCTTAATGCTTCGATTGTACATCCGCGTGAAGTATTTCGTGCCGCCATCAAATGCAGCAGTGCCTCGATTGTGTGTGCACACAACCATCCCAGTGGTGATCCAACGCCCAGCCCGGAAGATATTCAGATAACGAAAAGACTGATCGAAGCCGGCGCTATCGTGGGCATTGACGTTCTGGATCATCTTGTTATTGGTGATGGAACGTACGTAAGTTTGAAGGAGAAGGGCTTGGTATAATATAATGGTTGGCGTTGATGTTTTCCTATGAATGATAACGGATGTGACCGTTAAAGATAGGTTCACTTTATTTTTAAGATCGAAAATACAAAATGCGAATATTAGCTCCACGGTTTCGTGGAAATGAAAATTACGCTCTTGTCATGAAAGAGGAGCGGCAATATGAGGCAGAAAAGGAGAATACGTCATGTTTGGTGGTTTTACGAAAGATCTGGGTATTGATTTGGGGACAGCGAATACGCTGGTTTATGTACGAGGTAAAGGAATTGTGGTGCGCGAACCTTCGGTAGTCGCTCTGCGTACGGATACAAAAAGCATTGAGGCAGTAGGTGAGTCTGCTAAAAAAATGATCGGACGTACGCCTGGCAACATTCGTGCCATTCGTCCAATGAAGGACGGCGTAATCGCTGACTTTGATACAACAGCAACGATGATTAAATATTTTATTCGTCAGGCTCAGAAACAGCGTTCCATGTTCCAGCGTCATCCGAACGTAATGGTATGTGTACCGTCCGGAATCACGGCAGTAGAGCAGCGGGCTGTGGAAGATGCAACCAAACAAGCGGGCGCACGCGAGGCTTACACGATTGAAGAGCCGTTTGCAGCTGCCATTGGTGCAGACCTGCCGGTTTGGGAGCCGACAGGCAGTATGGTTGTTGATATTGGTGGGGGGACAACAGAAGTAGCTGTCATCTCGCTTGGCGGTATTGTAACAAGCCGTTCGGTGCGTGTTGCGGGTGACGAGATGGATGAGTCCGTCATTCAATACATCAAACGCCAGTATAATCTCATGATCGGTGAGCGTACGTCCGAGCAGCTCAAAATGGATATCGGATCAGCTATGCCGCTGGAGCAAGTAGAAACGATGGAGATTCGTGGTCGCGACCTGGTGACAGGTCTGCCGAAGACAATTACCATTACTTCGGACGAAATCAGCGAAGCTCTGGCAGATACCGTAAATGCCATCATCGAAGCCGTTAAAGTAACACTTGAGAAATGTCCTCCCGAGCTTGCTGCGGACATTATGGACCGCGGAATTGTTCTGACAGGCGGCGGGGCTCTGCTTCGCAATCTGGACAAACTGCTCGCTGGTGAGACAGGAATGCCTGTTATTGTAGCAGAGAACCCACTGGATTGTGTGGCCATCGGAACAGGTAAAGCACTGGAGAATATTCATATGTTCAAAAGCAGAAGCAGTTCAGCAGTTCGTTCCAAGCGTTAATTGGCAGCTTGCTTGTCTGATCCTGATCAGGCGGCACATTAAAAGAAGTGCCCGGATATTCCGGGAGAGCTGTAACCCGCTTAACAGGGGAGGATTGACTGATATTCTCGCAGGGACTTCAGGTTTGATGTCTCCCCGCCGGGCTGGGCTCGGAAGAGAATAATGGATGTTAGAGGGTGTTGGAACTGTTTAAACTGCTGGGTAACAAAAGACTTTTTGTTTTGCTGGTGGGCCTTGTTACATTTATCGCGCTGATGGGCTTTACGCTTAGTCCGCGAGCCACTTTATCCTGGCCGGAGAAATTCCTTAAGGATTCAGTTGGATTTGTACAATACGTATTTTACAAGCCCGCCTCTTATGTAGCGGGCTTTTTCAAAGATGTGGCGAACATGCGTGCGGTATATCAGGAAAATGAAGAGCTGCGTATTGCAATGGGACACTACACTAGGGACCGGTTGAAGTTCAATGAAATGGAGCAAGAAAATCTGGGGCTTCGGAAGGCCCTTAACTTTACGAAAGAGCAGGAGAATCGGTATAACTACGGCTCGCGAATAGCTCAGGTCATCAGTGCCAATTCCGATCCGAACAGCAGAACGATTAACATTGATATCGGGGAAAATGCAGGCATTAAACCGGGCATGGCGGTTACTTCACAGAAAGGACTGGTTGGGGTAGTCAGTCATGTCAGCGCGTATACGTCAACGGTGAACCTGCTAACTTCCATGAATGCCAATGATCCAACGTCGAATGCGATTGCGGCTACGGCTTTAGGTAAAGAGAAAGTGTTTGGCATGATCGAAAGTTATGATCCGAAGAGCGGTATGCTGAAGATGACGAAGATTTCGGAAGATTCCAATATTGCAAAGGGTGATGAGATCATCTCATCCGGCATCATTAACAATTTTCCGAAGTATATGCGCATCGGTGAAGTGAAGAGTATTGAGAAAAGCGAGTATGGTTTGACGAAGACTGCTACAATTGAGCCATATGCAAGCTTCCTCGACTGGAAAGAGCTGATTGTGATCATTCCGCCTGAGGTTAAAGAGTGATGGTAACACGCAAACAGGTCCTGTTTCTGTTACTGTTCGTGCTGTTCATCGCCGAAGATACGATTCTGCCGCAGATCATTCCTTCGGCTTGGCAGATGCGTATTTCAGCTAACCTGGTCTATATCGTTATTCTGTTTTTTGCTGTTTATCATCACCGGCATACGGCCTTGGTCTTGGGCATATTGTTTGGTCTTCTGCATGACGTCGTCTTCTACGGGGAGATGATTGGCCCTTATGGATTCTCGATGGGACTGTCCGCTTATATGATGGGATTGATATTTCAAGCACCTCGTGCACCGCTGCCTATTATGGTTTCGGTTGTCCTGCTCGGAAGTCTGCTGAATGATACGATGTTATTTTTCTTATACAAACTCTTCCAGCTTAATCATGTGACCTACGACTGGGCGTTGATTGAATACATGATCCCTAATCTGTTTGTTCACTTTGTGTTTGCCTTGATTATTTATGTTCCGCTGCGCAAACAACTGGAGAAGATCGGGCAGCCGAGAAGCAAGGCAGACGAAGCTTCCTGATGACATTTGTGGAATATAAAGCAGGAACTTGGGGACCGGGGCACGAAATGTAATGAGATGGGAGGGACAGGCTTATGACGGTAAAATCGAATCACGTAACGATTAAAGGCATCCGAGACGGCCTGGTTTTCCTGTTGGACGATCAATGTGAATTCGAGGAATTGCTCTATGAGCTCCGCTATAAGCTGGAACACAGCCATCAAAATATTTTGACCGGACCGATTGTTCATGTGGATATCAAGCTGGGAGCGCGGGAAGTTACAGAAGACCAGAAAGATGAGATTCTGGATATATTGAAGCAAAAAGGAAATCTGCTGATCCGGTCCATTGACTCGCCTGCACTTGTCGAGCAGGTCAAAGGTCCCCCGCCGATTGTGACGATGTGCGGCATGGTACGCTCAGGACAGGTGCTTCATCATGAGGGAAATCTCCTCTTTCTTGGAGATATCAATCCAGGCGGCACGGTGACGTGTACTGGAGATATATATGTATTGGGTTCACTCAGAGGTATGGCTCATGCCGGAATCAGCGGGGACGAAGAGGCGATTATTGCCGCATCGGTGTTCGCACCGACACAGCTGCGTATTGCAGATGTGATCAGCCGTCCTCCGGATGAATGGGAGAGCCGTGAAACCGGAATGGAATTTGCTTATTTGCAGGACAATCAGATGCAGATCGACAAGATGAGCAATATCGTTCGGTTGCGCCGAGATTTTAATGTGTTTAAAGGAGTGTAGCTCATGGGAGAGGCGATCGTGATCACTTCGGGTAAAGGCGGCGTAGGTAAGACGACCACCTCGGCAAACATCGGGACAGCGCTGGCGCTGCTCGGCAAAAAGGTTTGTCTGGTCGATACCGATATCGGCCTTCGTAATCTGGATGTTGTGATGGGACTCGAGAATCGCATTATTTACGATCTGTGCGACGTTGCGGATGGCCGCTGCCGTCTGAATCAGGCTTTGGTGAAAGACAAGCGGTTCGAAGAATTATACATGCTGCCTGCAGCGCAGACGAGAGACAAAAACTCTGTATCGCCAGAACAGGTAAAGGATATCATCCTGGAACTTAAAAAAGATTTTGAATACGTTATTATTGACTGCCCGGCAGGGATTGAGCAGGGATTCAAAAATGCGGTAGCAGGAGCAGATCAAGCCATCGTGGTCACTACACCGGAAAATGCAGCGGTTCGTGATGCGGATCGTGTCATCGGATTGCTGGAGAGTTCACATATCCAGTCACCAAAGCTGGTGGTGAACCGGATTCGCAACAATATGGTGAAGTCAGGTGACATGCTCGATATCGATGGTATTTTACAAGTACTTAACATCGACCTGATTGGAATTGTGCCGGATGATGAACTTGTCATCAAAGCCGCCAATTCAGGTGAACCCACAGTGATGAACCCGGATTCACTTGCCGCCATTGCCTATCGCAATATTGCAAGAAGAATTTTGGGAGACACCGTGCCATTAATGCAGCTGGAGCAGAAAAAGGGCGCGTTTTCCCGTTTTAAGAAATTTTTCGGAATGGGGTAAGGTATGCTGTTCAGCATAAACGAACATTGAACATCGCTGAATAAGATTGAATGTATCAGAGCCGGGACGGTGTACCCGGCTTTTTTGTATGTTCTTGTTCTTTCGTTTACTCGCTCATTAGCCCCTTTTATCAATTGATTTCATAACAGCCGCACGTTATACATCATATTAAGCCCCCTACCTTGCTCTTGTTCAAGCTTTGAGTTTATTTAAGGTTCTGTATATGGGCTTGTTCATAATTCCCTCTATTGTTTCATAGGATGTAGTAAACAAGCCTCGGCGGGAGGACATTTGATGAATACGAAACTGAGAATCAAACAGAGAAGAGAAGAGCGAATTCGACGGCTGATGGATGGTGCAGTGCATGAAGTATTTCAGGAACAGAAGCCTGTTTTTCAATGGGACAGAGAACGGGAAAGAGACAGAGGGAGAAGCACAGATCGTAGTGAAGAGCGAAGTACGGACAAGGAAAGAAGAAGTGAACAGGATGAATCGATCCGGCAGAAGCCGTTTGTTTTTGTAGAGGAAACACAGGAAAGAGACCCGGAATGGCTGTGGAAAAAAGAGAATGGACATATCGGACCCTCAGGGCGTCCCGGGTTTAAGCTAATCCGATCACTGCTGCGGCGGACCATTGTTAGTGCCGTTTTATTTGCAGGAGTGTGGGGACTGTTCCAGCTAAACGCATCATGGACCATACCTCCTAAAACCGTCATTGCCGATGCACTTCATAACGATATGGATTTTGCAGCGGCTGCCGCTTGGTATGAACGGAATTTTGGCGGTACGCCCTCCTTTCTGCCTGTGCTTGGACATACCACTGATGCCGTGAACGGTGCTGGCGTTCGGCAGCTTCTAAGTAAGCCGGTCTCAGGAACGGTGGTTCAACCGTTTGCACTTAGTTTGAAAGGAATCGAGATTGTTCCCGATGGCGTGCGAGCAGGAGGACTTGTGCAGGTGGTAAGCTCTGGCGCTGGACGCGTACTTGAGGTTCTTGGAGATGCATCCAGCGGCTATACCGTTGTGATCCAGCATACCGGCAAGGTGAAAGCCATTTACGGCCGAATGAATGCGAGTGACGTCCAGGTCAATGATTGGGTTGAAGCAGGCAGTGCTGTAGGAAGTATGAAAGCAGGGAGCAGTGAACAGCCGGCTGCGCTCTATTTTGCGATAAAAGAAGGAGAAGAGTACGTGGACCCTGCGGAAGTCGTCGCCCTTGATTAGGGTATGGGGGGTGCGCCTCTCGCTTCACCCTTTTTTTGTGATTATCATGATGACATCCCTGCTGACTGGACATTTTATTGAACTGATTACACTCTTTGCGATCGTTTTTATTCATGAATGCGGACATGCTGCTGCGGCAGCCCTTCTGGGCTGCCGTGTGTTATCGATACAGATGCTTCCTTTTGGAGGCGTGGCGGTTATTGAAGATGGGGGGAAACTGACAGCTTATCGCGAGATCGTTATTGCCTTGGCTGGGCCGCTCCAGAACCTGCTGATGGTTGGCGTTGTGCTGCTGCTGCGTCATTTCCAGTTGGGTGATCCGGTGTTTCTGGATTATATCATTCAGGCGAATATGCTCATTGCTCTGTTTAATCTGCTGCCTGTTTTACCACTGGATGGCGGTAAAATCGTCCAAGCACTGGTCAGCCTGTGGGCCCCATACTATACCACACTTATGTGGACTTACCGCATCAGTATCCTGTGCAGCGCAGGGGTTATTTTGGCTGCAGTCATCCAGTGGATCTCGGGGAATTACGGACTTCCTTTAAACCTTTTGTTAATTGGTCTTTTTTTGTTTTACTCCAACTTTACCGATTATCGAAATGTGCCTTATCGCTTTATCCGTTTCCTGATGAACCGTGAAGCTGTTTTCGTCCGGCATGCGGCTGCAGGCAGTTTGGCCCAGCCAATAATCTCGTTCCCGGCGAAACCTTTGGACACTATTTTGCGTCTATTAAAAAGAGAAAGGTACCATATGGTATACGTTATGAATAAACAGGGACATATCATGGCAGTGCTGCCAGAGCAGCGCGTGATCGGTTCCTATTTTCAACAAAATGCGGATAAATGATGATGTCTGCTGATGGATCTGTTCTTGAACGGGGTAAATACAATTAAGATAATCAATGCATTCTGTCATCGAAGTGCCTGTATAAATCAATTTTAGTTCGACTTGTATATATTACGAAATGGATGTGGATGAATTGAAGTGTCTTCTAGAGGTGAAGCCATGAAACAAATGATTGTACATAATGAACCTAACCTCATGCAAATGGCGCTTCTGGAAGAAGGCAAAGCTGTGGAATTCACGGCAGAGCGTACACGAGAGCGCGGTCTGCTGGGTTCTTTTTTCAAGGGACGGGTAGTTAACGTGTTACCGGGTATGCAGGCTGCCTTTGTGGATATCGGTCAGAAAAAAAATGCTTTTCTGTATGTGGATGATGTGCTTCATCCTCATCTGGAGAAACAGCCCAAAGTAAAACCTTCCATCTCGGAAGCTGCTGCGTCCGGGTCAGGAATTGATTGTACAAGTTCTGAAGGAACCAGTAGGAAGCAAAGGAGCCCGGGTGACTACGCACTATTCACTTCCGGGCCGCTGGCTTGTCTATATGCCTGAAGCGGGTTACGTGGCTGTCTCCAAAAGAATTGCCCGGGAGGGAGATCGGTCCCGTCTCAAAGCGATGGGAGAGCAGCTGCGCCGGCATGAAGAAGGGCTGATTATACGTACTGTATCTGCTGAGGAACAGTATGAGGCGATTCAGATTGATTTGGAGACGTTACGTTCACAGTGGCTTCTGATCCGAGAAAAAGCAAACAATTTGCCTTCTCCGAGCCTGCTGCACCGGGATCACAGCATGATTCAGCGAGTCATCAGAGATGTGTATACTCCTGGCAGTGACGAGGTAATTACCGATAGCGAAGGACAGGCCGGGGTAATCCGGGCACTCCTTGAAGAGATCTGTCCTGGACACGAGCCCCGTGTTCATGTGTATTCGGGAACAGAATCTATCTTTGATGCATACGGCGTACAGGAGCAGCTGAACAAAGATTTTGCCCGCAAAGTATGGCTGCCTGGAGGTGGATATATCGTCATTGATCATACCGAAGCATTAACGGTAATCGATGTGAATACAGGCAAATATATAGGGGCTGGCGGGGACAGCCTGGAGGAAACGGTAACCGAAACCAACATGCAGGCCGCAGTAGAGATTGCGAGGCTGATGCGGCTCCGGGACATCGGCGGCATGATTATCGTGGATTTCATTGATATGGAAGAGGCACAGAATCGATACGAAGTCGCAGCGGCGCTGGAGCAGGAGCTGCGTAAGGACCGGACTAAAGCTTTTGTTTTGGGATGGACCAAGCTGGGATTGCTTGAGCTGACTCGTAAAAAGGTGAGAGAAGAGAGCACACTGCCCTATGTAGAGGCTTGTTCTTCCTGTCACGGAACGGGCAAAAGATATATTTCACCTTTGCATTGATTTTTGCTGTACAGCGTGATATAATCGTCAAGTATGTGTTTAGCCTATTGGTCTTGCACATGCTGTAACCGCACTGGCTAGGTATAAGCGCAGTTCCGCAAGGAGTGCCACCTGAGTACGGGCGAGTCTGAGACATGAGGAGGTGCAAGGCAAATGTACGCAATTATTGAAACAGGCGGCAAACAGTACAAAGTCCAAGAGGGCGATGTTCTGTTCATCGAGAAATTGAATGCGAACGACGGCGAAAGCGTAACGTTCGACCGTGTCCTGGCTGTATCTAACGATCAAGGTTTGACAGCAGGTACACCATTGGTTTCCGGAGCTACTGTAACGGCTAAAGTGGAGAAACATGGCAAAGGTCAAAAGGTTGTTGTATACAAATACAAACCTAAAAAGAACTACCATGTGAAGCAAGGTCACCGTCAACCGTACACTAAAGTAACTATCGAAAAAATCAAAGCGTAAGAAGGTGCGATAAGTGATTATCGTTCAAATCTTTCGTGATGAGGACGGGAACATCGAACGTTTTTCCATCGAAGGGCATGCCAATTTTGCCAAGCGGGGAGAAGATATCGTATGTGCCGGGGTATCTGCTGTAACAGTAGGTACAGTGAACTCGATTGAAGCATTGACTGGTGTCGAGATGGATGCCAAGATGAAGAATGGCTTTCTGAGTGGTTCTTTGCCAATGCTGACAAAAGGGGAAAACTTTTCTCAGGTACAGTTGTTGCTCGAATCCATGGTAGTTATGCTCTCTAATATTGAAGAGTCATACGGGAAGTATATTCAAATACAGCAGCATCAATAAGCAAAGAAGGAGGAAAACCAATCATGTTGAAATTAAATCTTCAGTTGTTCGCATCGAAAAAAGGTGTAGGTTCCACGAAGAACGGACGTGACAGTAATGCACAACGTCTGGGTGTTAAACGTGCAGATGGCCAAACTGTAACTGGTGGCAGCATTCTCGTTCGCCAACGCGGAACGAAAATTCACCCAGGAACAAACGTGGGTATCGGTAAAGATGACACTTTGTTCGCGAAAATCGACGGCGTTGTTAAATTCGAACGTTGGGGTCGCGATCGCAAAAAAGTAAGCATCTACCCTGTTGACGTTGCTCCAGTAGCAGCGGCAGTAGAAGCTTAATACCGGCATTCCGCCTAAGGAGCCTTCGGCATTTTTGCCGGAGGTTTTTTGCATTGAACGACTATTCGATAATGAACTGGCAGAAAAGACATGTTATACTTGGTTACGGTGGGTCTAAACCAACCGAGTTTTGTTAGAACGGGGAGAAGCCATGAGATCCTGGAAAAGAGTGCCGTGGATTGCGGCATGTTCACTTGTGATTCCTTTGGTTTTCGTTGTGCTGTATCCGGCGCCCTTCGCGAGCGTCGTGTGCGCATTGTGGTCCGTTGCGGCGATGTCCATTTCTGTATATGCGCTGAAAAGGCAGGCGGAAGCGGAACGCAAAACCATCATACAATCCATGGAAAAAACCGCAATAGCTTCATTAAATCATCATCGGCATGACTGGATGAACGACCTTCAGGTGTTATATGGATATCTCAGACTGGGCAAACTTGATAAATCCCTGCAGTGTGTGGAAAGAATAAAAGAGCGGGTTACGGAAGAAAGCCGGATATCCAAATTAGGCATCCCTTCCCTCGTATTTTATTTGCAGTCTTTCCGGGCCAGTGGAGTAGCGCTGGAATTGCATGTGGAAGTGGAGGAAGAACTGCAGCTCAGTGCTCTGGTCTCTCCCGAGGATGGCGAGTCGCTTACGGGGGCGATTGCGGATGCAATCCGGGCCTATCAATATGGCGGCGGCCGGTCGTCTTGGGGAGAGGTTCGCAAACTGACCTTGAACTTCGGACAGGATCATGGAGATGTGGTCGTCCGGCTGGACGGTGATCAAACCCCCGATCCGGAAACGCTGCGGCAGCTAACAGCCGTACTCAAAGGTAAAAAAGTCAGAACGGAGCAGCTTCCGTCTGGGGATACGTTTATACAATTCAGAATGCCTTGTGGAATATAGGAAGAAGGGGTAACTAATGTTTGTTGATAAAGCGAAGATTTACGTAAAAGCAGGAGATGGCGGGGACGGTATCGTTTCATTCCGTCGGGAGAAGTATGTACCGGAAGGCGGACCTGCAGGCGGGGATGGCGGCCGGGGTGCCGATATTATTTTTCGGGTAGATGAAGGTCTGCGGACATTGATGGACTTTCGCTATCAGCGTCACTTCAAAGCCCCGCGCGGGGAAAAAGGACGTAACAAAAGCCAGCATGGTGCAAATGCGGAGAATATGATCGTGCGCATCCCGCCAGGTACGGTGATTATCGATGAGGACAGCGGAGAGGTTCTGGCCGATCTGACACGTCATGGTCAGCAGGTTGTCGTTGCCAAAGGCGGCCGGGGCGGTCGGGGAAACATTCGATTTGCAACGCCGAGAAACCCTGCACCTGAGCTTGCCGAGAATGGTGAAGAAGGCGAAGAGCGTTACATTGTGCTTGAGCTTAAAGTCATGGCGGATGTAGGGCTGGTCGGTTTCCCGAGTGTCGGAAAATCTACCCTGTTGTCCGTTGTTTCGGCAGCGAAGCCTAAGATAGGAGCGTATCACTTTACAACCATCACGCCTAACCTGGGTGTCGTGGATGTAGGTGAAGGCCGCAGCTTTGTCATGGCGGATTTGCCAGGTCTGATTGAAGGGGCACATGAGGGTGTCGGACTGGGCCATGAGTTCCTGCGGCATGTTGAGCGGACAAGGGTAATTATTCATGTTGTGGATATGTCTGGTTCCGAGGGTCGTGATCCTTTTGAAGACTGGCAGAAGATCAATGATGAGCTGAGACTGTACAATCCGGTGCTCGCCGAGAGACCGCAGGTTGTGGCAGCGAACAAAATGGATATGCCGGATTCCGAAGCCAATTTGGAGCAATTTTTACAGCAGGTTCGCGAAGTGAAATCGGATATTGAAGTGATGCCTATTTCCTCTCTGACGCGTCAAGGTATTCAGGAACTGCTGTACCGTGCGGCTGATCTGCTGGATCAGATTCCGGATGAACCTGAAGTAGAAGAAGTGGCTGAGCTCTCCGAGCGTAAAGTATACAGCTTGGAGAAAAAAGAGGACGAAGGTTTCCGCATTGTGCGTGAGAACGATACGTTTATTGTGGAAAGTGCCAAGATTGATCGTATGATGAAACGGATGCAGTTGAATTCACACGAAGCGATTCTGAAGCTGGCACGTACACTTCGTTACATGGGTGTAGATGATGAGCTTCGTAAACGCGGCGCCGTGGAAGGCACCATTGTACGGATTGGCGATTTCGAGTTTGAATTCGTGGAAAGCAGCAGTTACTATTAAGCCGCTGTTTCTCACAAACAAGGACGCAGTGAAGCGGGAAGTTACCCGTGACGCTGCGTTTTTTTTGTTTTTCTGACATGGGAGGGGCATAAGCCTGTATACTGTGAGAAATAGTTTTTTAGAAAAATAGACATGTCACGTATTGCCCTTTTGTGAATCATCCTATATAATGTCCACTATATGAATACATGAGTCTTTGAGGAGAGGACGTTCTGTGAATGAACGCTATTACTTAGTACGGGAAGATATTTTGCCCGAGGCTGTGGTAAAAACAATGCAGGTGAAAGAACTGCTTGCTTCTGGTGATGTCAAAACAGTGCATGAGGCTGTCGAGCAGGTCGGATTAAGCCGGAGTGCCTTTTACAAGTACAAAGATGGAATCCATCTCATCAATCAGTTGGAGCGCGAGCGAATCGTAACGATCTCGATTGATCTGGAGCATCAGTCAGGAATTTTGTCTCGTGTACTCGGGCATTTCGCAGGTTACGGGGCCAACGTACTTACAATTAATCAGAGTATTCCGCTTCAGGGAAGAGCCAATGTTGTTATTTCCGTGGAAACGACGCATCTGCATGGAGAGATTGGAGAAATGCTGGACCGAATGCAGGATATGCCCGGGGTGAAGCGCACAAGGATCGTAGGCCAAGGTTAATCGGGCTTTGAGAATACAGGAGCAGACAATAGGGGGTAGGTCGTTAGTGAAACCGGTAAAAGTCGGATTGTTAGGCCTGGGCACGGTTGGAACGGGCGTTGTCCGAATTGTGGAAGGAAATCAGGAAGATCTGAGCAGTCAGGTTGGGTCGCCGATTATCATCGAGAAAATCGCTGTGAAGAACACAGAGAAGGATCGTGTCATCCCCATAGACCGGGCGAAGCTGACAGAGAACCCTTGGGATGTCATTCGCCATCCGGACATTGATGTGATCGTCGAAGTGATGGGCGGCATCGATCAGACAAAAGAATATATCCTTGAAGCGCTGGAACGTGGGAAACATATCGTAACAGCGAACAAAGACCTTATGGCACTGCATGGTTCGGAGATTCTGGCAAAGGCACAGGAGAAGCAGTGTGACGTGTTCTATGAAGCGAGTGTGGCTGGCGGCATCCCGATTATCCGTACACTGATCGAAGGTTTCTCTTCTGACCGGATCACCCGGATTATGGGTATTGTGAACGGCACGACGAATTATATACTTACGAAAATGAGCCAGGAAGGAGCATCCTATGAAGAGGTGCTAGCGGAAGCACAGGCTTTAGGGTACGCGGAAACAGACCCGACCTCGGATGTGGAAGGACTCGATGCTGCTCGTAAAATGGCAATCTTGGGCACCCTCGGTTTCCGTACGAATGTGGAGCTGAAGGATGTTACTGTAAAAGGAATCTCTTCGGTCACACGTGAGGATATCGCGTACGCCAAAAGACTGGGATATGAGCTGAAGCTGCTTGGAATCGCAGATCGCATCGATGATGAAATTACGATTAGTGTGCAGCCTACGATGGTTCGACAGAATCATCCGATTGCATCGGTAAATGGTGTGTTCAACGCAGTTTATGTGCATGGTGAGGCGGTAGGGGAGACGATGTTTTACGGTGCAGGTGCGGGTGAACTGCCGACAGCCACTTCTGTCGTCGCGGATATTGTCGCCGTAACCAAAAACCTCAAGCTTGGCGTAAATGGATTGAAGGCAATAGTGCCTTATAAGCAGAAGAGGCTGCAAAGTGACGAGCAGATCTTCTCGAAAAACTTTATTTTACTGCACGTGGACGACAAAGCGGGTGTATTGGCACAGATTACGCAGATTTTTGCGGAGTATGAAGTCAGTTTGGCCTCGGTCGTGCAGCAGCCAAATGAGCATAATCCGGATGCCGAGATCATTATTGTCACGCATAACGCAAGCAAAGCGAGTATGGATAAGGTGCTCAGACATTTTGAGTCCCTAAATGTGATTCGCCGGATCAAGAGTGTTTACCGCGTTGAGGGATAGTTTTTAAAGAACAGCTGTGAATGAAAAACAAATCAACAGAAGCACAGGTTCACATTATGAATTTTTATTGATCCACCATTTATTCAATCATTTTGATTAATTCATCATAAAGGAGTTTACCCACAATGAGATATCAAGGACTATTGCAAACGTACAAAGAGCATCTGCCCGTGAATGAGAATACCCCTCAGCTTACACTGCAGGAAGGTAATACACCGCTGATTCATGCAGAGAATCTATCGAAAGAACTCGGTTTAAATCTGTATTTCAAATATGAAGGTTTGAATCCTACAGGCTCATTTAAGGATCGCGGAATGGTGATGGCTGTTGCTAAGGCAATAGAAGAGGGCAGTCGTACGATTATGTGTGCATCTACTGGGAATACATCCGCAAGCGCTGCAGCCTATGCCGCACGCGGTGGGCTTAATTGTATCGTGCTGATTCCGAATAATAATATTGCTTTGGGTAAACTGGCTCAAGCGATGATCTACGGTGCCAAAGTTATCGCAATCAATGGTAACTTCGACCGTGCGCTTGAGATTGTACGTGAAATTACGGCTAAACACCCCATTACACTTGTGAACTCTGTCAACCCGTACCGGATTGAGGGGCAGAAAACAGCTGCTTTTGAAGTGGTTGAGCAGTTGGGTGAAGCGCCTGACGTTCTTGCTATCCCCGTTGGTAACGCGGGTAATATCTCGGCATACTGGAAAGGCTTTAAAGAGTATAAAGAGGCAGGGAAATCAAGCACATTGCCGCGCATGGTCGGCTTTGAGGCAGAAGGCGCTATGGCTATCGTAAAAGGAGAGCCTATTCTTGAGCCGGAAACTGTAGCTACAGCGATTCGAATCGGTAACCCTGCCAGCTGGAAAACAGCAGTGGCTGCAGCCGAGGAGTCTGGCGGACAGATCAACTATGTTACAGATGAAGAAATTTTGGCAGCTTACCGCACTATTGCAGCGCGTGAAGGGGTGTTTGCTGAACCTGCTTCTGCTGCATCGGTGGCTGGTGTGTACAAACTGCATAGTGAAGGCTACTTCAAAGGCGGGGAAACCGTTGTATGTGTGTTAACGGGTAACGGGCTGAAAGACCCGAATGTGGCCATTCAGACGGCAGCCGTGGAGCCGCTGGTTGTTGAAGATACGGAAGAAGCGGTTATGGCAGCTATTGCCCAACTGGAGCAGCAGTCTGTATGAGCTTGCGTGAAAAAGTAACCGTAAAAGTCCCGGCAAGCACAGCCAATCTCGGTCCAGGGTTTGATACCCTGGGCATGGCCTTGTCTTTATATGCCTGGCTTGAGATCAAACCGGCAGCACAGACGGTACTTCATCTATACGGAGAACATCTGACGGGTCTGCCTGTGGATAAATCCAATCTGATCTATGAAGTCGCGCAGATGGTATTTGATGAAGCAGGGGTGTCTGTGCCTGAGCTTGAAATTTCGATGTATTCCGACATCCCCCTCACTCGGGGACTTGGAAGCAGTGCATCGGCAATTGTTGCTGCACTTGCCGGTGCCAATGCATTGATTGGCAGCCCGTTATCGAATGATAAACTGCTGGATATGGCCACTGCGCTGGAGAAACATCCCGACAATGTCGGGGCATCGTTGTGCGGAGGAATCATTACTGCAGCTTGGGACGGGCAGGATGTCGACTATATTCGTATTGAACCTCATCAGGATTTGCAAGCTTTGGTCATTGTGCCGGACTTCCAGCTGTCCACTTCAAAAGCAAGAGATGTTGTTCCCAAGCAGTTTGGTAAGTCCGATGTTGTGCACAACGTGAGTCGTTCATCATTGCTTGTCGCTGCATTAGCCAGTGGGCGGCTCGATATGATTCAAAAGGCGATGTCGGATCGGATCCATCAGCCATATCGTGCATCACTGGTACCCGGCATGACGCAGATTCTGGAGCAGGCTGCCGAACATGGCGCATTGGGGGCTGCACTAAGTGGGGCGGGGCCAACGGTTCTTGCATTGGTGGATCGTCATGATACCCGGAAGTCAGAGCTGGAGCAATACTTAATGGGGGTTATGAAGCAGGAGGGGATTACTGCCTCTGCTTTGTGGCTGGACCCGGATCTGGACGGCACTGTTATACTGCCGGATCAAGATGAACGTCCTTTTTTGGACAGAATCAAAGGGGAAGTTAACGCATGAAACGAATTGCAGTATTGCCTGAGGGATCGGTTTCACACGAGGCGATCGATTTCCTTTTTAATGGAGAAGCACTCGATTTGCAGCATTCCAAACTCATTTCCGACATTTTTCGTGCTGTTGATAGCGGGAGTGTACAGTACAGCGTGATTCCGTTTGAAAATACGATTGAAGGCTCCGTTAGCCTGCATATGGACTGGCTTGTTAATGAAGTGGATATCCCGATGCAGGCAGAGTGGGTATATCCCTCCATTCAGAATATCATTGGACATGGAAATGAATTCGTCACGGAGGATGGCACATATGATTTTGGTAAAATCACCAAGATCATGTCCCATCCTGTGGCAATCCCCCAGTGTCAGAATTTTATTCGGCAGCATTCACCTGATGCAGACCTCGAAGGTGTGAACAGCACCGCTGAAGCAGTGGAGATTGTGAAGAGAAATCCGGGCAAAGGTTGGGTGGCAATCGGTACAAAGCTTGCAGCTCAAAAGCATGGTCTTGATATCATGGCTGAACGGGTAACGGATCATGACAATAACTACACCCGTTTTGTACTCATTGGCCATGAACCCGTCAGCATTCCGCGTGAACCTGATCATGTGAAGACCAGTCTGCTTGTAACGCTGCCTGAGGATGCACCGGGTGCGCTTCATCAAGTGCTCTCCGCTTTTGCGTGGAGAAAGCTGAACTTGACCCGTCTTGAATCTCGTCCAACGAAAAAACGATTAGGCAGCTACTATTTTTACATTGATGTCATTGAAACGGTTGATTCCGTACTGCTCACGGCAGCCATGGCCGAAATCGAGGCGTTGAATTGTCAGGTGCGTGTTCTTGGCAGTTATCCATGTTATACATACCCTTCACGGAAATAACCGGATAGTGGTTGGATAATGTAAAGAAGTCATCAGCGTCTGTGCGAAATAAGAGAGTTTTTCCGTTATTTTTGATGTAAGATGGACAAGTTATTATGTTTCGGAAATATGGGAAATGCATATTTAATGGAGGTGCAGGTAGTCGTGGCAGAACAATGGATCTATTTGGATGGTCAGTATGTAACCAAGGAGAATGCAAAAGTTTCGGTGTATGACCATGGTTTTTTGTACGGAGATGGGATCTTCGAAGGTATTCGGATTTACAATGGCAATATTTTCAGATGCAAGGCACACTTGGATCGCTTGTATGATTCGGCAAAATCCATCAGTTTGAACATTCCGCTGTCTTACGATGAGATGCTTGAAGTGATGGCTGAAACGGTGCGCCGCAACGATATGCGTAATGGTTATATTCGTCTGATCGTTTCACGCGGACCCGGCAATCTGGGTCTTGACCCGACCCGCTGCCCTAAAGCTTCCGTGATCATTATTGTGGAACAGCTGGCGATCTATCCAGAAGAAGCTTATCTTATTGGATTGAAGGCCGTTTCCGTATCACAGCGCCGCAACATCCCGGATGCGCTGAATCCGAAGATCAAATCCCTCAACTATCTGAACAACATCCTTGTCAAATTGCAGTCGAACTATTCGGGTGCAGGTGAGGCCATTATGCTGAACTCACAAGGCTACGTAACCGAGGGTTCAAGCGATAACATTTTCATTATCAAAAACGGTGTAGTGTATACTCCTCCTTGTTACCTTGGAGCACTCGAAGGCATCACCCGTCAAGCGATTATTGATCTGTGCGGGGAGTTGGGTATTGAGTTAAAAGAAGTGCCTTTCACCCTTCATGATGTGTACATTGCTGACGAAGTATTCTTCACAGGAACGGCTGCGGAAGTTATTGCGGCTTGTGAAGTGGATGGCAGAACGATTGGTTCTGGTACAGCAGGCCCAGTTACTTTGCAATTGCTTGAAGCTTTCCGTCAGATTGTCGACAAAGACGGTTACAAGGTGTGGGAATAGACAGTTTACGTTTAACTGAATAAATAACAGGAATTCTCCTTGTCCGATAAAATGCTGCATGCCTCGTGTATGTGGAATTTTAGAAGACGGGAGGATTTTTTTTGTTCAAATGATGTCATTAGCCCGGTTACTGCATAGGATGTAGTAACGGTATGGGCGAATGTACTGCCCAAGTATGACGTCTAGGAGGTTAGTTCCCTGTGAAAATACACATGGTAAAAAAAGGCGACACCTTATATCTGCTGTCTCAAAAATACAATGTAGCGCTGGACAAATTAATTGCGGCCAATCCGCAGATTGCAGACCCCGACAAGCTGGATATTGGTATGAAAGTCAAAATCCCTACACAGCCAGTAACACCAAAGCCAGAGGGCAT